>JAEWCE010000117.1 GCA_023390785.1 Pseudomonadota bacterium
GCACGTCGGGATCCAGCAGGAACTGCTGCGCGAGATTGGACGACACGTCTAGCGGCCTTTCAGGGTGGGGTCGAACGCATCCCTCAGGCCGTCGCCGAGAAGCGAGGCCGCAAGGATTGTGATGGCGAGCGCGGCGGTGGGAAACACCGCCATGTGCCAGTAGAAGAACATGAAATTCATGCCGACATTGATCATCTGCCCCCAGCTGGGGGTCGGCGGCTGCACCCCGATGCCGAGGAAGCTGAGCGAGGCTTCGAGCATCATCGCCAAGGGAATGGCCAGCACGAAGCCGACGATGATCGGCGACACCGAATTGGGAATCAGGTGGCGCCACACGATGTGCCAGGGCGAAGCGCCCAGCGCCTGCGCCGCCATGATGAATTCCTTCTCGCGGAACGATTTCACCTGCGCCCGTACCAACAGGCATACGTCGCGCCAGCCGAACAGGGCTGCGATCAGGACGATGGCCCACACGCCGCCATGCGTGACCGTCGCCAGCAGCAGTGCGGCCAGCAGCGGCGGCACCACCGAGAACAGCTCGATGATGCGCATCACCACCCAGTCGAACTTGCCGCCGAGATAGCCCGCCAGCGCCCCGAGCGGCAGCCCGACGATGAGGCTGAACACCGCTGCCGAAAAGCCGATGCCCAGTGACACCCGTGCCCCGTAGACGATGCGCGTGAAGAAGTCGCGCCCGAGATTGTCGACGCCGAACCAGTGCGCGGCCGAGGGAAAGTTGAGCGCGTTGACGAGGAACGCCTGGTCGTTGGGGCCGGTGACGGTGATCACCGGCGCAAAGATCGCCATCAGCACGATGATCAGCAGCACGATGCCGGCGCCCAGCGCCGCCTTGTTGGCGACGAACCGCCGCCACGCGAAGTACAGCGGACTGCGCTGGCGCACCGCATCGGGCTTGGCGAGCCGCGGCGGCGCGGCGCTGGCGAGCTCGGTCATCGTTGCCTCCCGTCCACCCGGATGCGTGGGTTGAGCACGGCATAGAGCACGTCAGCCAGCAGGTACGACACCGAATAGAGCGCACTGATCAAGAGCATCAGCGCCATCTCCAGCGGATAGTCGCGCTTGTCGATGGACGAGACGAAATAGGCGCCGAGCCCGGGCACGCGAAAGATCGCCTCGACGAAGATCGAGCCGGTGGCGATGCCCACGAACATCGCCGGAAAGATGGTGACCATCGGAATGGCGGCGTTGCGCAGCACGTGCTGGAAGATGATGCGGCGCTCGCTCAGCCCCTTGGCCCGCAGCACCGATACGAACGGCTTGTTGAGCACGTCGAGCATGGTCGAGCGGGCGTAGCGCGCATAGGTGGCGAGCGGCACCGCGGCATAGGCGAGGATCGGCAGGATCCAGCGCTTCGGCTCGCCCCAGCCGCTCGCCGGCGTCCAGTGCAGCCACACGGCAAACACCAGGATCAGCCCGGTCGATATGATGAACACCGGAATGGTAAGGCCGAGCGTGGCCACTGCCGAGGCGAGGTAGTCGACCCACGAATTGCGCCGCAGGGCCGCGGCCATGCCGAGCAGGATGCCGATCGGCGCGCCGACGAGAATGCCCAGCCCGCCCAGCGTCAGGCTCGGCAGCCAGGCATGCGCCACGAGGCCCATCACCGTCTCTCCCGGGCTCTGGTACGGCACGCCGAAATCGAGATGCAGCACGCCCCACATATAGCGCAGATACTGTTCCCACAGCGGCCGATCGAGCCCGAGCTGCGCCATCAGCTTCTGCTTTATGTTGTCGGGAAGCGGCATCTCGTAGCCGTCGAACGGCCCGCCGGGGATCGAATGCATCATCAGGAAGATGACAATCGACACCACGATGAACGTCACCAGCATCGACAGCGTGCGGCGGAGGATGAATCCGGTCATGGCGCGGCCCTTTCCGCTACAATCGCCTCGACGAAATGATCGCCCGCCAGCGCCACGAGCTGCGGCTCGGCCGTATCGAGCAAAGGCGGTGCCACCAGCTCGCGCGGGTGCAGCCGCGGCGTGCGCGCCGCGATCTCTTCGCGGCTGAGGAAGGTGCGGCGCCGCCGCGCCCTCGGATTCACCGTCGGCACCGCGTCGAGCAGCGCCTTGGTGTAGGGGTGCTGCGCATTGGCGAAGATGCGGTCGGTCGGCGCGCGCTCGACCACTCGGCCGCGCAGCATCACCACCACCTCGTCGGCCAGGGAGCGTACCACCGACAGGTCATGACTGATGAACAGCATGGACAGGCCCATGCTCGCCTGCAGATCCTGCAGCAGATTGACGATCTGCGCCTTCACCGACACGTCCAGCGCCGAGGTCGGCTCGTCCGCCACCAGCACGTTGGCGCCCAGGATCAGCGCTCGCGCCACCGACACGCGCTGCCGCTGCCCGCCGCTGAGCTCGTGCGGATAGCGGTTGGCGTAGCTGCCGTCGAGGCCGACCTTTTCGAGCCAGCCCTGCGCCTGCTCGCGCCGGTCCGCCCGGCTGCCGATGCCATGGATGGCGAGCGGCTCGCCGACGATCTCGCCCAGCGTCATCATCGGATCGAGCGAGGCATAGCTGTCCTGGAACACCACCTGCATGCGGCGCCGATACGGCTTGAGCGCGGCCTGGCCGAGGCTCGAGATGTCCTCGCCATCGAGCAGGATCTGTCCCGCGGTCGATGCCAGCAGGCGCAGCGCCAGCAGTCCCGTCGTGGTCTTGCCCGACCCCGACTCGCCCACCAGGGCCACCACCGAATTGCGCGGCACCACGAGGTCGACGCGGTCGACCGCGGTTATCTCGCCGAAGCGCTTGGTCAGGCCCCGCAGCTCGAGCGCGGGCGCCGTCATGCCGGCACCAGCGCCGGCTCGACCCGGATGCAGGCCGCCAGCCGTCCGGGTGCCTTCGCCTCGAGCGGCGGCACCACGCGCTGGCACTCGGCGATCGCCATCGGGCAGCGCGGATGGAACGGGCAGCCCGCCGGCGGGTGCGCCGGATTGGGCGAAGCGCCCGGAATTTCGGTGAGCCTCTGCTTGCCGGCCGTCTGGCCCGGAATGGAGTTGAGCAGCGCCCGCGTATAGGGATGCAGCGGCGCCTCGAAGATCGCCTCGACCGGCCCGGTCTCCATCACCTTGCCGCCATACAGCACCACCACGCGGTCGACAGTTTCGGCGATGACGCCCAGGTCATGCGTGATCATCACCAGACCCATGCCGGACTCGGCCTGGATGTCCTTGATGAGCTGCAGGATCTGCGCCTGGATGGTCACGTCGAGGGCCGTCGTCGGCTCGTCGGCGATCAGCACCTGCGGCTTGCAGCTGAGCGCCATGGCAATCATCACGCGCTGCAGCATGCCGCCCGAAAGCTGGTGCGGATAATAGCGCACCACCGCCTCGGCATTCTTGATCTCGACCCGCTCGAGCAGCGCCACCGCCTGCGCCAGCGCCTCTGCCTTCGACACCGGCCGGTGCGCCGTGATCGTCTCGGCGATCTGGTGGCCAATGGTGAACACCGGGTCGAGCGACGTCATGGGGTCCTGGAACACCATGGCGGCGATGCGACCGCGCACGGTGGAAATCTCTTTCGGCCTGGCCGCGAGCATGTCGTGGCCGTCGAGCCGCAGCGCCCTGGCGGTGATCTTGGCCGGCGGCTCGCGCAACAGTCGTAGCAGGGCGGAGCAGGTGACCGATTTGCCCGAGCCGGATTCGCCCACGATGCCGAGGCTCTCGCCTGGCTCGAGCGTGAAGCTTACCCCGCGCACCGCCTGCACCAGGCCGTCATGCTGGGAAAAGCTCACCTGCAGGTCGTCGATCTCGACCAGTGCCATCGCGCGCGTCCGGGGAATGGGCGCGGGCTCCGGTAAGGGAGCCCGCGCGTTGCGTTACTGCTTGGTGACGTGGGTGTAGAGATATCCCGCCAGGCGGTCGAGCGGGGTGAAGCCCTGGCTGTTGGGCGTCACGCCCTCGCCCTTGAGCTTGTCGCTGACCGCGGCGATGGTCACCGGGTGCACCAGCGGCACCAGCGGCGCCTGGTCGATCAGGATCTGCTCAGCCTTGGCATAGTCCTCGAGACGCTTGTCCCAATTGGCCTCGGCGTCGCCGGCATTCACCGCCGCGTCGTAGTCCGGGTAGGCGTAGTGGTGCCGCCCGCCGGTCTTGAACAGGTCGTAGAAGTTCGACGGATCGAGGTAGTCGTACTCGTACGGGGCAAGGAACAGATTGTTGCTCTGGTCCTTGAGCGCCTGCGTCCAGTCCTTGGTCGGCATCGACTTGATGCCCATGTCGATCCCCAGGATCGTCTTGAACTGGGCCTGCAGGTACTGCAGCATCGGCGCCGCGATGGCCGCGTTGTAGCCGCCCTGCTCGCGATACCAGATCTCGATCGGCGGGAAGCCCTTGCCGTCCGGATAGCCGGCCTTGGCCATCTCGTCCTTGGCCAGTTGCGGATCGAACTTGGCTTCGTCGGCGATCTTCTGCTGGAAGCCGGGATAGGACGGCGCCAGGATCGACTTGGCCGGCACCGCAGTGTCCTTGAGCACCGTCGAGGTCAGCTCGTCGCGGTTGATCGCCGCCTGGAAGGCCTTGCGCACGTCGATGTTGTCGAACGGCGGTTTGGTCACGTCGAAGGCGAGGTAGTACACGGCGAAAACGGCGTTCTTGCGGATCGCATCCGGGAACTGCTGCTGCACTACGGGCACCTGCCCGGTGTTGAGGTAGGTCCAGTCCGTCTCGCCCGCCATGAAGGCCGGGAAGCCCACTTCCGGCGGCCCGATCTGCGTGTCGAGCACCAGCTGGTCGATCTGCGCCGGCCAAGGTCCGTTGTAGGTCGGGTTCTTGACCAGCGTCATGGTGTTGTTCGACTTCTCCCACGTCTTGACCATGAACGGTCCCGACGCGACCAGCGTGTCGACATTGAGCGCGTAGTCGTCGCCGAGCTTGTCGACGACGTGCTTGGGCACCGGATACCAGAGGCTGGCGACACCCGGGAAGTACGATTTCGGCGAGTCGGTGGTGACTTCGATGGTGCTGTCGTCCACCGCCTTGATGCCCAGCGTGGAGGGGTCGGCATGCTTGTCGCCGGTCACGTCGCCCCAGCCCTTGATGCCGCCGGCGAAGGCCCAGTACCAGTTGAAGTCGTAGCCTT
The DNA here is from genome assembly GCA_023390785.1 of Pseudomonadota bacterium. Taxonomy (GTDB): domain Bacteria; phylum Pseudomonadota; class Alphaproteobacteria; order Rhizobiales; family Devosiaceae; genus Devosia_A. The sequence continues at coordinate 5,109 of JAEWCE010000117.1, forward strand.
CCTTGGCGGCGCGCTGCAGCGCGAATACATAGTCCTCCGCCGTCAGCTTCACGCCGTCGCTCCACACCAGATTGGGCTGCAGCTTGAAGGTCCAGGTGAGCCCGTCCGCCGATTGCGTCCAGCTCGCGGCGCCCATCGGGTTGAGCTTGAAGTCGCCGTCGAACTCGGTGAGCGGCAGCGAGGTGATCTCCGGCGCGCCGGCGCGGTCATAGACCGTCTTCATGTAGTCCATATAGGTGCCGCTGGTGGTGCCGCCGGGCCCGGTGACCGAGCTCTGCGCGTAGGCGGCCGGCACGGACAAAGCCGCAGCCAGCAACGCCGCACCGCTTATCTTGAGCAGCGCGTTCATTGACGTCTCTCCCTGTTGGAAGGCCAGCCGCGTTCCCCGTCGGCTGGTCCAATGACATATGTCTGACAAAGTTGGTGAAGCTTGACAAGCCGCCACAGCCGCGACGCCGTAGTCGGGACTCCTCTCCTGCGACGAAGTCGCCGGAGAGGGACCAGCGAAGCTGGTGGAGGGGGCGGCCCGGCCACCGGCGCGTCCGGCGGCCCCCTCCCGTCGCCCTCGGCGCCACCTTCCACCGCTCCGCGGGAGAAGGACCCGACTGCACCAGCGCCCCTCATCGCCCCGCTCCAAAAAAGCTCCGCGCCGCCGTCGCCATGGCCACGGCATCGATACCGAAATGCCGGTAGAGGTCGGGCACCGTGCCGGTCTGTCCGAAATGCTCGACGCCGAGCGAGATCGTGCGGTGGCCGCGCACGCCGCCGATCCAGCTCAGCGTCGCCGGATGTCCGTCGATCGCCGTCACCAGCCCGGCGTGCCGCGGCAGCTCCGCCAGCAGCGTCTCGATGTGCGAGCTCGCCGCCGCATCGCCCTGCCGCCGCCCGCGCTGCGCCCCGTGCCAGCCGGCATTGAGCCGGTCCGCCGAGGTCACCGCCAGCACCGCGATATTGCTGCCGTCGCTGCCGAGCTTGCCGGCCGCCTCGATCGCCTCGCTCGCCAGCACGCCCTGGTAGACGATGGCCACCTCGCACTGCGGCGTCGGCGGCCGCAGCCAGTAGCCGCCGCGGATGATGCCGTCGCGCAGCGTCGCGTCGACCTTGCGCGGCACCTGCTCGATGGCCCGCGTGCTGAGCCTGAGATAGACCGAGCCGCCCGACACGTCGCGCGGCCATGCGGCGAGGTCGGCCCGCGCGGCGCCGTCGCGCTGCATGTAGTCGAAGGCCCAGTCGATGATCACCGCAAGCTCGTCGGCAAAGGCCGGCTCGAACGCCGCCAGCCCGTCCTGCGCCATGCCGATCAGCGGCGACCCGATCGATTGGTGCGCTCCGCCTTCGCCGGCCAGCGATACGCCCGATGGCGTGCCCACCAGCAGGAAGCGCGCGTCCTGGTAGCAGGCATAGTTCAGCGCATCGAGGCCGCGCGCGATGAACGGATCGTACAGCGTGCCGATCGGCAGCAACCGCTCGCCGAACAGCGAATGGCTGAGCCCGGCGGCGCCCAGCAGCAGCATCAGGTTCATCTCGGCGATGCCCAGCTCGATGTGCTGTCCGGCCGGCGAGAACTGCCATTTCTGCGCGCTCGGAATGCGTTCGGCCTGGAACACATCGGCCTGCTCGCGGCGCGCGAATAGGTGCCTCCGGTTGACCCAACTGCCGAGGTTGGTCGAGACCGTCACGTCCGGCGACGTGGTGACGATACGTGCCGCGAGCTCGCTGTCCGTCTTGGCGATGCCGTCGAGGATCCGGCCGAACGCCGCCTGCGTCGAGGTCGGCGCGCTGTCGAGCGCCACCGGCCCGATCCCGGGCACGGTGGGCGAGGTCAGCCGTCGCGCCACCGGCGCGTTGAACGGCACGCTCGCAAGGAACGACTCCAGCTCCGCCGGGCTGGGCTCGAGTCCTTCGAAGCGGTCCCATTCGTGCCCCGGCCGGATGTGCAGCGCCGCGCGCAATTGCTCGATCTGCGCGCCGGTCATCTGCCCGGCATGGTTGTCCTTGTGCCCGGCGAGCGGCGTGCCCCAGCCCTTGACCGTATAAGCGATGAACGCCGTCGGCCGGTCGTCGGTCACGCTTTCGAAGGTTTCGAGCAGTGTCTCGGTACAATGGCCGCCGAGGTTGGCCATCAGCGCCGCCAGCTCCTCGTCGCTGCGCCGCTCGAGCAGGGCGCTGACCTCGCCCTGGTCGCCGATCTCGTCCGCGAGCCGCGCCCGCCACGCCGCGCCGCCGCGGAACATCAGCGCCGAATAGACGTCGTTGGGGCAGCGGTCGATCCATGCCTTGAGCCGCTCGCCGCCCGGCTCGGCGAAGGCCGTCCGCTGCAGCGCGCCGTACTTCAATGTAACCACGTTCCAGTTAAACGCCCGGAACACCGCCTCGATGCGTTCGTAGAGGCCCTCGCGCACCACTCCGTCGAGGCTCTGCCGGTTGTAGTCGATCACCCACCAGGTGTTGCGCAGCCCGTGCTTCCAGCCTTCCAGCAGGCATTCATAGACGTTGCCTTCGTCGAGTTCGGCGTCGCCCACCAGCGCCACCATGCGGCCCTCGGGCCGGTCGGTGCGTGCCCAGCGCTTGGCCCGCACATAGTCCTGCACCAGCGAGGCAAACGCGGTGAACGCCACCCCCAGCCCCACCGAGCCGGTGGAAATATCGACGTCGTCGCTGTCCTTGGTGCGCGACGGATATGACTGCGCACCGCCATAGCCGCGGAAGCGCTCGAGCTGGTCGCGCGTCTGCCTGCCGAGCAAATACTGGATGGCATGGAACACCGGCGCCGCGTGCGGCTTCACCGCCACCCGGTCCTCCGGCCGCAGCACGGCGAAATACAGCACCGACAGGATCGCCGCCATCGAGGCCGACGACGCCTGGTGTCCGCCCACCTTCACCCCGTCGACATTGGGACGGATGTGGTTGGCGTGGTGGATCGTCCAGCTCGACAGCCACAGGGCTTTGCGCGTCAGCGCGTCGAGCAGCGCGATTCGGTTCGTCGGGCTTCCCCCTCCATGCATCGCCGTCTCCCTCCTCTGAGGTTGCAACTCTGCGCTGGTTCGAAAGGTGATTTCAGCCTATTTTGCCTGCATGGACCGCAAGACACGCAAGACTCGGCCAGAATCCACCAAAAAACCGGCAGAATCTGCCAAGTTCACGCTGACTGGTATCGACCGTCGCATTCTCGGCGTCATGCAGCTCGACGGCCGAATGACGATACAGGCCATCGCCGACCGCGTTGGCCTCTCGCCGTCGCCCTGCCTGCGCCGCATCCGGCGCATGGAGGAGGCCGGCATCATCACCGCTTATTCCATCACGCTCGACCAGCGCGCGGTGGGGCTGCCGGTCTCGGTGTTCGTCTCGATCAAGCTCGAGCGCCAGCGTGCCGGCGAGCTCGACCGCTTCGCCGACGCCATCGCCGGCTGGCCCGAGGTGATGGAGTGCTATTTGATGACGGGCCAGTTCGACTATCTGCTGCGCGTCGTATGTGCCGATCTCGGCGCCTACGAGGCGTTCCTGCGCGACAAGCTGACCCAGGTCGACGGCGTCGGCTCGATCGAATCGAGCTTCGCCCTCGGCCAGGTCAAATATTCGCGGGCGCTGCCGCTCTGATCGGGAGCGCCCGCCGATGACCGGTCCGCTTCGCGGCTACACCACCACCTGGCCATAGGTCACGCGCAGCGCGCGCTGCCGCGCAATATCGAGCGATTCGCTCGGCACGGCATTGCTCGGCCGCATGATGATGTCGCGCAGCCGTTCGATCGGTAGCTTGGGCTGGCGGTTCTCGTCGTAGAGCCCGTTGGTTTCCTGCAGCGTGTCGGTGAGTTGGGTGTAGCAGAAGCCGGCAAGGTCGGTGCTTTCATAGATGCCGTCGAAGAGCTGCTTGATCATCGCCAGATATTCCTCGTCGCTCTGCGCCGTAGCGTAGCCGAACCAGGCCTCGCCGCTCTTGGGGTGCATCGACAGGCCGCCGAATTCGGTCAGCATCACCGGCTGGCCGCGCCGGTCTTCCGGCCTCAGCAGCAGTCGCTTGCGCGTCGGCCGCATCTCGGTCAGCGTCTTTTCGATCGCCTCCTTGCTGCCGTAGCGTTCATCGATATGCGCCTTGAACTGCGTGTAGTCGTGCAGCCCCCAGATATCGGAGATGGTGTGCTCCCAGCCCTCGTTGGAGACCACCGGGCGGGTCGGGTCGATCGCCTTGGTCAGATAATAGAGCGACGTTGCAAAATCCTGCTGGTCGCGCCGCAAGGCGATATCGGTCACGCCCCAGCTTTCGTTGATCGGTACCCAGGTCACGATGCACGGGTGGCTGCGGTCGCGCTTCACCGCGCTCAGCCATTCGCGCGTCAGCCGGTCGACCGCCTGCGCGTTGTACTCGTAGGCATTGGCGATCTCGCCCCACACCATCAGCCCCAGATGGTCGGCCCAATAGAGGAAGCGCGGATCCTCGATCTTCTGGTGGATGCGCACGGCGTTGAAGCCGAGGCTCTTGATCAGCTCGACTTCCTGCTTCAGCGCCTCCGGGCTTGGCGCCGCCAGGTGCGATTTCGGCCAATAGCCCTGCTCCAGCACTGAACGCACGAACATCGGCCGGTCGTTGAGCAGGAAGCGCCCATTTGCGATGCCGACGCTCCTGAGGCCGAAATAACTCTCCACAGTGTCGACCGGCTTGGCGTCGGCGCCCAGCAGCGTCACCGTCACGTCGATGAGGTTGGGCTTGTCCGGAGTCCAGTGCAGATCGCCACGGTTGACGCCGTTCTGCGCCGCTGCGATCACCACCCGCGTGTCGACGACATTGCCGGCGACGCGAACGCTCTGCTCGGCCAGCACCTCGCCATTGCGGCCGAGGCGGATGTGCAGGAACCCGGCATAGGCCTGGTTCAGCGTTGCCTCGATCCGCACGCTGCCATCGGCCAGCTCGGGCGTGAGCTGCAGTTCGGCGATGTAGGTCTCGGGCACCGGCTCCAGCCATACGGTCTGCCAGATGCCCGAGGTGCGGTTGTACCAGATGGCGTGCGGCTTCTCCTGCCAGTCCTGCTTGCCGCGAGGCTGCGTCACATCGGTCGGCTGGTCCTCGGCACGCACCACCACCACCTGCTCGCCCGAGGGGTCGAGATTGGCGGTGATATCGGCCGAGAACGGCGTGTGTCCGCCCTCGTGCTCGGCCACCAGGGAGCCGTTCACCCATACCTTGGCCCGGTAGTCGACGGCGCCGAAATGCAGCAGCAGGCGTTGCCCCGCCACGGCCTTGGCCGAGAAATTGCGCCGGTACCACAGCACCGGGTGAAAGCCCGTCTCGCCAATTCCCGACAGTTCCGATTCGGGCGGGAAGGGCACGGTGATCTGCCGGCTGAAGCGCGCGGCATCGTCCTGCCAGCGTTCGGCGATGCCAGTGTCGGCATCGTCATGGGCGAACCCCCAGCTCCCGTTGAGATCGGTCCATTGCGCGCGAGTGACCCGCGGCCGCGGATGCAGAACGCCTTCGGGAGTAGTCGTCATCTTGTCCTCATGGTTCGCCGCGGTCTGCGCCGCCGGCCCTGTTGTGCAGCACTGCCGCAATAGCAGGGATCGGGTGGCGCCAGAAGCAGCGCCATCCGATCCCGCTGAAGCCCGGCAGTCACAATGCCGGGGACCCGCCGAGGGGAGTGGCTCGGCGGGGAAAGCCCTAGCTCAACTGCACCCGGATCATCTGATACGAATAGGGCGGCAACTTGCCGCTCAGCGTGCCGCCGTCCACGGTCACGCCGCTGCCCGCTCTGGGCGTCACGGCGTTCTGGTCCTTGAGCGTATTGGCCACCTTGAGGTCGGCATGCGTCATCACCTGGTGGTCGATGACCCGCGCCGTGCCGAAGCCCTTGAGATCGATGCTGAGCTCCAGCGCCTCGCTCGCATGCCGGTTGACCGCAAAGAAGCTGATGGTCTTGCCGGCTCCGTCGTGTACCGCCGAGATGTCGAGATACGGCACGTTATCGGCGATGTCGGCGTCGTAGCCGGCGCATTCGACACCCAGGTTCAGCGCCGTGCCGCGTCCGAAGATCGAGGCGAAGTAGTAGGGATAGTAGATGGTCTGCTTCCACGCCGGCCCGCCCGGCTCTGTCATGATCGGCGCGATGACGTTGACCAATTGCGCGATGCAGGCGATGCGCACCACGTCCGAGCGGCGGATGAAGGTGTTGAGGATGCAGCCGACCTGCAGCACGTCCTCGAAATTGTAGGCGTCCTCGAGCAGCCGCGGCGCATGCGGCCAGCCATTGTTGCCGTCCAGCACCGCACGGTCGGCGGCGTTCGAATGGTACCACACGTTCCATTCGTCGAACGAAATGGTGACCTGCTTCTTGCTCCGCTTCTTGGCCTTCACGAAGTCGATGGTCGAGGCGACGGTGCGGATGTAGCGGTCGAGCTTTTCGTTCAGCGCCAGGTAGTTGGCGGTGTGGTTGCTGCGGTTGGCGAAATACATGTGCAGCGAAATGTGGTCGACCGAATCATAGGTGTGCTCCAGCACCACCCGTTCCCACTCGGGATAGGTCGGCATGTCCGAATTGGACGAGCCGCACACCACCAGCTCCAGCGACTTGTCGAAAGCGCGCAGCGTCTTGGCGGTCTCGTTGGCGAGCCGGCCGTATTCATCGGCCGTCTTGTGGCCGACCTGCCAAGGGCCGTCCATCTCGTTGCCGAGGCACCAGAGCTTGACGTCGAACGGCTCGGCCCGGCCGTTCTTCTTGCGCAAATCGCCCCAGTACGAGCCCACCGGCCCGTTGACGTATTCGACGAACTTGCGCGCCTCGTCGAGGCCGCGCGAGCCGAGGTTGATGGCGAGCATCATCTTGGTGCCGACCGTGTCGCACCACTTGGCGAATTCGTGTACGCCGACGGCGTTCGAATCGGAGGTATGCCAGGCGAGGTCGAGCCGCGTCGGGCGCTGCTCCACCGGGCCGACGCCGTCTTCCCAATTGTACGCCGAAACGAAATTGCCGCCCGGGTAGCGGACATACGGAATCTTGAGATCGCGCACGAGCTGGGCGACGTCGCCGCGCATCCCGTTCGCGTCGGCGGTCTTGTGCCCGGGCTCGTGGATGCCGGTGTAAATGGCGCGACCGAGGTGCTCGAGGAAGGCGCTGTAGAGCCTGTCGTCGATCTCCGACACAGTAAAATCCCGGTGCGCCGTGACCGTGGCACGCATGAGTTGACCTCCCTGAGAACCCGACTTCTTGATGCACATCGGGTTATGCGGTCTATTCTGACCGGATTGCGCCCCGCCTCGTCAAGCGGGATTCGGAGATTGCCCTCGTCACTCGGACAGGACCGCTGACCTATCGCGCGGTCCCACGTGCCAGACCGCGTCGGATACCCCGGAGGCCCCTGAGCGCTCAGGGCTCTCCCACGATCCCGATGCCGCTGTCGCACGTGATTCCGCTACGAAGCGGGTTCGAGGCCGGCGGGTTCGTATCGGGGTCATTGAAGCACAACCGAAGTGCACCGAATTAGTCGATCCACAATTCCGGTATTGATCGATATTTTGGATGTGCTTATGGTTCGTACCTGAGCGGATCATGGGCTGGAGGATGGCCCGCCGCCAATCCCGGTCGAGTGCCGCCAAAAGGACAGCCGGGAATCAACAATGGGAGGATTGCAGTGATCCGGAATATCGTAAGGACAGCCTTGCTCACGTCGGCCCTGGTGACCGTGGCCGTGGGTGGCGCGCTGGCGAAAGACACCGTTGTGTGGTGGGACTTCCTGGGCGGCGGTGACGGCGTCCGCATGAAGAAGCTCATCGAGGACTTCAACGCCGAGCACAAGGATACGATCGAAATCCAGGCGACCACCCTCGACTGGGGTACGCCGTTCTATTCCAAGGTCCAGACCTCGACCGCCGTCGGCGAGGGCCCGGACATCATGACCTACCACGCCTCGCGCATCCCGCTCGGGGTCAGCCAGAACGTTCTGTCCGAGATCACGGCCGATGACATGAAGGCCATGGGCCTGTCGCAGGACTCGTTCGCGGCCGCCACCTGGGACGCCGTGCACGTCGACGGCAAGCAGTACGCCGTGCCCTTCGACCAGCATCCGATCGTGCTCTACTACAACAAGGACAAGCTGGCGGCCGCCGGCCTGATCGGCGCCGATGGTCTGCCGACCGGGCTGAACGGGCTCGACAACTTCGATGCCGCCCTCAAGAAGCTCAAGGACGGTGGCAGCAAGTGGGGCATCTCCACCGTGACTGCCGACGGCAGCTTCGCCTTCCGCACCATCTATTCGCTGCTCTGCCAGCAGAATGGCGAGATCGGCAGCGACGGCAACTGGTTCCCGGGCGACAGCAAGGAGAAGCTGGCCAAGGCGGTGCAGGTGATTGCCGACTGGGTCAAGGATGGCCTCAACCCGTCCAACACCGACTATCCCTCCACCGTGGCGCTGTTCACCTCGGGCGATGCCCCGCTGATGATCAACGGCGTGTGGGAAGTGCCCACGATGGTCGACCTCGAAAAGCAGGGTAAGCTCTTCAACTGGGGCGCCATCGAACTGCCGGTGCTGTTCGACCACGCCTGCACCTATGCCGACTCGCATACGCTCGCCATCCCGAACAATGCCGGCAAGACCGTTGATCCGTCCAAGCACGCCGACGTGCTCGAGATCATCAAGTGGATGGAAGGCCACGCGCTGTTCTGGGCGACTGCCGGCCACATCCCGGCCAACAAGGCCGTGACCGAGAGCGCCGAATACAAGGCGATGCAGCCGCAGGCGACCTATGCCCCGGTTATGGCCAACCTGGTGTTCGACCCGAAGTCGAAGTTCGCCGGCGTTGCCTCCCCGCTGTTTGACGCCGCGGGCAACTCGTTCACCCCGGCCATCAACGGCGAAATCAGCGCCGAAGATGCCGCGAACGAAGTGACCGAAACGCTCAACGCGCTGAAGTAACGTTCAAGTCAGGGCCCGGCTGATCGTGTTCAGCCGGGCTATTCTTATTGGCGCGGGGGCACAATGACCAAGAGCCGAGGCAACGAGATGCTGGTCGCGGCCGTGCTGGTCGCGCCCTTCGTCGTCATCTATGGCTGGATGTTCGTCTATCCCATCATTCAGATGGTGCGGCTGACATTCACCAACGCACCGCTGATCGGCCCCGGTGACTGGATCGGACTGGATAACTACCAGCGCATGTTCGGCGACCGGGTGTTCCGCGGGGCGATCTGGAACACCACCTATTTCGTCCTGCTGACGGTTGTGCCCGGAACGGCAGTTGCGCTGGCCATTGCCCTGATGGTCAGCCGTCTCAAGGGCTGGCTGCAGAGCCTGATCCTGTCGATGTTCTTTCTGCCCTACGTGCTGCCGGTCACCGGCGTCTACATCATCTGTGACTGGATGACGAACGTGCAGTTCGGCGTGCTGCAGCCGTTGATCGAACTGGTCGTGGGCAAGCCCGTCAACGTCTGGCGCACCATTCCCTGGTTCATGCCGGCGGTGGCGCTGATGACGATCTGGTGGACCAACGGCTTCTCGATCCTGCTGTTCCTCGCCGGCATCAGGAACATTCCGCGCGAGCTCTACGAAGCCGCGGCACTCGATGGCGCCACGCGCGGCCAGGTGTTCTGGCGCGTGACCTGGCCACTCATCTGGCCGGTGACGGTGCTCTGCCTCACCATCCAGCTCATCCTGCAGCTCAAGATTTTCGATCAGGTCTACCTGTTCGCCATGGGCGGTCGCACCGCCGCCACGATGGTTCTGGTGCAGTACATCTACGAGCAGGCGTTCCAGAAGAACTCCGGCGGCTATGCCGCGACGATCGCGCTCGCGCTGTTCGTCATCGTCGTCGCCTTCTCGGTGCTGCAATTTCAGGCGCTGCGCATCAGGAGGAGCAGATGAGCGTGTCCGCGGAAACTGCGCCGGCAACGGCGGTGCGTGGCAAGAAGATCGTCGACGTCGGCGGCATCCTGCTGACCATCCTGACGATTATCTGCGCCGCGATCTGGTTTTTCCCCCTCTACTGGGCGCTCGTGACGAGCTTCCGGCCGGAAGACGAAACCACCAAGAGCCTCAGCCTGCTGCCCGAGCAGCCGACGCTCGCCAGCTATCTCTACGTCATCCAGAACTCGAAGCTGCCCATCTGGTACCTCAATTCGACGATCACCTCGGTGCTGGTGACGGTCATCGCGGTGTTCATGGCGGCCTGCTGCGCCTATGCCATCTCGCAGTTGCGCTTCCCCGGCCGTTTGCTGTTGTGGTGGATGATCCTCGCGAGCTTCATGGTGCCGGTCTCGGCGCTGATCGTGAACCACTTCATCATCATCGCCGGTGTCAAGCTGCTCAATACGCATCTCGGCATCGTACTGCCGCTGCTGATCAGCCCGGTGACGGTCATCGTCTACAAGCAGTTCTTCGATTCGCTGCCGCGTGAGTTCAGAGAGGCCGCCGTCATGGACGGCGCCAATGAGTTCCAGCTGTTTCTGAGGGTCTTCCTGCCGATGAACTGGGGCGTGACGACGGCTCTGGCGATCATCACCTTCATCGGCGCGTGGAACAACTTCCTCTGGCCGTTCCTTGCGGCCCAGGACGAGAGGATGATGACGGTGACGGTGGGCATCACCGCCGTCCAGGACGCGTTCGGTGTCTACTACGCGCGCCTGCTCGCGGGTGCCGTCTTGGCCGGCCTGCCCGTGGCGCTGGCCTACATCATCTTCCAAAAGCGCGTGACCCAGGCGATCACGCTTTCCGCCGGCATCAAAGGTTAGGGCTCGGACATGCCATACGTCGAACTGAGGAACGTCAGCAAGCGCTACGGCAATGTGGAGGTGATCAACAACCTCTCGCTGGGCGTCGAGGAAGGCTCGTTCACCGCGCTCCTGGGGCCGTCCGGTTGTGGCAAGTCCACGCTGCTGCGCATGGTGGCCGGACTCGAGGAGATCACCAGCGGGCAATGCTTCATCGCCGGCACCGAGGTGACCAGCATGCCGCCGGCCAAGCGCGGCGCCGCGATGGTGTTTCAGAACTACGCGCTCTATCCGCATCTCACGGTGCGCCAGAACATCGCCTTCTCCCTCTCGCTCGCACATGCGCCAAAGAGCGTGCAGAACGAGCAGGTCGAGCGCGTCTCCCGGATGCTGCAGCTCGATCAGTTGCTCGACCGTCGTCCGGCGCAGCTCTCCGGCGGCCAGCGCCAGCGCGTCGCCATCGGCCGGGCACTGGTGCGCAATCCACAGGTGTTCCTGTTCGACGAGCCGCTCAGCAATCTCGACGCCATGCTGCGCGTGCAGATGCGGCTGGAGCTCGCCAAGCTGCACCAGGACGTGCGGACGACGATGATCTATGTCACCCACGACCAGGTCGAGGCCATGACGCTGGCCGACCAGATCGTCGTGCTCGACAAGGGCCGCATCAGCCAGCAGGGCACGCCGCTCGAGCTCTACAACAGGCCCGCCAACAAATTCGTCGCCGCCTTCATCGGCTCGCCGGCCATGAACTTCTTCACCGCGCAGGTGACGGGACAGGCGGGCGATGCCGTCACGCTTACACTCCCCGGCGGCCGCAGCACCACCATCACCACGCGCGGCGGCAAGGCCGGCAGCGGCAACGTCGATGTCGGCGTGCGCCCCGAGCATCTGCGGATCGGCGCGACTGGCGCCCCCGATGCCGCGTTCGACGGCACCGTGCGCATCGTCGAGCAGCTCGGCAACTCGACCCTGCTCTATGTCGACACCCCGGCGGGCCAGCTCATCGTCGAGGGCGAGGGCAATCTCGACCTCGATCCGGGCGAGACCGTCAGTGTCGCCATCGCCACCCAGAACGCGCATCTGTTCGGCGCCGACGACAAGGTCATCTGACCCCGGCGGCGTCACCCGCGCTCATCGCGCGGTGTGGATTCTGAGCACGATGTCCTGGTCGTAATTGCCGAAGCCGCGGCCGAAGATGTTGACACCGCCCGGATGCCTGGCGTTGGCCTTCACTCCGATGCGCAGCCGGATCGAGTGGTGCGTGGACACATCGAGGTCCTTCAGCGACACCGGCGAGATCTTCACCCCATCGACATAGGTGCCGTCCTTGGCCACGCGCCAGGTCTTGAGCTTGCCGTATTGACTGCCGCGCAAGGTCCACCAGTCAGGCGTATAGACGCCGCGCTGGTCGCCGAAATCGCCGGGGCTCGTCCACGTGCCCACGTCCTTCTGGTTCACCGTCACGGTGATGTCCGACGGCCAGTCGGTGGCCGTGCCCGGCACTTCCGACGAGATCTCGAACGAGAACTCCATCGCCTCGATATCGGTCTTGCTCAGCCGCGCATTGTTGGGGAACTGGTACTCGACGAAGCCGCGCGTGAACCACATCAGCCCGGCCCGCATCCGGCTCGGATCAAGGAAGGTGTCGGGCACGTCGAGCAGCCCGATGATGCCGTCGGTCGAGCACAGCCCGCACGGCGCGCTCACCTCGCAACTGGTATAGAGCCCCACCGGCATCGCCACCTCGATCATGTCCGGCTTGGTGGCGGCGACGTCCTCTTTGAACATCACCAGTACCTCGTCGTAGATGGCTCGGCAGATCTTCTGGTTGCCCTTGCGCGCCTTCTGCGTCTCGGTCTTGATCAGCCCCGCTTCCTCGAGGATCTGCAGGTTCGAGCTCACCGTGGATTGCGGCAGCTCGAGGCGGCTGGCAATGTCGTTGACGTTCAGCCCGCCGCTGACATGCAGCGCCCGCAGGATTTTCACCCGCACCGGCGACGCCAGTCCGCGCAGCACGTCCGGTCGCTCCTCCGGATCGACCAACAGGAAATTCCGGCTCATGCTCCGCGACGCCCGGGGATACTTATTCCGAAGACGTGATGTATATCAGGACTTCGGCTGCGTTCCTAGCCGGACGTTGAATGTTATACGCTTTTTCTCCGCCGTCCGCTGCCGGCGCCGGCTCAGGCCTCCGGGATCCACACCACCATCGAGCCCTTGTTCCGGTTCGCCCACAGATAATAGGGCAGGGCGGTCAGCGTCGTCTCGTGCTCGCGCGACGGTTCGGTGCGGTAGAGCGCGTGCCAGTCCGAAGGGTCGATCGCCGTGGCCTTCGCCGACAGCGTCACCGCACCGCCGAACAGATCGGCCCGCGTGCTCGCCTTGAGCTCCGACGTCCGCGGCAGCTTCAGCCGCTGCACGCTGCCGCCCGGATTGTCGATCTCCTCGACGCAATAGACCAGCGGCCCGCGCTTCAGCGCCACCCGCCCCGCATCCATGATCACGCCCGGATGCGCATAGAGCCGTTCCGGCGGCATCGGCAGGTCCAGCGTCACCACGTCGCCCGTCCGCCAGGTGCGTGCGATGGTCACGTAGCCGTTGACCGGCGCGTCCGTCATTGCCTCGCCGTTGACCCTGAGCGTATGCGACCTGGCCCAGCCCGGCACCCGCAGCTTCACCTCGAAGGCCGCCGGCGTCTGCGGGTCGATGGCGATGCTGATCTCGCCCGACCACGGATAGTTGGAGGTCTCGCGCAACTGCACCTTCGTGCCGGCGATCTCCTGGGTCGACGACATGCCGCCATAGATGTGGAAGGCCACCCCATCGGGCGCCGTTGAGATGAAATAGCCGCCCACCGACGCCACCAGCCGGCTGACGTTCATCGTGCAGCACGGGCAGGTGTGCCACTCCCAGCGTTCGGCCGAGCCGTCGCTCTCGAGCGGGTTGGCGTAGAAATAGTGCGTGCCGTCCTGGCTCAGCCCCGACAGCGCGCCGTTGTAGAGCGCCAGCTCCAGGATGTCGGCATATTTGGCATCGAGGTCGAGATGCAGCATGCGCTGCGCCCAGAAGATCAGCGCCACCGAGGCGCAGGTCTCGGCATAGGCGGTCTGGTTGGGCAGGTCGAAATCGTGGGTAAAGCCCTCATTGTGCGCCGACGGGCCGAGCCCCGCCGTCACGTACATCTTGGTCTCCATCACATCGTTCCACAGGACCTCGCAGGCAGACTTCAGGGCCTCGTCCCTGAGTTCAGCGGCGAGGTCGGCCATGGCGCTGTAGAGATACATGGCGCGCACCGCGTGCCCCACCACCTTGTGCTGCTGACGCACTGGCTGGTGTGACTGGCTATACTCGTAATTGGGGTAGTTGTAGCGCTGCTCCGCCAGTCCGCGCCGCGCCCGCTCCTCGCGCTCGATATCGTAGTAGTGCGGCGGCTGGTGCCCGCGCTCGTTGACGAAATACGCCGCGAGCTCGAGGTGTTTGCGCTCCTTGGTCAGGTGGTAGAGCTTGACCAGCGCCAGCTCGATCTCGGGGTGTCCGCAATAGCCGCGCTTCTGCCCCGGTCCGGTGCCGAAGGTCTGGCGAATGTGCTCGACATAGCGCTCCATGATGTCGAGCCACCGCCGCCGGCCCGTCGTTTCGAAATAGGCGATGGCGCCTTCCAGCATGTGCCCGGCGTTGTAGAGCTCGTGGTTGTCGCGCAGATTGGTCCAGCGGTTCTCCGGCTCACGGTCGAGGTACCAGCAATTGAGATAGCCGTCGGGCTGCTGCGCCGCCTCGAAATCGTCGACGATCGCCTCGATCTTGGCCTCGATGTCGGCGTCACGCCGATGCGACAGCGCATAGCTCGCCGCCTCGATCCACTTGCCGATGTCGGAATCCCAGAATACCTGCACGGAAAATCCGTTCGGGTGCCGCGGGAAGCGCAGCGGCGGCGGCGGCTGCGGCAGCTTCAGCGAGTCGAGATAGCCGTATTCGCTGAGCTTCTTGTGCTGGCTGGGGATGGTCGTGCGCAGCACGGTCTCCAGCCGCTCCTTCCAGAACTCGCCCTCGAGGCGGACATCGACAAAACGCACGGGATGGTACTGGCTCATTGGAACTCCGTTCTGCGCCGCCGGCGCCTATGGCTGGATTTTCGACGAGTCGCGGATGACGAGGCTGCAGGGCAGGCGGCGCACGCCGCTCAGGCGCTCGCCGGCGATCAGCCGCAGCAGCGCCTCGCCCGCCTCGTGCCCCAGCGTCGTCAGATTCATGTCGACGCTCGACAGCTGCGGCCGCGCCGACAGCGTCATCACGTCCCAATTGTCGAAACCGACGATCGCCACCTGCCCGGGAATGGCAATGCCGCGCTCACGCAGGGCCTCGCTGGCGCCGCGCGCCAACTGGTCGTTGTCGCAGAACAGCGCATCGGGAGGCGTTGCCACATCGTCGAACAGCCGGGCCACCGCGTCGCGGCCCCACGCTTCCGACCACGGGCCGTTGACATAGAGCGCCGGGTCGTAGGCGATGCCGGCAGCCCCGAGGCTCTCGATGTAGCCCGCCTGCCTCAGGCGCACCGCGTCGAACCGCTCCGGTCCTGCCACATGCGCAATGCGCCGCCGCCCGCCGGCCACCAGATGGTCAACCGCCAGGCGGGCGCCGCCCTGGTCATCGGGGATCAGGCAATAGGCGCCGGGATCGTCGGCCTGCGAATACACATAGACGATGGGCAGTCCCGCCGGCACCGGCCCGATCGGCGGCCGCTTGTCGGCGCGGCGCGCCGTCACGATCAGCCCGTCGATGCGCTTGCGCATCAACTGCTCGAGATGCTGCCGTTCGCGCGCCGGATCGTCCGTGGCATTGCACATGAACACCGCGATCCCCTGGTCGGCGAGCTTTTGCTCCAGCGCCTCGACGATGGGGAAGCTGAACCGGCCGAAGCTGTCATTGGTGATCAGCCCCACCGTCATCGACCGCGCCCGGTGCAGGCTCTGCGCCAGGTCGTTGGGCCGGTAGCCGATCTCGCGCGCCACCCCCAGCACCTTGTCGCGCGTCTCCTGCCGCAGGTGTCCGGTGCGGTTGAGCGCCTTACTGGCGGTGCCGATCGACACCTGCGCAGCGCGCGCCACGTCATGGATCGTCGGCCCGTTCCGCCCGCCCCGCCCAGTGCCCGACGGTTTGCCCGCGCGCGTCGTCATCTACTTTACGGCGCCGCTCAGCAGGCCCGACACATAGTACTTCTGCAGAAATACATAGATCAGCACGCAGGGGATGATCGACACGATGATGCCCGCCTGCAGCGAGCCCCAGTCGACGGCGCCAAGGTGGCCGGTGCGCACGCCCACCAGCATCACCGGCACGGTGAAAAGCGTCTCCTTATTCATCACGATCAGCGCCGCGAGGAACTCGTTCCACGAGGTGATGAAGGCGAACAACGCGATCGTCACCACGCCCGGCAGCACCAGCGGCAGCGCCACCCGGGTGAACAGTTGGAAGGAGGTGCCGCCGTCCACGACCGCCGCTTCCTCGAGCTCCTTCGGCACGCCCTCGAAGCTGTTGCGCATCAGGTAGACGCTGAACGGAATCTGCAGGATGGCGTGGATGATCGCGAGCCCGATATGCGTATTGGCCAGCCCTATCTTGGCGAACATCATGTAGATCGGGATCAGCAGCGACTGGTACGGGATCATCAGCGGCAGCAGCAGGACCAGGAAGAGCACTTCCTTGCCGCGGAAGCGGAAGCGCGCGAGACCGTAGCCGGCCGGCACCGCCAGCGCCACCACCAGGACGATCGCCAGGGCCGCCACCAGCAGCGAATTGCCGACATAGGTCCACAGCCCCGCCTGGTAGTCGAGGATGTTGTGGTAGTTCTCGAGGCTGAACGAGTGCGGCAGGTAGGTCGGCGGCGTCGCCGAAGCGTCCGCCTTGCTCTTGATCGAGGCGAAGAAGCTCAGCACCACCGGGGCCAGCATCAGCGCGCTGATGAACACCGCGATCGCCGCCAGCAGATAGCGCACCCCGGCATTGCTGCCGACCACGCGCTCTTCGCGCACCGCGGTCACCCGCGTCGAAAGGGCGGCATCGGTCATTGCGGCGCGCTCCGAGATGTCAGGAGAATCTGGATGGCCGCCGCGATGGTGATGATCGCGGTGAGCACGATGGCGAGCGCCGAGCCGTAGCCGAGCTGGAACTTGATGAAGCCGCTCTGGTAGATCCAGTACACCGACGTGAAGGTCAGCCCGCGCGGCCCGCCGCCGGTCATGATGTAGAGCTGCTCGAACGCCAGCATCGAGCCGATGGCCGAGATCAGCGTCACCAGCAGCACTGTGCGCAGCGTCAGCGGCGCATAGATCATGCGGACCCGCTGCCAATAGCCGGCGCCGTCGATCTGCGACGCCTCCACCACCTCGCGGCTGATCGACTGGATGGCGGCGACGAACAGGATCATGCCGAATCCCACCACCTTCCAGGTCACCGAGATGATCACCGCCCACAGCGCCCAGTCGGCATTGGTGAACCACACGATCATCGAATTGGCGATATGCAGATCGACCAGCGCCTTGTCGAACAGCCCCACCTGCTGGTCGAACAGCCAGAACCACAGCAGTGACGAGGTGCCGAGCCCGATCACCACCGGCATGAAGATCACGCCGCGCGCAAACTGCAGCACCCTGTCGTTCTGCGCCGTCAGCAGCGCCAGGGCGTAGCCCAGCCCCATCAGGATCGGGGTGATGATGACGGTGTATTTGAGCGTGAACCACAGCGCCTTCCAGAACTGCGGATCACCGGTGAAGATGCGGATGTAATTGGCCGCGCCCACCCACTTGCCGCCGCCCAGCAGGGATGCATCGGTGAACGAGGTGTAGATGAGCTGGCCGAACGGATAGAGCACGAACACCGCCACGAACAGCAGCGCCGGCGCCATATAGACGAGGCCGAGCAGATTTCGCCGACCCAGATTCATGG
>JAEWCE010000124.1 GCA_023390785.1 Pseudomonadota bacterium
GCTGATGGTGTTCTATGAGCGCGCCTCGGGCAGCCGCATGCATGCGGCGTTCTTCCGGCCCGGCGGCGTGCATCAGGACCTGCCGCAGGCGCTGATCGATGACATCGAGGCGTTCTGCGATCCCTTCCTCAAGGTCTGCGACGACCTCGAAGTGCTGCTCACCGGCAACCGCATCTACATGCAGCGCAACGCCGACATCGGCGTCGTGTCGGCCGAGGACGCCTGGAAATGGGGCTTTTCCGGCGTGATGGTGCGCGGCTCGGGCGTCGCCTGGGACCTGCGCAAGGCCCAGCCCTACGAGTGCTACGACCGGCT
This sequence comes from Pseudomonadota bacterium, assembly GCA_023390785.1. Classification (GTDB taxonomy): domain Bacteria; phylum Pseudomonadota; class Alphaproteobacteria; order Rhizobiales; family Devosiaceae; genus Devosia_A. Next base: position 316 of record JAEWCE010000124.1, read on the forward strand.
CGAGTTCGACATTCCGATCGGCAAGAACGGCGACTGCTACGACCGCTACCTCGTGCGCATGGACGAGATGCGGCAGTCGATCCGCATCATGAAGCAGGTGATCGCGCTGCTCAATTCGCCGGAAGGGCAGGGACCGGTGGCCTCGACCGACGGCAAGGTGGTGCCGCCCAAGCGCGCCGAGATGAAGCAGTCGATGGAAGCGCTGATCCATCATTTCAAGCTCTATACCGAGGGCTACAAGGTGCCGGCCGGCGAGGTGTACGCCGCCGTCGAGGCGCCCAAGGGCGAGTTCGGCGTGTACCTGGTGTCGGACGGCACCAACAAGCCGTATCGATGCAAGATTCGCGCGCCCGGGTTCGCGCATCTGAGCGCCATGGATTTCATGACCCGCGGCCACATGCTGGCGGACGTCTCCGCCATCCTCGGCTCGCTCGATATCGTCTTCGGTGAGGTCGATCGCTGATGTCTGTCCGCCGTCTCGCCGCCGATGCCATCCAGCCCGCCAGTTTCGCGTTCTCGCCCGAGAACCAGGCGTGGGCGGAAAAGGTCATCGCGCGCTATCCCGCCGGCCGCCAGCAATCGGCGGTGATCCCGATCCTGTGGCGTGCGCAGGAGCAGGAGGGGTGGGTTACCCGCGCCGCCATCGAGGCGGTGGCCAACATGCTGGGCATGGCCTACATCCGCGTGCTCGAGGTTGCGACGTTTTACACGCAGTTCCTGCTGAAGCCGGTGGGCAGCGAGGCGCACATCATCGTCTGCGGCACGACGCCATGCATGCTGCGCGGCGCCGGTGACCTGATCAATGTTTGCCAGCACAAGATCGCGCATGACCCGCTCGAGGTGTCGGCCGATGGCAAGCTCAGCTGGGAAGAGGCAGAGTGCCTGGGCGCCTGCGTCAACGCCCCCATGGTGATGATCGGCAACGACACTTACGAGGATCTTACGGTCGAAAGCTTCGAGCACATCGTCGAGAGCTTCCGCGTCGGCAACGGCAAATCGGTGACGCCCGGGCCGCAGATCAAGCGGCAGTTCTCGGCCGCGGAAGGTGGGGCGACCACGCTGCTCGAACAGCCCACCGCCCAGCGCACCTATAAGCCGTTTCCGCCACCCCCGCCTCCGGCTCCGGCTGCTCCTGCGGCTGCGCCAGCCGCTGCTCCGGCACCCGCGCCCAAGCCGGTCGAGCAACCGGCCGCGAGTGCGCCTGCGGGCGAGCAGAAACCCAACATGCCCGGCCGCAAGCGCGGCGAGGTGCCCGAGGAAGCCGCCCCGGCGGTCGACGGGCCGCCCCAGGCGGTGAAGGTCAGCGAGGCCAAGGCCGAGGCGGAACGTGAACGCGCCGACCGATCGGCCAAAGCCGACGGCCAGCCCAACCGCGCCATGCGCGAGGATGCCACCGGGGCGGAGTCGGCCGCAGGCAAGATCGATGCGGGACGGTCGGTCAAGAAAGTCCGGCGGCTGTTCGAACCACCCGCCGGCAGGAAGGACGATCTGACACTCATCGCCGGTGTCGGGCCGGCCATCGAGAAGCTGCTCAACGAAATGGGCATTTCCACATTCCAGCAGGTGGCGGGGCTCACCCCGCCGCAAATCGAAGAGGTCGAGGCCGAGGCCGGCTTCCGCGGCCGCATTGGTCGCAACAACTGGCTGCAGCAGGCCGAGGTGCTGGCCCGTGGCGGCGTCGAAGAATACCGCCGTGTCTTCGGGAAGGATCCGAAGTAATGCTCGCTGACAAAGATCGCATCTTCACCAATCTCTACGGTCAGGGCGACTGGCGGCTGGCGGGCGCCCGGGCGCGCGGCGGCTGGCAGGACACCGCGACCTTCATCGAGCGCGGCCGCGACTGGATCACCAACGAGGTCAAGGGCTCGGGCCTGCGTGGCCGCGGTGGCGCCGGGTTCCCGACGGCGCTCAAATGGACCTTCATGCCGAAGGTTTCTGACGGGCGGCCGCATTACCTCGTGGTCAACGCCGACGAATCCGAGCCGGGCACCTGCAAGGACCGTGAGATCATGCGGCACGACCCGCACCATCTGGTCGAGGGCTGCCTGCTGGCGGGTCGCGCCATGGATGCGCACACCGCTATCATCTACGTGCGCGGTGAGTTCATCCGCGAGCGCCAGCGCCTCGAATATGCGGTGCAGGAGGCTTACGACAACCGGCTGATCGGCAAGGACAACATCCACGGCTGGGACTTCGACATCATCGTCCATCACGGCGCCGGGGCCTATATTTGCGGCGAAGAGACGGCGCTGCTGGAATCGCTCGAGGGCAAGAAGGGCCAGCCGCGGCTGAAGCCGCCGTTCCCGGCGGCGATGGGCGTCTATGGCTGTCCGACCACGGTCAACAACGTCGAATCCATCGCCGTGGTGCCCGAGATCCTGCGCCGCGGCGGCGCCTGGTTCGCCGGCATCGGCCGCGCCAACAACACCGGCACCAAGCTGATGTGCGTTTCCGGCCATGTGAACAAGCCGGCGACGTTCGAGGAGGCCATGGGCATCCCGTTCGACGAGATGATCGAAAAGCACTGCGGCGGCATCCGCGGCGGCTGGGACAATCTGCTCGCCGTGATCCCCGGCGGCGCCTCGGTGCCGTGCGTGCCGGGCGAGAAGATCCGCCATGCGCTGATGGATTTCGACGGTCTCAAGGAAGCCGGCTCCTCGCTCGGCACCGCCGCGGTGATCGTCATGGACAAGTCGACCGACATCATCCGCGCGATCTGGCGGCTCAGCGCGTTCTACAAGCATGAGAGCTGCGGCCAGTGCACGCCGTGCCGCGAGGGCACCGGCTGGATGATGCGCGTCATGGAGCGCATGGTCGAGGGGCGCGCCCAAAAGCGCGAGATCGACATGCTGTTCGAGGTGACCAAGCAGGTCGAGGGCCACACCATCTGCGCCCTGGGCGACGCCGCGGCGTGGCCGATCCAGGGCCTGATCCGCAATTTCCGCCACGTGATGGAAGAGCGCATCGACCAGTACACCTACCGCTCGGACAACGACGACGCGGTGCCCTCGGTGGCGGCGGAGTGAAGATGCACGTCGCTGAGCTCAACATCGGCCGGTTGAACTACCCCATCGACGATCCGCGCATGGCGGATTTCGTTGACAATCTGGGGCGGGTCAACGCCATGGCGGAGCGCATGCCGGGCTTCGTGTGGCGGCTGGTCGGCGACGGTTCCAACGACGGGGCGCTCGATTTGAGGCCGTACGCGAACGACCCGATGATGGCCGTCAACATGAGCGTATGGCAGACGGTCGAGCATCTCGAGAACTATGTCTGGAACACCGTTCACAAGCGGTTCTACAACCGCAAGGCCGAATGGTTCCAGCCGATGCAGTCGCATCATTTCGTGATGTGGCTGGTGGAGGAGGGGCACATCCCCAGCCTCGAGGAAGCCAAGGCCCGGCTCGAGCATCTCGAGGCCAACGGCAACAGCGACCATGCGTTCGACTGGTCGCATCTCGAACATATCAAGCTCTGGCAAGCCCAGAGGTGCGGATAGCAAATGGCCAATATCAAAGTCGACGGCAAGCTGGTCGAGGTTCCGGACTACTTCACGCTGATGCAGGCGGCGGAAGCGGCGGGGGCCGAGATTCCGCGCTTCTGCTACCATGAGCGGCTGTCGGTCGCCGGCAATTGCCGCATGTGCCTGATCGAGGTGAAGGGCGGGCCGCCCAAGCCGCAGGCGTCGTGCGCCATGGGGGTCAAGGATCTGCGTCCGGGCCCGAACGGCGCGCCGCCGGAAATCTTCACCAACACGCCGATGGTCAAGAAGGCCCGCGAAGGCGTGATGGAGTTCCTGCTGATCAACCATCCGCTCGACTGCCCGATCTGCGACCAGGGCGGCGAGTGCGACCTGCAGGACCAGTCGATGGCCTACGGCATCGACAGCTCGCGCTTTGCCGAGAACAAGCGCGCCGTCGAAGACAAATATATGGGGCCGCTGGTCAAGACCTCGATGAACCGGTGCATCCAGTGCACCCGCTGCGTGCGGTTCATGACCGAAGTTGCCGGCACCACCGAGCTGGGGGCCATCGGCCGTGGCGAGGACCTCGAGATCACCACCTATCTCGAGCAGGCATTGACCAGCGAGCTCAGCGGTAATGTCGTCGACCTCTGCCCGGTCGGGGCGCTGACCAGCAAGCCGTACGCCTTTCAGGCCCGTCCGTGGGAGCTGGTCAAGACCGAGAGCATCGACGTCATGGACGCCGTCGGCTCGGCCATCCGCGTCGACAGCCGCGGGCGCGAGGTGATGCGCATCCTGCCGCGCGTCAACGACGCCGTGAACGAGGAGTGGATTTCCGACAAGACCCGCCACGTCTGGGATGGGCTCAAGTCGCAGCGCCTCGACCGGCCGTATGTGCGGGTCAACGGCAAGCTCCGGCCGGCGAGCTGGGACGAGGCGTTCGCCGCCGTCGCCAGTGCTGTCAAGGCATCGGGTATGGGCAACAAGGTCGGCGCCATCGCCGGCGACCTCGCGGCGGTCGAGGACATGTACGCGCTCAAGGCGCTGATGACCGCCATGGGCTCGGGAATGACCGATGTCCGCCCGCCGATGTCCGGGATCGATCCATCGATGCCGCGTTCGGCCTACCTGTTCAACCCCACGATCGCGGGCATCGAGGAGGCCGACGCCATTCTCATCGTCGGCTCTAATCCGCGCAAGGAAGCGCCCGTGCTCAACGCCCGCATCCGCAAGGCATGGCGGCAGCGCAGCACGCCGATCGCGGTGATCGGCGACCACGCCGACCTGACCTATGCCTACGATTATCTGGGCGACGACATCTCAGCGCTGGCCAATGTGGCGGCCGGCATGGGCTTCGGCGAAAAGCTCGCGGCAGCCAAGAAGCCGCTGGTAATCGTGGGCGAGGGTGCCGTGTCGCACGGCGCCGCCTGGAACAAGCAGATCGGCCGCGACGTGATCGCGCTCGCGAGCAAGGCCGCGACGCTGGGCGAGGTGGCCGAGGGCTGGAACGGCTACGCCCTGCTGCACAACGCCGCCTCGCGTGTCGGCGGCATCGACATCGGCTTTGTGCCGCACAATGGCGGGGTATGCTCGGCCGACCAGGTGAAGGCGGCCGGCGAGGGCAAGCTCGAGGTGCTGTTCCTGCTCGGCGCCGACGAATACGACACCCGCGCCATGGGCGACGCCTTCGTGGTCTATGTCGGCACGCACGGCGACGCCGGAGCGCACCGCGCCGACGTGATCCTGCCCGCCGCTGCCTACACCGAGAAATCGGGCACCTATGTCAACACCGAGGGCCGCGTGCAGCTCGGCGAGCGCGCCGTGTTTCCACCGGGCGAGGCCAAGGAAGACTGGGCGATCTTCCGCGCCCTCAGCGCCGTGCTCGGCATGCCGCTGCCGTTCAATTCGCTGCGCGATTTGCGCCGCGCGATGTATGCCGAATTCCCGCATCTGGCCCAGATCGACCAGATCGTGCCGGCCGGCATCGAAGGGGTTCGCGACCTTGCCGGCCGCGAGATCAAGACCAGCTCGGCCAAGCTGCACTCACCCATCGGCGATTTCTACATGACCAACCCGATCGCGCGCGCCTCGGCCATCATGGCCGAGTGCTCGCAGCTCCAGGCTGGCCTCAAGCAGGCGGCGGAGTAAGCGCATGCAGTTCATCGCCGCCGCCGCCAATTACCTTCTCGGCATCCCGGTCCTCGGCTGGGGCGACCAGATCGGCTTCGTCTACAAGGGCCTGCTGTTCCTCGTCGCGCTCCTGATCTTCACCGCCTACATCCTGCTCGCCGACCGCAAGATCTGGGCTGCCGTGCAAGTCCGCCGCGGGCCCAACGTGGTCGGGCCGTTCGGCCTGCTGCAATCGTTCGCCGACTTGCTGAAATTCCTGCTCAAGGAGCCGATGATCCCGGCGAGCTCGGACAAGATCGTGTTCCTGCTGGCGCCGCTGGTGACGTCGGTGCTAGCGCTCTCGGCCTGGGTGGTGATCCCGCTCGATGCCGGCTGGGCCCTGGCCAATATCAACGTCGGCATCCTCTACATTCTCGCCATCAGCTCGCTTGGCGTCTACGGCATCATCATGGGCGGCTGGGCGTCGAACAGCAAATACGCCTTCATGGGTGCGTTGCGCTCGGCGGCGCAGATGGTGAGCTATGAGGTCTCGATCGGCTTCGTCATCATCACCGTGCTGCTCTGCGTCGGCTCGCTGAACCTTTCCGACATCGTTCTGGCGCAGCACCAGATGGGCATCGCCCATGCGCTGGGGGTGCCGTGGCTCAGCATCCTCGACTGGTTCTGGCTGCCGCTGTTCCCGATGTTCATCGTGTTCTTCATCTCGGCGCTCGCCGAGACGAACCGGCCGCCTTTCGACCTGCCGGAAGCGGAGTCGGAACTGGTGGCCGGCTTCATGGTCGAATATTCGTCGGCGCCGTACCTGCTGTTCCAACTCGGCGAGTACATCTCGATCCAGCTGATGTGCGCCATGACCGCCATCCTGTTCCTCGGTGGCTGGGCATCGCCGATCGACCTGCCGCCGTTCACCTGGGTGCCCGGCTGGATCTGGTTCATCCTGAAAGTCTGCTTCGTGTTCTTCAGCTTCGCCATGGTGAAGGCGTTCGTGCCGCGCTACCGCTACGACCAGTTGATGCGCATCGGCTGGAAGGTGTTCCTGCCGCTGTCGCTGATCGCGGTGGTGGTGGTGGCCGGGGTGCTGCAGCTCACGGGCTGGGGCTGGCACGGAGGAGCGATGTGATGGGACTGTTCCGCGCCATCAACGGGTTGCTGCTCAAGGAGTTCGTCGTCGCCTACTGGGTGTCGCTGCGCTACTTCTTCGCACCCAAGAAGACCATCAACTACCCGTTCGAGAAGATGCCGTATTCACCGCGTTTCCGCGGCGAGCACGCGTTGCGCCGCTACCCCAACGGGGAAGAGCGCTGCATCGCCTGCAAGCTGTGCGAGGCGATTTGCCCGGCGCAGGCCATCACCATCGAGGCCGGCCCGCGCCAGAACGATGGCACCCGTCGCACGGTGCGCTACGACATCGACATGGTGAAGTGCATCTATTGCGGCATGTGCCAGGAAGCCTGCCCGGGCGACGCCATCGTCGAGGGGCCGAACTTCGAGTTCGCCACCGAGACGCGCGAAGAGCTGTATTTCGACAAGAACAAGCTGCTCGCCAACGGCGACCGCTGGGAGCGCGAGATCGCGCGCTCGATCGCGCAAGACGCGCCCTACAGGTGAGATGAGATGACACTGGCGCTGTTCTTCTTCTACATATTCTCGATCATCGCGGTGGCGTCGGCGCTGATGGTGATCGCGTCGCGCAACCCCGTGCACTCGGTGCTGTTCCTGATCCTGACCTTCGTCAACGCGGCGGGCCTGTTCATGCTGGCCGGGGCCGAGTTCCTGGCGCTGATCCTAATCGTCGTCTATGTCGGCGCCGTCGCGGTGCTGTTCCTGTTCGTCACCATGATGCTCGACGTCGATTTCGCCTCCCTGCGTCAAGGCATGCTGCAATACGCTCCGGTAGGCGTGGTGGTCGGCGTGATCCTGCTGCTCGAATTGCTGCTGGTCGGCGGCTCGTTCGTGATGGCGCCGCAGGTCAGCGGCGCCTCGGTGGTGCCGATCGACCACGCGGTCGACAACACCCGTGCCCTCGGGCAGGTGATCTACACGCGCTACGTGTTCCTGTTCCAGGGCGCCGGCGCCGTGCTGCTGGTTGCCATGGTGGGCGCCATCGTCTTGACGCTGCAGCACAAGGCGAGCGTCAAGCGGCAGAACATCGCGCGCCAGACGCAGCGCACGCGGGCCGAGGCGACCGAATTGGTCAAGGTGAAATCGGGGCAGGGGATCTAGCGATGTTGGACGCAGCGGGCATCGGCCTCGGGCACTATCTCACGGTGGCGGCGATCCTGTTCACGCTGGGCGTGTTCGGCATCTTCCTCAACCGCAAGAACATCATCATCATCCTGATGTCGGTCGAGCTGATCCTGCTCGCGGTCAATATCAACTTCGTCGCGTTCTCGGCGCAGCTCGGCGATCTCGCGGGGCAGGTGTTCGCGCTCCTGATCCTGACCGTTGCCGCCGCCGAGGCCGCGATCGGGCTCGCCATCCTCGTCGTCTTCTACCGCAACCGCGGCACCATCGCGGTTGAGGACGTCAATCAGCTCAAGGGCTAACCCTCGTGATCCAGGCCATCGTCTTCTTTCCGCTGATCGGCGCCCTGGTGGCAGGGCTGCTCGGGCGCGTCATCGGCCACCGCACGTCGGAATTTCTGACGACGGGCCTGCTGATCGTGGCCGCGATCCTGAGTTGGTTCGTCTTCCTGCCCTATGTCTTCAACGGCGGCGAGGCGATGGGCGAGACCAAGGTGCACGTGCTCGACTGGGTGCATTCGGGACCGCTGGTGCTCGACTGGATCCTGCGCGTCGACACGCTGACGGCGATCATGCTGGTGGTGGTGACGACGGTGTCGAGCGTCGTCCACGTCTATTCCATCGGCTACATGGCGGACGATCCGCACCGGGCGCGCTTCTTCGCCTATCTGTCGCTGTTCACCTTCGCCATGCTGATGCTGGTGACGGCTGACAATTTCCTGCAGATGTTCTTCGGCTGGGAGGGCGTCGGCCTCGCGTCCTACCTGCTGATCGGCTTCTGGTATACGCGGCCTTCGGCCAACGCCGCCGCCATCAAGGCGTTCGTCGTCAACCGCGTCGGCGATTTCGGCTTTGCCCTCGGCATCTTCGGCGCCTTCATGGTGCTGGGCCATCTGGGGTTCGACGACGCCTTCGCCGCCGTCTCCGGCACTGCCGGCAAGACCATCCATTTCCTGAGTTGGGACTGGGACGCGATGACCGTCGTGTGCCTGCTGCTGTTCATGGGCGCCATGGGCAAGTCGGCGCAGTTCCTGCTGCACACCTGGCTGCCGGACGCCATGGAGGGCCCGACCCCGGTCAGCGCTTTGATCCACGCGGCGACCATGGTTACCGCCGGCGTGTTCATGGTGGCGCGGCTGTCGCCGATGTTCGAGGCCTCGCCCTTCGCCATGAGCGTGGTGTTCGTGATCGGTGCCATCACGGCGTTCTTTGCGGCGACGGTGGGGCTGGTGCAGAACGACATCAAGCGCGTCATCGCCTATTCGACCTGCTCGCAGCTCGGCTACATGTTCGTGGGGCTGGGCGCCGGCGTCTATTCGGTCGGCATCTTCCACCTGTTCACCCACGCCTTCTTCAAGGCGCTGCTGTTTTTGGGCGCCGGCTCGGTGATCCACGCCATGCATCATGAGCAGGACATGCGGAACATGGGCGGGCTACGCCGCAAGATCCCCATCACCTACTGGATGATGCTGATCGGCACCTTTGCGCTCACCGGTGTCGGCATTCCGTTTACGCCGCTCGGCTTTGCCGGCTTCTTCTCCAAGGACGCCATCATCGAGGCCGCCTATTCGGTGGGCGGCAATCTCGGCACCTTCGGCTTCTGGTCGCTGGTGATCGCGGCGGGCTTCACCAGCTTCTACTCGTGGCGGCTGATTCACCTGACCTTCCACGGCGAACCGCATCACGACGCGCCGGCGGCGCACGACGATCATGCCGCGCACGACGAGCATGGGCACGACGCGCACCACGCCTTCGACCATGCGCATGAGAGCCCCAACGTCATGCTGGTGCCGCTCTATATCCTTGCGGCCGGTGCGGTGTTGGCAGGCACCGTGTTCGCGGCCTACTTCTTCACCAACCCCGAGCTGGTGCAGCACTTCTTCGGCAATAGCGTCGCCGTCGTGGCCGAGCGCTACGAGAATGCGCACCACGTGCCGGTGATGGCCAGTCTCGCGGCGACCATCTCGATGCTGATCGGCTTCGGCATCGCCTGGTACATGTACATGGTGGATCGCACCGCCCCGGCGCGGCTGGCCGCGTCCAATCGCGGGCTCTATCTGTTCCTGCTCAACAAGTGGTACTTCGACGAACTCTACGACCGCATCTTCGTGCGTCCGGCCTTCTGGATCGGCAATGCGCTGTGGAAGGGCTTTGACGACTGGCTGGTCGACCAGACGCTGGTCGAGGGCCTTGGCGCCCGCGTCAAGGACGTCACCAACCGCGTCGTCCGCCTGCAGTCGGGCTACCTCTATACTTATGCGTTCGTGATGCTCATCGGGATTGCGCTGCTCTTGACCTGGGCCATCGTCACCGGAGGGCTCCTGGGATGAACTCGATCCTGACGCTCGTCACCTTCCTGCCGCTGCTCGGCGCCGCCATCCTGCTGTTCGTGCCGGCTGGCGACAGCGGCAAGACGGCGGCGCGCTGGGTGGCGCTGATCGTCTCCAGCCTCACCTTCATCGTGTCGCTGTGGATGTGGTCGCGCTTCGACAACGCCAACCCCGGCTTCCAGTTCGTCGAGAACTACGAGTGGATCGGCTCGTCCATCGGCTACCGCATGGGCGTCGACGGCGTTTCGGTGCTGTTCGTGGTGCTCACCGCGCTCTTGACGCCGGTGGTGGTGATCTCGAGCTGGAACTCGATCCAGTCCCGCGTGCGCGACTACATGCTGGTGTTCCTGGTGCTCGAGACGCTGTGCATCGGCGTGTTCACGGCGCTCGACCTCGCCATGTTCTACGTGTTCTTCGAGGGCAGCCTGATCCCGATGTTCCTGATCATCGGCATCTGGGGCGGCAAGCGGCGCATCCAGGCGGCGTACAAGTTCTTCTTCTACACGTTCACCGGCTCGGTGCTGATGCTGCTCGCCATCATGGCGATGTACTGGCAGGCGGGCACGCTCGACATCCGCAAGCTGCTCGCCTTCCACTTCGATCCGGCGCTGCAGTTCTGGCTGTGGCTGGCGTTCTTCGCCTCGTTCGCGGTGAAGATGCCGATGTGGCCGTTCCACCGCTGGCTGCCGGAGGCCCACGTCGAGGCGCCCACCGGCGGATCGGTGATCCTGGCGGCGATCCTGCTGAAGCTGGGCGGCTACGGCTTCATCCGCTTCTCGCTGGCGATGTTCCCGGATGCATCGGTGACGTTCGCGCCGTTCGTTTTCACGCTCTCGGTCGCGGCCATCATCCTCACCTCGCTGGTGGCACTGGTGCAGACCGACATGAAGAAGCTCATCGCCTATTCGTCGGTGGCGCATATGGGCTTTGTCACCATGGGCATCTTCTCGGGCAACGTCATGGGCGTGCACGGGGCGGTGTTCCAGATGATCTCGCACGGTATCGTCTCCGGCGCGCTCTTCCTCTGCGTCGGCGTCGTCTACGACCGGCTGCACACCCGCGATATCGCGGCCTATGGCGGCCTCGTCTCGAACATGCCGCGATACGCCGTCGCCTTCATGGTGTTCACC
>JAEWCE010000157.1 GCA_023390785.1 Pseudomonadota bacterium
GGTCAGCGCATAGTCGCCGCCAAGATCGATCTCGGCATAGACGCTCGCGGGCGCCGGCGCTGCCGCTGCCTGTTTCGACATCGAAATCCTCCTCGAAAGCCGCGACTCGAGGCCGGCGGCGGCACCATGCCGGTGCTTATGCGGAGGACCGGCAGTCGGTTCAATCGTTGCAAGCGCCGTGCGCCGGCCTTTTAGCGAGCGATGGGCGTGGTGCCAATGGGCGGGGTGAGATTCCTCCGCTTGACACGTGACCATTTAGTCACCTATCGTTCGGAGCGTGGATGCCGTCTTCAAGGCGCTCAGCGATCCGACGCGGCGCCAATTGCTCGACACCCTGCGTGACAGGGGCGGACTGACTCTCACCGAGCTCGAACAGGGGCTCGGCATGACCCGGTTCGGAGTGATGAAGCACCTCAAGGTGCTGGAGGAGGCCAACCTCGTCGTGACCCGCCGGGATGGGCGGTTCAAGTACCACTACCTCAACGCGCTTCCGATCCAGGAAGTGGCGGATCGATGGATGGCGCCCTACGCCAAGCCGCTGGCCCGCTTCGCGTTGAATTTGAAAAATGCGCTGGAGAGTGAACCACCGATGGCTGACAAACCCGACTTCGTCGTTTCGACCTATATCCGCACCACGCCCGATCGGCTCTGGGAGGCCCTCACCAACCCTGAAATCACCCGGCAGTTCTATTATGGCGGACGGGTGCAGGCGCAGCTCGAGGTCGGCGGCCGCTTCGACTATCTCGACCCGAAAGGCGAGATCAATCTGCGCGGCGAGGTGCTCGAGGTCGACCCGCCGCGGCGGCTGGTCACCACCTTCAAGGCCAGCTGGGCGGAGCCCGGCGGCGAGGTGACGCGGGTGATGTACGAAATCGAGCCGATGGGCGAGGTCTGCAAATTCACGCTGACGCATTTCGACTACGAGAAGTCGAAGGCCGGGGTCGAACAGGGATGGCCGATCATCATTTCCGGTCTCAAGACCTGGCTCGAAACCGGGCGCCCGCTCGACATCCCCATCATGTAAACCACATTCTATGACAAGGGAGACGACAATGACGAAATTCCTGCTGAACTATCACGGCGGTTCGATGCCGGAGACGCCGGCCGAAGGCGAGAAGGTGATGAAAGCCTGGGGCGACTGGATGGGTGGCCTGGGCAAGGCGCTGGTCGACGGCGGCAACCCTACCGGTCCGGCCAAGACCATCGCAGCCGGCGGCAAGGTCAGCGACGGCGGCGGCGCCAATCCGTCCACCGGCTACTCAATCCTCGAAGCCAAGAACCTCGACGAGGCGGTGCGGCTGTCGAAGGACTGCCCGATCTTCAAATCCGGCGGCTCGATCGAGGTCGCCGAACTGATGCCGATGTAGGTGCGGTCGACGTCCCTCCTCCTTGACGGAGGAGGTAGCGGAGCTTGCGAGCAAAGCTGGGAGGGGTGAGAGGCATGCTCAATGCGAACCCCTCCCACCCCGGCTCCGCAATGCGCCCGCCTACTCCGCCGCCTTCGCCTCGAGATCGAGGAAGCCGCCGGACTGGCGTTCCCAGAGCTGGGCGTAATGCCCGCCGCTGGCCAGCAGCTCGGCATGCGTGCCTTCCTCGACAATGCGGCCGGCATCGAGGACGACCAGGCGGTCCATGGCAGCGATGGTCGAGAGACGATGCGCGATGGCGATCACCGTCTTGCCGCGCATCAGCGACTGCAACTGCTCCTGGATGGCCGCCTCGACCTCGGAGTCGAGAGCCGATGTCGCCTCGTCGAGGATCAGGATCGGCGCGTCCTTGAGCAACACGCGCGCGATGGCCACGCGCTGCCGCTGGCCGCCGCTGAGCTTGACCCCGCGTTCGCCGACATGGGCATCGAAGCCCGTGCGGCCCCTGGGATCGACCAAGGTGGCGATGACCTCGTCCACCTTGGCCTGCCTCGCGGCGGCAAACATCTCGTCGTCGCTGGCGTTCTGCCGTCCGTACTTGATGTTCTCCCGGACGGAGCGGTGCAGCAGCGAGGTATCCTGGCTGACGAGCCCGATGGCCCGCCGCAGAGACTCCTGCGTCACCGTGCGCACGTCCTGGCCGTCGATGCGGATTGCGCCGCTTTCGACGTCGAACAGCCGAAGCGCCAGGTTGACCAGCGTCGACTTGCCGGCGCCGGAGCGACCGACCAGGCCGACCTTTTCGCCCGGCGCTATGCGCAGGTTGAAGTGCTCGATCACCGTCCCGGTCTTGCCGCGCCAGTAGTTGAAGGTGACGTCGTCGAAGACGAGCTCGCCCTTGTCGACCACCAGTGGCGTCGCGGCCGGCTGGTCGATCAGGGTGATCGGCTGGGCGATGGTCTCCATCGAGTCCCGCGCCGTGCCGAGCTGGCGGAAGATGTTGGAGCCGATTTCGAGGATCCAGCCGGACATGTTCATGATCTGCAGCGCGAACGGAATCGCCGTCGCCACCGCTGCCGCCGTGAGCGTGCCGGCATTCCACGCCGCCAGCGAGAACCAGGTGATCGACACCACCAGCACGGCATTGAGCAGGAACAGGATGCCCCACATATAGGTGAAGACCCGCATCAGCTCCTGGAACTTGCTGTTGTGGGCCAGCACCGCGTCGGCGACGTAGCGGTCCTCGTAATCGTCGGTCGAGAAGGTCTTGAGCGTATGGATGTTGGTGTAGCTGTCGACCATGCGACCGGTCAGCACCGACTTTGCCTCCGACAGCTCCTCCGACCGGGCCGCGATCAGCGGCATGGTGATGCTGAACAGAATGCCGTAGCAGACGAGCCAGCCGACGACCGGCAACAGCAACAGCAGGTCCATACGCGCCAGCACGGCGATGGCCACGATGACAAACACGGCCGCGTACCACACCGCGTCGACCGCCGAATTGATGCCGGTCTCGAGCGCTTCGCCCGATTGCAGCACCTTGTTGCCGATACGGCCGGCGAAATCGTTCTGGAAGAAGGTCCAGCTCTGCCGGATGACGTGGAAATGGCTCTGCCAGCGCACGAGGTTGACGAAGCTCGGCGCAATGGCGTGGTTGCGGACCAGGCTGTCGAGGATGAACGTGACCGGCCGGATCACGGCGACGACGACCACCATGGCCACCAGCGTCTGCCAGTGGTCGGTGAACATGTTGCCGGGGGCGGTGCCTGAGAGGAAGCCGACGACCAGACCGACGAAGATCGGCAGCATGGCGTCGGCGACGGAACCGATGGCCACCAGGGCCATGCGGATCAGGTAGGCGGTGCGGAACTGCCGGACGAAATAGACGATGAACTTCGCCAGGCCCGTGGGCGGCTGGCGGTCCTTGGCGAGCGCGACCGGCGAATAGCGCGCGTCGAACCAGGAAATGATGGCGTTGAACATTTGGCTCTCATTTGCTGAGAACCCGGCGATCGAGGATCAGCTTCGGGTTCGCGTGAATGGTTTTCGCTTCATGGCGTGGCGGTCGATGCCTCGACTGTCGAGACGGGCCGGGGTGTTGATTCCATTCAGGCTTGCCATCGGTGTTCTCCTCTTGGCTGGTTGTCGGTCAGTCTATTCCGCCGCTGCCTCGGCCACCGCGTCGGCGTCGGCTTCGATGAAGCCACCCGACTGGCGCTGCCACAGCTTGGCGTATTCGCCGCCGAGCGCGAGCAGCTCGGCGTGGGTTCCCTGCTCGACGATACGCCCCTGGTCGAGCACCACCAGCCGGTCGAGCGCGGCGATGGTGGAGAGCCGGTGGGCGATGGCGATCACGGTCTTGTTGCGCATCAGGAGCTGGAACTGCCCCTGGATCGCGGCCTCGACCTCGCTGTCGAGCGCAGAAGTAGCCTCATCGAGCACGAGGATCGGAGCATTCTTGAGCAGTACGCGCGCGATGGCCACGCGTTGCCGCTGACCACCCGAGAGCTTCACGCCACGCTCGCCGACGTGGGCGTCGTAGCCGTGGTTGCCCTTCATGTCCTGCAACCCGACGATGAAGTCGTGCGCTTCGGCGAGCTTGGCGGCGGCGACGATCTCGGCCTCGGTCGCACCAGGGCGGCCATAGGCGATGTTGTCGCGCACCGAGCGATGCAGCAGCGACGTATCCTGCGTGACGACACCGATGTTGGCACGCAACGAGTCCTGCGTCACCGTCGCGATGTCGACGCCGTCGATGGTGATGCGACCGCCCTCGGCGTCGTAGAAGCGCAGCAGCAGATTGACGATGGTCGACTTGCCAGCACCGGAGCGGCCGACGAGGCCGACCTTCTCGCCCGGCTCGATGCGCAGGTCGAGCGCGTCGATCACGCCCTCGCCCTTTCCATAATGGAAAGTCACCTTGTCGAAACGAATCTCGCCGCGCTTGACGGTCAGAGGGACGGCCGCGGGTGCGTCGCGCACGGTCTCGCCCTTGGCGAAGGCGTTGATGCCGGTGCGTACGGTGCCGACGTTTTCGAACAGCGCCGAAATCTCCCACATGATCCAGTTGCTCATACCGAAGAAGCGCAGCACCAGCGCCGCGGCCACGGCAATGGCGCCCGGCGTGATCAGGCTTTGCAGCCATAGCCAGATGCCGATCGCAAACACGCTTGCCAGCAGCGCGACGTTGAGGATGTAGAGCTCGATGCTAAGTAGCGTTGCGAGGCCCATCTGCCGATACACCGTGGGCAGGAACTCCTCCATCGCCTCCTTGGCGTAGCTCGCCTCGCGGTTGGAGTGCGAGAACAGCTTGACTGTGGTGATGTTGGTATAGGCATCGACGATGCGGCCTGTCATCGAGGCGCGGGCGCCGGCCTGCTGCTCGGAGACCTTGGCCAGGCGCGGCACGAAGTAGCGCAGCAACAGGCCATAGCCGCACAGCCACAGCAGGAACGGGATGGCAAGCCGCCAGTCGTTCATCGCGGCGAGCACCACGGCGCCGGCGAAGTAGAAGGCGACGTAGTTGAGGACGTTGAGGACCTTCATGGCGGTGTCGCGCACCGCCAGCGCCGTTTGCATCAGGTTGGCGCCGATGCGGCCGGCGAACTCGTCCTGGAAATAGCTCATCGACTGGCGCAGCACGTAGCGGTGCAGCAGCCAGCGAATGCGCTGCGGCAGGTTGCCCATCAGCCCCTGGTTGATCACCAGCGATTCGAGCGCCACTACCACTGGCAGCACCAGCACCACGGCGATGCCGGCCAGCCACAGCCGCGGCCCCTCGGTTGCCATGAAGGTCGCCCGGTCGGCGCTGCTCAGCCAGTCGACGATGTTGCCCAGGAAGCCGAACAGCATGATTTCGCTGAGCGCCACGGCGGCCGTCAGCACGACCATTAACCCGAACCAGCGCTTGGAGCCGTTGAGGTAGTGCAGCACAAACGGCAGAAACGCGGCCGGCGGCTGCCCCGGTTCGGCAGGCGGATAGGGATCGAGGCGGCGTTCGAACCAGCGCAGCATGAAACTCACCAGACGTTGTCGTGAACGCAAATGCTTGACGCGGCGGGGTGCCACGGGCTTGTTGCGCGCCGGCGCTGCCGACTTTTCCCAATGCTGCCGTATTTGGCGCAAACAGGGAGAAGCCGGTTAGCCAGCCGGACAGAATATAAGAAGATTCGGCAATCTGCCTGTCACCGGCGGGCCACAGTCGGATCAAGTTCCATGGAGCGGCAATGCGGACCGAGACCGAGCACACGATCTACCTCAAGGACTATGCCCCGACGCCCTATCGCGTCGACAAGGTGGAGCTCGACGTCAAAATCGCGCCGGACGTCTCGCGCGTGCGCGCGTTGCTGACGTTGTCGCCGCGCCCGGAAACCGCCCCAGGAACGCCGCTTGTCCTCGATGGCGACGAGCTCAAGCTCAACTCGATCGCGATCGACGGCTCACCGCTGGCGCTCACCGCCTACGAGACGACGCCGACCACGCTGACCATATCCGAGTCGCCGCACCGGCAGTTCGTGCTCGAGACCGAAGTGACCCTCGAGCCCGAAAAGAACGTCCGGCTGATGGGCTTCTACCGGTCGGGCGGCACCTGGTGTACGCAATGCGAGCCGGAAGGCTTCCGGCGCATCACCTACTACCTCGACCGCCCCGACGTGCTGGCGCCGTTCCGCGTTACCATGACCGCCGACAAGGCGGTGGCACCGGTGCTGCTGGCCAACGGCAACCCGGTCGACAGCGGCGAGCTCGAAGGCGGACTGCATTACGCGGTGTGGGACGATCCGTTCCCCAAGCCATCCTACCTGTTTGCCATGGTCGGCGGCGACCTCGGCTCCATCCACGACACCTTCACCACCATGAGCGGCCGCGAGGTGAAGCTCGGCGTCTATTGTACGCCAGGCAAGGAGGAGGAGTGCCGCTTCGCGATGGACGCGCTGAAGCGCTCGATGGCGTGGGACGAGCGTCGCTTCGGCCGCGAATACGACCTCGATGTCTTCAACATCGTTGCCGTCAGCGATTTCAATTTCGGCGCGATGGAGAACAAGGGCCTCAACATCTTCAACGACAAGCTGGTGTTCGCCAAGCCGGAGACCGCCACCGACGACGACTACTACAATGTCGAGCGCGTCATTGCGCACGAATATTTCCATAACTGGACCGGCGACCGCATTACCTGCCGCGACTGGTTCCAGCTCTGCCTCAAGGAAGGGCTGACGGTCTATCGCGACCAGGAGTTCACCTCCGACGAGCGCTCGCGCCCGGTGAAGCGTATCGAGGATGTGCGGACGCTGCGTGCGACGCAGTTCGTCGAGGATGCGGGGCCCCTCGCCCATCCGGCGCGGCCCGACCGCTACAAGGAGATCAACAACTTCTATACGACCACGGTCTACGAGAAGGGCGCCGAGATCGTGCGCATGCTGGCAACGCTCCTTGGCGAGGCCGGCTTCCGCAAGGGGATGGATCTCTATTTCGACAAGCACGACGGCGACGCGACGACCATCGAGGCCTTCATCAAGGTGTTCGAGGAGGCGAACGGCGTCGACCTCCAGCAGTTCCAGGCCTGGTATCTGCAGGCCGGCACGCCCGAGATCACTGTCAGCGACCGCTACGATGCCGCCTCGCAGACCTACACGCTCAGCCTCAGCCAGAAGACGGCGCCGACGCCGGGCCAGCCCGACAAGCAGGCGCTGGTGGTGCCGGTCAAGTTCGGACTGATCGGACCGAACGGCTCGCCGATGGGCTGGAGCTCGGCCAGCGGCGATGTGCGAGGCGACCTGCTGGTGCTGAGCGGCGAGAGCGCGACCTACGAGTTCAAGGGCGTTGCGAACAAGCCGGTGCCATCGCTGTTCCGCGAGTTCTCGGCGCCGGTGAAGGTGGTCTCGGCGCAGTCGCAGGCCGACCGGCTGTTCATCGCCCGCCACGACAGCGATCCGTTCAACCGCTGGCAGTCGCTGCAGGACGTGGCGCTGGCGTTGATGCTCGGCGCCATCGGCGGCACGCCATGGGCCGATGCCGACATCGAGGCGCTCGCCGATGCGCTTGGCGACACCATCACCTCGGCGACGCTCGACCCGGCGTTCAAGGCGCTGACCCTCAGCCTGCCGTCGGAATCGATCGTCGCGCGCGCCATCGGCACCGACGTCGATCCCGACAAGATACGAGCCACGCGGCTGGCGCTCCTGCGAGCGCTGGTCGGCCGGCTCGAGGGCACACTGGATGCAGCCTACCACGCCAATATCGTCGCCGCCCCCTACTCCACCGACACGACGCAGTCGGGCATGCGGGCACTCAAGAACGGCGCTCTGGCGCTGCTGGTGGTCGGTGGGTCGGCCCTCGGCCCGCGGCTCGCGCGCGAGCAGTACGACACTGCGACCAACATGACCGATCGTTACACGGCACTGAGCGCGGCGGTTGCCGGATGGACGCCGGATGCGGAGGCGCTGCTCGGCAATTTCCGTATCATGTACACGGCCGATCCGCTGGTGTTCGACAAGTGGCTGGTGCTGAACGCCATGGCGCCGATCGACAATGTGGTGAGCCGCATCGAGGCGATCCTTGCCGACCCGAACTTTCCGCGCAACAACCCCAACCGGCTGCGAGCGCTGGTCGGCACCTTCGGCCTGGGCAATCCCTCGCAGTTCGCGCGCGCCGACGGCACCGGCTTCCGCTTCGTTGCGAACTTCGTTGCGGACGTCGACACGCGCAATCCGCAGGTCGCCTCGCGCGTGCTCACCGCCTTCCGGGTGTGGCGCAGCTATGAGGCCACCCGGCGCGGGGCGGCGGAAGCGGCGCTCACCGGATTGCGCGACGCCGGCGGACTCAGCCGCAACACCGCCGACATCCTGGAGCGGACGCTGGCTGGTTAATGAAACACTAATGTAGAAGAATTTTTCTTCTGCCTCTAAGTGACTCAGCCGACTCGCAAATTTCCGCCATCGGCGCATAACGTGCGGCTGCCCCTCTGGACAGCCGCAAGCCGCTGATTCAGATTGCAAATCAGGGCGTGGCGTTCTCCTGATTTTCCATCTTAGGCGGGGTATAGATGCAGTCGACGGAGGCATCCGGCGTCAGGGCAGTTGGGGTGGAGTCACGCTCCAGTTCTGCCAGCAAGGGGAACCCCCTTGCCGCGCTTGCTGCGTCCATTTCACCACTCACCTATGCGCTGGCGCTGGTGGCGCTGCTGGCGGCAACCCTCTACATCCTGGGCGACGCTGCCCGGCTGGTGGAAATCCAGCGGCAACACGCGGATCTGGCGGAGCTGGCCGCCGGACAGTCGCCTGCCGCCGGAGCGCCGCGCGCCATCCCCACCGCCTTCAGCGTCGAGCCGCCGCCGGATGGCAGCGACCTGCCGCAGCACGCCGCCATCGCCTATGGCCTTGCCGGTCTGGTGATTGCGCTGGGCTTCCGCCGCCGCGCGCGGCCGGTACCCCAGGTGGGCACCCTTCACGACCTGCTCGCCACCATCCCGTTCGGGGTCGCCTGCTGGAATTCCGAGGGCCGGCTGGTCGTTGCCAATGCGCAATACCGCGACCGCCTCAATGCCGATCCCATCGACTCGCGGCCCGGCGCGCTCTATTCGGCCTCGATCCGCCGGCTCATCCAGGGTGGCTATCTGCAGCTCGTGCGCGAGGACGCGGGCAGCCGCATCCTGGAGCTGCATCGCGAGGATGGCTCGTGCCTCGTGGTCGACGAGCGGCCGCTCGCCGGCGGCGGCTTCGTGACGCTCCTGACCGACGTCACCGAGCGGCGCGCCACCGAGGACCTGCTGGTCTCGATCCGCGAGGAGCAGCGCGTGCTCGCCCGCCGCTATCACGAGGAAAAGCTGCGCGCCGAGGCGGCCAGCCGCTCCAAGACCAACTTCCTCGCCCATGTCAGCCACGACATCCGCACGCCGCTCAAC
The DNA here is from genome assembly GCA_023390785.1 of Pseudomonadota bacterium. Classification (GTDB taxonomy): domain Bacteria; phylum Pseudomonadota; class Alphaproteobacteria; order Rhizobiales; family Devosiaceae; genus Devosia_A. Next base: position 9,265 of record JAEWCE010000157.1, read on the forward strand.
CACATCATCGGCTTCGCTGAATTGATGCGGCACGAGACCTACGGTCCGCTGGGCGACGAGCACTATGCGAGCTATGTCGATTCCATCCGCATGTCGGGCGAGCGGCTGCTGAGCTTCTTTGCCTCGATCCTCGATTTCGCCGAGCTCGAAGGCGGCCAGCGGGTGCTGCGCGAGGAGCATGTGGCCGTCGACGAGTTGCTGGCGTCCGCAACCCAGCGGCACGCGCCACGGGCGCAGCGCAAGGGCATCGCGCTCAACCTCGGCGCCCCCACCGGCGCCGTGCTGGCGGGCGACCGCTTCTCGCTCGAACGCATGCTCGGCAACCTCATCGACAACGCCATCCAGTTCACGCCGGCCGGCGGCCGCGTCACCATCGCGGCGCACGCCGCCAGCGATGGCGTGGTGCTGGAAGTCTCCGACACCGGCATCGGCATGCCGCCGGAGAGATTGTCGTCGCTGTCGCAGCCCTTCGCCTATGGCGACGCGGCGCTGACGCGTGACCGCGAAGGCGCCGGCCTCGGGCTGGCCATCGCCCGCACCATCGCCGAGCTCAGTGGCGGCCGGCTCGCCATCGACAGCCGACCGGGACTGGGCACGACCGTGGCAGTCTCGCTGCCGCTGCTGCACCACGACGAAGCGACGGACGTCGCCGCCTAAGACTCCCGCGCCCGCTCGTACCAGGCGCCGGCCGCCGCCGAAACTTCTGCCTGCATCGCCGCCAGGTCCTCGGTCAACCGCGCGAAATTGGGGGCGTTGGCCAGTTGCGCCAGCAGGTCGCGGAAGGCATCGGTCCAGCCGTCATTGTTGAAGGGATCGACGAGCGCCGCGCTCATCACCTGCAGCACCGTCGCATAGGTGCCGTGGATCAGCGCTAGCCGCTCGCCCTCCGGCACGAGGCCGGTCTCGCCGAGCCGGGCCAGCACCTCGCCGGTGGGCGCCTGCGGCCGGGCGATCTCATGGCGCCGCAGCAATTGCGCCGATTGCGCAATGAACTCGAGATCGATCAGTCCACCATTGACCAGTTTCAGATCGAAGGGGTGGCGGGGCGGCCGTTCCTTGGCCATCAGGGCGCGCATGGCGAGCACGTCGCCGACGATCTTGTTGGCGTCGGCCGGTTGCGACAGCACGGTGGCGATCACCTCGTCGACACGGTTTGGCAGCTCTTCGTCGCCCATGATGACGCGCGCCCGGGTCAGCGCCAGATGCTCCCAGGTCCATGCCTCCCCGGTCTGGTAGCGGCGGAAGGCGGATAGACTGGTGGCGAGCGGTCCTGCGTTGCCGGACGGCCGCAGCCGCATGTCGGCATGATAGAGCACCCCCTCGGAGGTGGGCGCCGTCACCGCCGCGACCAGCCGCTGCGTCAGGCGGGCGAAATATTGCGACGTCGGCAGCGGCCGCTCGCCGTTGGAGTCCTCGGCATCGCCATCGACCTCGTAGAGCAGGATGAAGTCGAGGTCCGACGACACCGTCATCTCGCGGCTTGCCATCTTGCCGAAAGCAAGCAGCGCCACCGACGCGCCGGGCACCACGCCGTGGCGTTTTTCGAACTCGACGCGCACGGCGGTGAACAGCCGCTGCAGCAGCGTCTCGGCCAGCGCCGTGAACTGCTCGCCGGCCTGGCGGGCCGCCAGTGTGCCGGCGAGCAGGCCGGCCGAAATCAGGAACTGCTGCTCCTGGCCGATGATGCGGGCCCGGTCAATCACCTCCTGGTAGTCGCGGGCATCTAACAGGAAACTCTCGACCTTGGCGATCAATGCCGGACGGCGTCCGACGATGTCGGAGAAGGCCGGATCGATCAGCGAGTCCATGACGTGGGCTCGGTGGATCACCGCATCGGCCATGCGCGGGGCCGAGGCGAGGAGCTGCACCAGCAGCGTGCGCAAATCCGCGTGATTGCGCAGCAGCGCAAAGAGCTGGATGCCTGACGGCAGGCGCGACAGGAAATTGTCGAAGCGCCGGAAGGCGAGGTCGGCATTTCCGGCCTTGCCGATGGTGGTCAGCAGCGCCGGCAGCAGCTCGGTGAGGTGCGCCCGCGCCGCTGCGGCGGCCGTGGCGCGATAGCCGCCATAGTGCCATTTTCGGATTGTCGCCGAAACCGACGCGGCATCGGTAAACCCCATGCGCGTGAGCGTCTCCAGCGTCGCCGGATCGTCGTCACTGCCGGTGAACACCAGGTCGCCACCGGCCGCGGCCAGCGTCTCGCCCTCGGTGAAGAGCTCGGCGTAATAGCCCTGCACCTTGGCCAGCGCCGCCCGGTAATCGGCCTCGAAGCCTTGGCGCTCGGGATAACCCATCAACTGCGCGATGACCGCGACCCCCTCGGCCGTCTCGGGCATCACATGCGTCTGCTCGTCGCGCAACATCTGCAGCCGGTTCTCGACGGCGCGCAGGAACCAATACGCCGCCGTCAACTCCGTTGCCGCGGTCTCGCTGATCCAGCCCTCGCGCGCCAGCGCGGCCAGCGCCTCGGCCGTCGGTCGCACGCGCAATTTGCGGTCGCGGCCGCCGGCGATCAGTTGCTGGGTCTGGGCGAAGAACTCGATTTCGCGGATGCCGCCACGCCCGAGCTTGACGTTGTGGCCTTCGACCCGGGCTTCGCCGACCTGCTTGGAGATGTTGATCTGGCGCTTCATCGCCTGGATGTCGGCGATGGTGGCGAAGTCCAGATGCTTGCGCCAGACATAGGGCGCGAGCTCGGCGAGGAACGCCTCGCCCGCCTGCCTGTCACCGGCGCAGGGCCGCGCCTTGATCCAGGCGGCGCGCTCCCAGTTCTGGCCGCGGCTCTCGTAATAGGCGAAGGCAGCATCGGTGGAGATGGCGACCGGGGTCGATCCGGGGTCGGGCCGGAGCCGGAGATCGGTACGGAACACGTAGTCGTTTCCGACCCGGTCCTGCAGCAGCGCGGCAAGCCGCTGCACGATGCGCGAATAGACCTTCGTGGCGTTGTCGGGGTCCGCCAGCACGCCCGCCTCGCGGTCGAAGAAGGCGACAATGTCGATATCGGAGGAATAGTTGAGCTCGCGCCCGCCATGCTTGCCGAGTGCGAAGATCGAGAGTCCGCAGGTGGCGGGAGTCGTCGCACGCAGGTCGCCCTTTTCGATGGCGCGCTGCAGCAGCACGGCAAGGCCGGCGTCGAGCGCCGCATCGGCGAGGTCCGACAGGGCGGCGGTCGATTGCGCCGTCGTCCATAAGCCGCCCGTTTCGGCGGCTGCCGCCAGCAGTGCGATGCGGCCCTTGGCGCGGCGCAAGGCATCGCCGATCTCGGCCTCATTCGTGCCGGCAGCGGCCGCAGCCGCGCTCAGTCCGGCAAGTTCCTGTCGCGACGCCGTGTCGGGGTCGCTTAGCGCCGTGGCAAGCCAATCGCCGTGCCGCTCGTTCAATTCCCTGAGATAAGAGGACGCGTCCAGAAGCTGCGCGAGGGGCACGGGCATGATCCGACAGGCTTAGCCGCCGGGCCGCGGCGCGGCAAGCGTCGCCATCCCATTGACGAGGCTGGGGAACATCGAATAGCCGACTGGCGGACTCCCCGCTCTGCGCGCTAATTTGACCGCCTCCATCCGGAACTCTTGTCGATGCGCTTCAGTCTGCTCGCCGTCTGTCTCGCTGCCCTTGCTGTGTCCGCCCCGGTCGAGGCCGCGGGCCTCTCCGGCATGGGGCTCAACCTGTTCGGCAACTACTTCCATTTCGGCAGCAAGCCGAATATTCCCAAGCCGATGGTCAACACCATCACCGCGGGGCCGCTGCGCATGGAGCTGCAGCACACCAAGCTCAGCCAGATCAGAAAGACCTTCGGCGGCACGATCCAGACGCAGGGGTCGAACAAGACGCTGGTCAACTGGCTTTGCTATCATACCGACGGCGGCGGCAAGTCTCCGGCGGCCAATACCTGGTTCATTTCCAACATCCTGGGCGGCGGCGAATTCGTGATGATCGTGGCGGTGCAGGCGGCCGATCCCGCCCGCATTCCCGGCGATTGCGAGGCGGCGCCGAAAAACTTCCAGGTGCCCAATCTGGGCATTCCCGGCCTCGGCGCGTCGCTCAGCGAACTCAAGGCGACGTTCGGCGCGGCCTCGGGCAGCACCATCGCCTATCGCGCCGACGAGCCGGGGCGCGATGCGCTCGGCACCGCGCTCAATGCCCAGTACATCGGCTACATCCTGTCGGGCGGCAAGGTCAGCGGCTACGGCGCTGGCGAAACCTCGGTCCCCGCCACGCCGCAAAACTAGCTGTTCTTGGGCAGGTCGAGCACGGCGAGCACGCCGGGGTGGTTGTCCTCGATGCGGAACTCGCCGCGGTGCAGCCGCGCCACGGCGGCAACCAGCGACAGGCCGAGCCCGGAGCCCGGCTCGGTGCGGCTCTTTTCCAACCGGACGAAGCGCTCGACGACTCGCGCCCGATCTTCCAGCGGAATGCCCGGGCCGTTGTCGCCGACCTCGATCCGCACCCGCCCGCCCTCCTCGCGCACGGCCACGCTGATGCGGCCGGGCGCATCGCCGTTGGGCTCGTGATATTTGAGGGCGTTCTCGATCAGGTTCACCAGCGCCTGGCCGATCAGCTCGCGATTGGCGCGCAGTTGCACACCCGGCGCGATCTTGCACTCCAACGTCATGCCCGCTTCCTCGGCTGCCGGTTCGTAGAGCTCGGCTACGTCGGCGGCGACGGCGCTCACATCGACGTCGGCAAACGCGCCGGATGGTGCCCCGGCCTCGGCGCGGGCGATCATCAGCAGGGCGTTGAAGGTCCTGATCAGCTTGTCGCTTTCGCTGATCGTGGTCTCGAGCGCCTCGTTCTTGCTGTCGCTGCCGCTGTTGTCGCGCAGCGCCGCCTCGGCGCGGTTACGCAGGCGGGTCAGTGGCGTCTTGAGGTCGTGCGCGACATTGTCGGTCACCTCCTTCAGCCCCTGCATCAGATCCTCGATGCGATCGAGCATTGCGTTGAGGCTGGTGGCGAGGCCGTCGAACTCGTCGTTGCGACGGGTTACCGGGATACGCTCGCTCAGATTGCCCGAAATGATCTTGTGCGAGGTGGCATTGATGGTGTCGATGCGCTTGAGCACGCGGCGCGCCGTGACCACGCCAGCCAGCGTCGAGAACACGAGGATACCCGCCACGGCCAACAGGAAGGCCTGGAAGATCAGGGCGGTGAAGCCGCGGCGCTCGACAACGTCGCGTCCCACCACGAGGCGGAGCCCGTCATCGAGCAACAGCGAGCGCACCACGGCGTAGCCCCGCGTGGTGTCGTCGGAATACGGGCTGTCGCGGTCGTAGTTGAAGCTGAACAAGCCGCTACCCTGCAGCACGTCCTGCGGAAAGCCGCTGACGTTGCCGGCAATCTGCAGTCCGGCGCTGTCGCCGAGGTAGTAGATGCCCGGTCCCGGCTGGCTCGAGAGGCGCGCCACTGCAAAGACGATGCCGCGCATGCCCTGGCGCTCATCGATGCGCTTGAGCAACTGCACCTCGCGATCGATGGCGGCGGTCTGCTGCTGCTGGATCTGGATGCTGGACTGATAGGCGATGAACCCCAGCAGCAGGATCGAGAAGATGACGAAAAGGAGGATGAAGACCGCCGTCAGGCGGACGGTCGTCGTGCGCCAGAGCTGGGCAAACCTACTCACGGATCATGTAGCCGGCGCCGCGGATGGTGTGCAGCAGCGGGTTGGCGTGCCCCTTGTCGATCTTGCCGCGCAGGCGGGACATGTGCACGTCGATCACGTTGGTCTGCGGGTCGAAATGATAGTCCCACACATTTTCGAGCAGCATGGTGCGGGTGACCACCTTGCCGGCGTTTTTCATCAAATATTCGAGCAGGCGGAATTCGCGCGGCTGCAGCAGGATGCCCTCGCCGCCGCGTTCAACCTTGCGCGACAGCCGGTCGAGCGTCAGGTCGCCGACCTCGTAGCTGGTCGCGGCCTCCGATGGGCTCGAGCGGCGCGCCAGCACCTCGATCCGGGCCAGGAGCTCGGTGAAGGCATAGGGCTTGGCGAGATAGTCGTCGCCGCCGGCGCGCAGGCCGGTAACGCGGTCATCGACCTCACCGAGCGCGCTCAGGATGAGAACGGGAGTCTTGTTGCCTTCGGCCCGGAGGGATTCAACGATGGACAGGCCATCGCGGCGCGGCAGCATGCGGTCGACGATCAGCACGTCGTAGTCCATGCTAGAGGCCATGGCATAGCCGGTTTCGCCGTCGGTGGCGTGGTGGGTGACGTGCCCGGCCTCGTCGAGCGCCTGGACCAGGTAGCTCGCCGCCTCGCGGTCGTCATCGCTCAGCAGGATCTTAATGCGCCCCACCAAAA
>JAEWCE010000291.1 GCA_023390785.1 Pseudomonadota bacterium
GGGCTGCACCGGTCGCGCTCGGCCAAGGTGCAGTTGATGCTGATGGTCGAGCTGACCACGCTGCGGCAGGCGCTGCTGAGACAGTCGGACACCTATCGCAACGAACTCAACGAAGTGCTGGATTCGATGCACGTGGCGCTCGACGCCATCTCGCTCGGCACCGGCGAGGCGGCGTATTTCAACGGCACCGGGCAAATGGCGCACGATGTCATCGTTTCGGTACAGGCGCAGAATCCGGCGCGTGCGCGCTCCACCGGGACCGCCGGCGGCTATGGCCGGCTGATCTGGGGGCACTCGATCGTGGTGGCCGATTCCGGCCTCGTGCCGCCGCCAGACTATGCCCGCCACATGCACGCGAGCGCGCTGGCCTTCGAGTTCAGCCATGGCCGCGACCTGGTGGTGTGCAATTGCGGGCCGGCGCCAGCCGATATGCCCGACAGCGAGCTGCTGTTCCGGCAGGGCATCGCGCATTCGGCGCCCACCATCAACGCGCTGTCCGCCGCGACGATTCCGGTGCGCGGGCCGCTCAAGAACCGGGTGGTGAAGGTCGGGCGAGATCCGGATATCGGCACCGAGGAGGCCGACCATTCGCTGATCATGCGCACGCATGGCTATGCCGAGCGCTTCGGCGTGGTGCTCGAGCGGCGGCTGACGCTGCTCGCCGAGGGCAATTCACTGATGGGGCAGGATCGCATGCTGAAGGCACGGGGCCGCATGTCGGGCGCCTGTGCCATCCGCTTCCACCTGGCGCACCAGACGCAGGTCGAGGCGTCGCCCGACATGGTGAAGCTGCGGCTCGCGTCGGGGGCAGTGTGGAATTTCCTGTGGGAAGGCGGCGAGATGCGGATCGAGGATTCGGTGCGGCAGTCGGCCTATTTCGGCTTCCACCGCACCAAGCAGATCGTGCTCGATGTGCTCGTCGGCGAGGTCAACGAGCTGAGCTGGATATTCACCCTCGACGAGGGTTAGGCCGCGAGCTTCTTACGGATGGCGGCGCCCATTTCCTCGGTGCCGATCGACTTGCCGCCCTGGGCGATGTCGCCGGTCCTGAGGCCGTCGTCGAGCACGTTGGCGATTGCCGCTTCGAGCCTGTCGGCCAGCTCGATCATGCCGAAGGAATAGCGCAGCGCCATGGCAAAGCTCGCCAGCATGGCGATGGGGTTGGCGATACCCTTGCCGGCGATATCGGGGGCCGAACCGTGCACCGGCTCATACAATGCCTTGCGCTTGCCGCTGGCCTTGTCAGGCGCGCCGAGGGATGCCGAGGGCAGCATGCCGAGCGAGCCGGTGAGCATCGCTGCAGCGTCGCTGAGCACGTCACCGAACAGATTGTCGGTCACCATCACGTCGAACTGCTTGGGATTGCGCACGAGCTGCATCGCGGCGTTGTCGGCGAGGATGTGCTCGAAGCGCAAATCCGGGTAATCCCTGGCCACGGCCTGCGCCACCTCGTCCCACAGTACGCCGGACTTCATGACGTTCTTCTTGTCGGCCGAGTGCACCAGCCTGCGGCGGGTGCGAGCCAGGTCGCAGGCGACGCGGACGATGCGGTCGATCTCGTAAGTCTCGTAGACCTGGGTGTCGACGGCGCGCTTCTGGCCATTGCCGAGGTCGGTGATGGTTTTGGCTCACCGAAATAAACGCCGCCGGTGAGTTCGCGTACGATCAGGATGTCGAGGCCCTCAACCAGCTCGCGCTTCAGCGACGAGGCGTCGGCGAGCGCGGGATAGCAGATCGCCGGGCGAAGGTTGGCGAACAAGCCAAGGTCCTTGCGCAGGCGGAGCAGGCCGGCTTCGGGCCGCACCTCGTAAGGCACCTTGTCCCATTTCGGCCCGCCCACGGCGCCGAAGATCACGGCATCGGCCGCGAGGGCCTTCTGCATATCGGCTTCCGAGATGGCGGCGCCGTGCTGGTCATAGGCGCAGCCGCCGACGAGGCCGCGATCAGTGGCGAAATCGGTCTTCTGCTCGGCGTTGAGCCAGGCGACGAGCTTTTCGACCTCCGCCATCACCTCGACGCCGATGCCGTCGCCGGGAAGCAGGAAAAGCGTGTGGGTGGCCATGTCGATCCTCGAACGATTTGGGTGTGCTCGCGCTGGCCGCACATAGGGGCATTTGGCGGGGACGCGCAAGACCGCGGATATGTAAGCGGGGCCGGCATCGCTGCCGGCCCCGTGGGTCGCTCGCGCCTCGCCGGCTCAGCCGACGAAGAAGGGCTGCGTGCCGTGCGCCTCGATGGCGCCCGCCAGCCGGCCGAGCGCATGGATGTAGGCGGCGGTACGCACCGGCACCTTGCGGTCGGCGGCGATGGTCCAGATGGCGCGCCCCTCGCGCTCGACGATCTTGAGCAGGCGGGTGTGGATCTCCTCGAGGTCCCAGTAATAGCCCTGCCGGTTCTGCACCCACTCGAAATAAGAGACGGTGACGCCGCCGGCATTGGCGAGGATGTCGGGCAGCACCACGATGCCGCGCTCGGCGAGGATGCGGTCGGCATCGGGCGTCACCGGACCGTTGGCGAGCTCGAGCAGCACCCGGGCCTTGATGGTGCCGGCGTTGTCGGCGGTGATCATGTCCTCGAGCGCGGCGGGCACCAGCAGATCGGCCTCGACGGCGATCAGCGCCGCGGGGTCGATCACTTTGGCGCCGAGCTCGGC
>JAEWCE010000344.1 GCA_023390785.1 Pseudomonadota bacterium
CTCGTGGGTGACGCCGTACATGTACATCTGCACCATGCGGTTGGACCAGCTGACCAGCTGCCCGGCCATCTCGGCGGGCAGCCCGATCATCTCAGCGATGATCACGGCCGGAATGGGCGCGGCGAAATTGCGGATGAGCTCGGTGCCGCCCTCGGGCTCGAGCCGGTCGACCATCTCGTCGGCAAGGCGCTCGATGCGCGGGCGCAGCTGCGCGACATTACGCGACACAAAGGCTCGGTTGACGAGGGTTCTGAGGCGCGTGTGCGCCGGTGGCTCAAGCGCCAAAAGCGAATATTTCTCAGTGAGATCGAACGCCGCGGTGTGCGGTTTGGGGGGAGGCCAGCCAAGCTCCTCGCGGGTGGCGACATGCAGGATTTCCCGCCCGAAGCGCTTGTCGCGCAAGAGAGAATTCACCTCGCGGAAGCCGGTGAAGCACCAATGGCCATAGTCCTCCCAGAGGAAGGTCGGCGTTCCGAGGTGCAGCGCCGAATAGAAGGCATAGGGGTTCTGGTAGAAGGCGGCGTCGCGCGGGCGGGCGCTGGCGCGCCGGTCGGCAGCGGAAATGGCGAAGGCGGGAGCGTGCTCGTTCATGCGGCGAGGATATTGGGGCGCAGGAAGAATTCAAATGCCCCGCTGAACGGTTTCTGCAGCACTCGTTTCCTGCGGTTCAGCCGGACCGGCGCAACGTCCGGTCATCCCCACAGGCCATTCGGCCAACCCGATAGGAGACGGGAGAATGCGTATCCTGATTGCCGCGGCCACCGCCCTGCCGCTCATGCTGAGCTCGATCACCCTGACGGCCCTGCCCACCCCGGTGCTGGCGATGTCGAACAATCCGGGCTGCACCGTTACCACCTATTACAACGATGCCGACCACGACAAGGTCGTGGGGACGCGCACCGTCTGCACCGGCCAGCCGACCAAGAAGACGGGACGGACCAGCCCCTACTACGATGTCGAGCATTTCAGCACGGGCACGGGCGGCGGCGGCCATCCGCACGGGAGCTCGGGCAGTCTGCCGTGCGAGTTCCTGCAGTCGGGCTGCTCGAACCTGCCGACCAAGCGCTTCAACTAGGTCCCAAAGCATCGGCGGCGCCCCAAAGGACGCCGCCGCTGGTTCGATCGGATTGGCATTTTCGACTAAAAGTCAAAGAATTCCTTGAGATCGCTGATCTTCTTGTCCCAGAGCTTGACGTTCTGCTCGAAGGTGTCCGCCGGCACGCCGTTGAAGGTCGAGAAGGCGAAATCCAGCGTCGGATCCTTGTTGTCGTCGAGCCAGACGCGGCCGGTGATCTGCTTGCTGTTCCACTCGTTGGCCTTGTCCATCGTGGTGCCCTTCTTGAGATCGAGGGCGACGTTGAACAGCAGGGTGTAGCAATCGGCCAGATTGTCGTCGCAGTCATAGAAATCGATATAGGTCTTTAGGCCCGCGATCCGGACGGAGATCGAGGTCCGGCCGGAATCCATCTTTTCGAGCTTTCCGGGGTAGCCGAGATTGCTCAGGGCCGTCAGCACGCTCTGCGGGTCGCGGGCCGTGACGTTGTCGCCGGTCGGGCCGTCATCGCTGGGCGGCGGCGTCGTGGTATCCGGCGGTGCCGTGTTGTCCGGCGGGGCGCTGGAGCTGTCGTCTTGCGGTGCGCTCGAGGCGGTATTGGGCGGCGGGGTATTCTTCGGGCTCAGGCTGTCGGTGTCGCTGGAGCCGGCGGCGAACGCCGGCATGGCTGTCGCCAGCATCAGGCCCGCGGCGGCGAGCAGGACGAGATGTTTCATTTCGAGATTCCCCAAGGGTTATTGCAGCACATTTGCAGACTGCCCCTGTTCCGTAAACTGTGATCGGGGACGCATTTTGACCCGTTAGGTACGCCGGTGTGACTGCCCTTGTTGGTTGCCACAGTCCCGCCTATCTCTGCCTTTACCGCGCCTTAACGCCGGCTCGTCTCACCTCGGCCAATTCGCGCGCCGATTCGGCATCACCTCAGGGGCATCTGGAAAATGAGAGATCTCGTCGACACGTACACCAACTACCTGGTGCCCACCGTGGTGGAGCAGACCAACCGCGGCGAGCGCGCCTTCGACATCTACTCGCGTCTGCTCAAGGAGCGCATCATCTTCGTGACGGGGCCGATCGAGGACAACATGTCCTCGCTGGTAATCGCCCAGCTGCTGTTCCTCGAATCCGAGAATCCGAAGAAGGAAATCAGCCTCTACATCAACTCTCCCGGCGGCGTCGTGACCGCGGGCCTGGCGATGTACGACACCATGCAGTTCATCCGCCCGCAGGTGGCGACGCTGTGCGTCGGGCAGGCAGCCTCGGCGGCGTCCCTGCTGCTGTGTGCCGGTGAAAAGGGCATGCGTGCGGCACTGCCCAATGCCTCGATCATGGTGCACCAGCCCTCGGGCGGGTACCAGGGGCAGGCCACCGATATCCTGATCCACGCGCAGTTCACCGAGCGGCTAAAGCGCCGTCTGAATGAAATCTATGTCAAGCACACGGGCCAGGATTACGACACCATCCACCAGGCACTCGAGCGCGACAACTTCCTGACGGTCGAGCAAGCCAAGGATTTCGGTCTCATCGATGCGATCTACGAGAAGCGGGCGGCACCCGACGCTCAGTAAAATCGTCGACGTTAAGCCTACCACGATGCGACACGGGACTGTGTCGACAGGGCAATTGTGGGGTGCCGGATCGGTCGTTAAGGTCGGTCCGGCAACATATTCTTTAAGTCTCGCGCGTTAGCCTGATACCAGCGCGGGTTGGCGGGGGCAGGGCCCCCGAGGAGTGACGGATGTCCAAAGATACTTCCACCGGCGAATCCAGCAAGAATACGCTGTATTGCTCGTTCTGCGGTAAGTCGCAGCACGAAGTCCGCAAGTTGATCGCCGGTCCGACCGTGTTCATTTGCGATGAATGCGTCGAACTGTGCATGGACATCATCCGCGAGGAAAATAAAACCTCGATGGTGAAGTCCAGCGAAGGGGTTCCAACTCCGCAGGAAATCTACAAGGTGCTCGACGATTACGTGATCGGCCAGTCGCGCGCCAAGCGGAACCTGTCGGTCGCCGTGCACAATCACTACAAGCGCCTGAACCACGCGACGAAGAATCAGGACGTGGAACTGGCCAAGTCGAACATCCTGCTGGTCGGCCCGACGGGCACCGGCAAGACGCTTCTTGCGCAGACGCTGGCACGCATCCTCGATGTGCCGTTCACGATGGCCGACGCGACGACCCTGACCGAGGCCGGCTATGTCGGTGAGGACGTCGAAAACATCATCCTCAAGCTGTTGCAGGCGGCGGACTACAACGTCGAGAAAGCACAGCGCGGCATCGTCTATATCGACGAAGTCGATAAGATCTCGCGCAAATCCGACAACCCGTCGATCACCCGCGACGTCAGCGGCGAGGGTGTGCAGCAGGCGTTGCTGAAGATCATGGAAGGCACCGTGGCGTCCGTGCCGCCGCAAGGCGGCCGCAAGCACCCGCAGCAGGAATTCCTCCAGGTCGACACCACCAACATCCTGTTCATCTGCGGCGGCGCCTTCGCTGGTCTTGAAAAGATCATCCAAGCCCGATCCGAAGGCTCGGGCATCGGGTTTGCCGCTACCGTCAAGGACCCGCGCGACCGCCGCGTCGGGGACGTGCTGAAGGAAGTGGCGCCTGAAGACCTGGTCAAGTTCGGCCTCATTCCCGAGTTCATCGGCCGCCTGCCGGTGATCGCTACCCTCGAGGACCTCGACGAGCCGGCGCTGATCCAGATCCTCACGGAGCCGAAAAACGCGCTCGTCCGGCAGTACCAGCGGCTGTTCGCCATGGAAGACACCGAGTTGACGTTCCACGAGGACGCCCTCAAGGCGATCGCCCGGCACGCCATCGAACGCAAGACCGGCGCTCGCGGCCTCCGTTCGATCATGGAAGGCATCCTGCTCGACACCATGTTCGACCTGCCGTCGCTCGATGGCGTCGAGGAGGTGGTGATCTCGGAAGAGGTGGTGAACAACAAGGATGCCCGACCGCTCTACATCTACTCGGAGCGCAAGAAGGAAGAGGCGCTCAGCACCAGCGCCTGACGCACCTTTGCTGACGGAAATGCAGAACGCCGGGCGCTTGCCCGGCGTTCTTGTTTTAGGGCGCCCAAGCAGTAGTAGCTATTCTTACGTTATGCCGATCGATGCAGGTCAGGTATGACAGCGCGCAACACAGCTCGTTTGTCGAGCAAGTTCCAAATCGGACGTCGTCTACCTGCCCAAGCGTTCGAACTGAGTATCGAGCGGGCGGGGTGCGCTGGCTTTGGTCCAGCGCGGGGAATAGACTGCCGCCCGGCAGCGTCGCAGCGGCGGAGAGCAAGATGAAATACGACAGTATCCTGGGCACCGTCGGCAATACGCCGGTCGTGCGGATCAACGCGCTCGCGCCCAAGGGCGTGACGCTCTACGTCAAGGTCGAGGCGTTCAATCCGCTCGGGTCGGTCAAGGACCGGCTGGCGCTGGGGGTGATCGAGGCGGCGGAGCGGGACGGATCGCTGCAGCCGGGCCAGACGGTGATCGAAGCGACCTCGGGCAATACCGGCATCGGGCTCGCGATGGTGTGCGCCGCCAAAGGGTATCCGCTGGTGGTGACCATGGCGGAGAGCTTTTCGGTCGAGCGCCGCCGGCTGATGCGGTTCCTCGGTGCCAAGGTGGTGCTGACGCCCGCGCCGCTGGGCGCCACCGGCATGATCGACAAATGCAAGGAACTGGCTGCCGCGAACGGCTGGTTCATGACGCGGCAGTTCGAGAACGAGGCCAACCCGGCCTATCACGCCAAGACCACGGCGCAGGAGATCCTGCGCGATTTCGAGGGCGAGCGGCTCGACTATTGGGTGACCGGGTTCGGGACCGGCGGCACGCTCAAGGGCGTTGCCGGCGTGCTCAAGCAGAAGCGGCCCGAGACCCGGATCGTGGTCGCGGAGCCCGAGACGGCGCCAATGCTCGCCTCGCATGAGGCGCAGGCGCGCAATGCCGATGGGTCGCCTGCGGCCCGTCATCCGGCGTGGAAGTCGCACCCATTTCAGGGCTGGAGTCCCGACTTCATTCCCAAGATCACAGGCGACGCCATGACTGAAGGGTTGATCGACGAAATCATGACCGTCCCCGGTGGGGAGGGCATGAAGGCGAGCATGGCGTTGGCCCAGAAGGAAGGGATCTTCGTGGGCATCAGCGCGGGCGGCACGTTCGCAGCGGCACTGAAGGTCGCGGAGAAAGCAGCTCCGGGATCGACCATCCTCTGCATGCTGCCCGACACCGGCGAGCGCTATCTATCGACGCCGCTGTTTGCCGACGTTCCGGCCGACATGACCGAGGCGGAACTGGCCATTTCGCAGTCGACGCCCGGACAGCAGCTTCCAGCGAAGCCGCCCGCGTCCTAGCTCCGGATCAGTCGGCCAGCGCGGGTTGCCGAGCCTCGACCCCGACAGGGACGGCGAAGAGGTCGTACTCGTCCGAGCCGGTGACCGTGACCGTCAGCTTGTCGCCCGGCTTAATGCCCTTGGCGTTGTCGACGATCACCTGACCGTCGATGTCGGGCGCGTCCCATTTGCTGCGGGCGATGGCGCGGCCCTCGGCGGGGCGGACGTCGTCGACGAGCACCTCGATGGGGCGGCCGACCTTCTTCTTGAGCTGCGCGGTCGAGACGTCCTGGGCCACTTCCATGAGTTGGGCGAAGCGCTCGTCCTTGACCTCGTCAGGCACGACGCCCTCGAGGTCGTTGGCGGGCGCGCCGGTGACCGGTTCGTATTTGAAGCAGCCGGCGCGGTCGATCTCGGCTTCCTCCAGCCAGTCGAGCAGGAAGTCGAAATCCTCGTCGGTCTCGCCGGGGAAGCCGACGATGAAGTTGGAGCGGATGGTAAGGTCGGGGCAGATGGCGCGCCAGGCCTTGATGCGCTCCAGCGTCTTCACCTGGTTGGCGGGGCGGCGCATCGCCTTGAGCACGGTGGGCGACGCGTGCTGGAAGGGGATGTCGAGGTACGGCAGAATCTTGCCCTCCGCCATCAGCGGGATCACCGCATCGACGTGCGGGTAGGGATAGACGTAATGGAGGCGGGTCCAGACGTCGAGCTTGCCCATCTCTTCGGCCAGCGTCTGGAATTTCGCGGTGACGTCGCGGCCGTGGAACTTGCTCGGGGCGTACTTGAGGTCGACGCCATAGGCCGAGGTGTCCTGGCTGATCACCATGATCTCCTTGACCCCGGACTTTACCAGCCGCTCGGCCTCGTAGAGCACCGAAGCAAGGGGGCGCGAGCTCAGATCGCCCCGGATCTGCGGAATGATGCAGAACGAGCAGCGGTTGTTGCAGCCCTCGGAAATCTTGAGATAGGCGTAATGCTTGGGCGTCAGGCGCAGGCCGGCTTCCGGCACCAGATCGACGAATTTGTTGGGGACCGGCGGCAGGTGCGCGTGGACCGCATTGACCACGGACTCGTATTGGTGCGGGCCGGTGACGGCGAGCACGCTGGGGTGGGTCTCGCGGATCAGCGTTTCCTCGACGCCGAGGCAGCCGGTGACGATCACCTTGCCGTTTTCGTTGAGCGCTTCCCCGATGGCCTCGAGGCTTTCCTGCTTGGCGCTGTCGAGGAAACCGCAGGTATTCACGATCACGACATCTGAGCCGGCATAGTCGCGGCTGAACTCGTAACCCTGCGCGCGCAGCGTCGTGAGGATGCGTTCGGAATCGACGAGCGCCTTCGGGCAGCCGAGGCTGACGAGGCCGATTTTCGGGGCTGATTGGGTCATTGGGGCGCCGATATAGCGCAAACCCCGGCAAAAGCAATGATCGGCAGTTTGCGATAGAGACAGAGCAGGTGTTCGCTGCGCAACCTTACGGCGATTTTAGACAACGGACGACAACAGCATGTGACTAATGACCACGCTCTCGCCAGGTATGTCCCCTGCCCAGCAGAAGAAAGGCCTAGAGCTTCGGCGACGGCGTGCGCCGGGCGGTGCGGCGGGGGCTGCGGGGCGGCGTGACTTCGACACCGGGAGCGGGATCGGTCGCGGGCGTGATCAGGTCGTCCACGTCGACGATGTCGTCCTCCTCGTCGGCCATCTCGTGGATGGCGTCGCGCACGTCTTCGAGAAGTGAGGTGGAAATACGCGTGCGACTGACGGAGTCCGCCGCCGCCTCGTTGGCCTTGAACCAGACCAGCAGGGCTTCGCACACGGTGCGCAGCACGACCAGGCCGAAGCTTCCATAGACCACGATCTCGAGGAGGCTCCACAGGCCGTCGCCAAAGCTGCTGGCGAAGGCGAGGACAAGATGAGTCACCGCCCACATCAGCAACGTGGCGAGGCCCGTGACGTAGAGCACCGGGATCAGCCGCGGCGACAACACCGTGTCGAGCCGGAACAGGGTGGGGCCCATGAAGATGCGGCGAAGGTCATCGGAGGTCATGTTCGGCACTCCAGCGGCGCGGGATTCGTGAAACTGCGCTTAAGATGCGGACCTTAGGCCGCGCTGACAAGGGCTTCGGCGGCGCCGGCCCGACTGACCGTGGGGCCGAACCGGCGCTCGAATGCCGCCCGGAGGGCGATGTCGACCTCGGGCATGGAAACGATCTGCCCCAGGTCCTCGAGGCTGGTGACGCCACGATCGGCGATGCCGCACGGCACAATGCCGGCGAAATGGCTGAGGTCGGGCGCGACGTTGAGGGCGATGCCGTGCGTCGTGACCCATTTGCTGACGCGGACGCCGATCGCCGCGATCTTGCTCTCGCCGCCGGGACGGCCAGGCTGGCGCACCCACACACCGATGCGGCCGTCACGCAGCTCGCCCTCGACATTGAAGCCGGCGAGCGTGTCGATGATCCAGGCCTCGAGGCCTTGAACCAGGCAGCGCACGTCGCGGCCACGCGCCTTGAGATCGAGCATCAGGTAGGCCACGCGCTGGCCCGGCCCGTGATAGGTGTATTCGCCGCCGCGTCCGGCTTCGTAGACCGGAAAGCGCGTGGGATCGAGCAGGTCGGACGCGGTCGCGGAAGTGCCGGCCGTATAGAGCGGCGGGTGTTCGACCAGCCACACCAGTTCCGGCGCTTCGCCGCGCGCGATGGCGGCGGCGCGATCCTTCATTGTCTGCAATGCGAGCGGATAATCTACCGGAGCGTCAGCGACGACCCACTCGACGGGGGCGAGGTCGATGCGCCGCAGCCGCTCCGGCCCAACGCAGGTTAACGCTTCGGTAATCATGCCCAGCCGATGCTCCGCGGGGGCGCTCCGCGTGATTCAGCGGGGCCAAGTCAGGTCTATATATGAATACGCTCGACCAGATTGAAGTCGATATCACCGTGGAGCTCGGTTCGACCATCCTGCCGATCCACCATCTGCTGCGCATGGGGCGCGGCGCCATCATCGAGCTCAACAGCACCGAGCACGATCCGCTCAAGATCTACGCAAACAACACGCTGGTGGCGAACGGCGAAATCCGGGTCGAGGACGGGCACCTGTCGGTCGAAGTGACCGAAAAGGTGTTCAAGGTCGGCTGATTTCCCGGGCTTCGGCGGGGATCGGGCAGGCCCGCCGAATGTGCTTGTGGCATCGGGAATCGTTTGCTACACGCTGCCTCGCTTCGCTCCGGCGTGGCCCCTACCATGGCGTGCGGTCGTGGCGGAATTGGTAGACGCGCAGCGTTGAGGTCGCTGTGCCGCAAGGCGTGGAAGTTCGAGTCTTCTCGACCGCACCAACATCTCCGATGTAGAGACTATCCCAGGTTCAGCCGGTCGGCGGGGCCGTCACCAGTTGCGGCATCGGCAGGATGTCGTAGCTGAAGCCGAGGCCGGACTGCATTACCGGATCGGCATCACGCAGCGCCTCCACTTCGCGGCGATCGGCCACCCGGATGATGCCGATGCCGTAGCCCCCGGCCGGGTCGGCCACCGGACCAAAGGCCACCGCCTCACCCGAACCGACCTTGCCGGCCAGTAGGCCACGTGCGCCTGCATGACGGTCAACTCCGCAGCGGTCATGGTGGACATGAAGTCGGAGCGGGGAGGCAGCAAGCGGCAGAGAAAATAGAGCGGGGTGCTCATGGTTTGCCGCCTGCGACCGGCCGTTTCGCCGCCAGCATCTTGGGCGCCTTGAAGCGCCAGGCGTCCTCGAGCCGGAGGCTCAACTCCTCATCGGCGATCACGTCGAGGCGAACGAGCAGGCCGGGCCAGCCTTGATAGTGGCTGGTCTGGAAGTAGATGTCGGGTGCCATTTCCATGAGCATCTCCTTCACCTCCAGCGGGCAGTGCAGCACCATCAGGTCGTCGGCCTTCAACGCGGCGAAGGGCCGATCGTGGACGCGCAGCGCCGGTGCGCCATAGGAGGTGCCCGCCGCCACGTCCTCGAGCCCCAGGACAGCGACCAGCCGGAGCATGCGGTCAAAGGGCTTTTCCGCGGCCGTCTTTGCCATGCCGCAAGTCTGGCGCATCCGGGTTCGATTGGCTACACCCGCGCCATGACAATCGACCCCGACATTGCCGACGCCAGGGGCCCAGGGGTTCCGGAAGGGCTGCGGGGCGACGACGACCAGGTCAATCCAGCCTGGCTGGAGCGGCTGCGCGGACGCCTCGAGGCCGACGACAGGGACGCGGTAGTCGAACTCACGGCGCCGCTGCATGCCGCCGATATGGGCGACGTGCTCGAGGCGCTCGATGCCGACGAGCGGCTGAAGCTGGTGACGCTGCTCGGCGACAAGTTCGACTTCTCGGCACTGACCGAGGTCGACGAGTCGGTTCGTACCGACCTGATCGAGGAGCTGCCACCCGCCGACGTGGCCCGCGGCGTGGCCGAGCTCGACAATGACGACGCGGTCTACATCCTCGAGGACATCGACACGCCGGCGCGCGAGGACATTCTCGCGCAGATGCCGGCATTCGAACGGCTGAATCTGCGCCGCAGCCTCGACTTCCCGGAGGATTCCGCCGGCCGCCTGATGCAGACGGACTTCATCGCCATCCCGCCCTATTGGACGGTCGGGCAAACGATCGACTATCTGCGATCGGAGCAGGACCTGCCCGACGAGTTCTACCAGATCTATGTGGTGAGCCCCTCCTACAGCCTCGAAGGCATCGTCGCGCTCGACAAATTCCTCAGGTCCAAGCGCGATTTGCGCATCGGCGACCTGATGCAGACCAATGTCATCCAGGTCGAGGCAACCGAGGACCAGGAGCGTGCGGCGCGCACCTTCGAGCGCTACGACCTGGTGGAGGTCGCAGTGATCGACGAGAGCAAGCGGCTGGTGGGCGTGCTGACCATCGACGACATCGTGGACGTGATCCACGAAGAGGCGACCGAGGACATGCAGTTGCTCGCCGGCGTCGGCGACGAGGAGATCTCGGACACCGTGCCCAAGACGGTGCGCGGCCGCGCCACCTGGCTGGTGGTCAACCTGGTGACGGCGGTGCTGGCCTCGCTGGTGATCGGCCTGTTCGACGCGACCATCCAGCAGATGGTGGCGCTCGCGGCGTTGATGCCGATGGTCGCCTCGATGGGCGGCAATGCCGGTACGCAGACGATGACCGTGACCGTGCGGGCCCTCGCCATGGACGAACTCGAGAGCTTCAAGGTCCGACGCCTGATCATGCGCGAAATGCTGGTCGGCGTCCTCAACGGCCTGATCTTTGCGCTGCTGATGGGGCTGCTGACCTGGTTCCGCTTCTTCAACCCGGGGCTCGGCCTGGTCATCGGGCTCGCCATGATCGTCAACATGATTGCGGCCGGCTCGGCCGGGGTGCTGATCCCGCTGGGGCTGAGCAGGCTCAAGGTCGACCCCGCCGTCGCGTCGTCGGTGTTCGTGACCACGGTCACCGATGTGGTCGGCTTCTTCGGCTTCCTCGGCCTTGCCGCGCTCTGGATAAATGTCTTCGGATCCCTGCCATGAGACTGATCTTCGCCAACCGCAACTATTCGAGCTGGTCGCTGCGCGCCTGGCTCGTGCTCAGGCATTTCGGCATTCCGTTCGACGAAGACATGGTGCTGCTGAACGGCGAAGGCTGGAAGGAGACGCTGCGGCGGAAGTCGCCAACCGGCCAGGTGCCGGTGCTGGTCGACGGGCCGGCGGTGGTGCCTGAAACCATCGCCATCATCGAGTATCTCAACGACAAATACCCCGCGAAGGGCATCTGGCCGTCGGACCGACTGAAGCGGGCGCAGGCACGAACGGTCGCTGCCGAGATGCATGGCGGGTTCCGCGCGCTGCGCGACCTGGCGCCGATGAATTTGCGCGCCAGCCATCCGGGCAGGGTGAACGCCGATGCGGTGGCCGCGGACCTGCGTCGTATCGAAAAGATCTGGGGCGAGTTCACCGATGAGTCCGGCGGGCCGTTCCTGTTCGGCAAGTTTGGCGGCGCCGATGCCATGTTCGCGCCGGTGGCCACGCGTATCCGCACCTATGCATTGCCGGTCTCCGACGCAGCGATGGAATATGTCGAGGCGATCTACGGGCTGCCGGCCTTCCAGGAGTGGCTGGCCGAGGCGGTCAAGGAGCCATGGGTGGTCGAGGACGACGAGATAGATGTGATCCAGGCGCGGGCCGCCGGCAAATGATGCATATGATCAAACTCTGCGTCGGCGTGGCGACGCTGGAGGAGCTCGAATCCTATCGCAGCGAGCGGGCGCATTGGTGGGGTGCCGACTACGGCGAGGACGTGCATGTGCATCGCACCCGGACGATGCCCAAACGCCGCGAGGAGATCGAGGGGCAGGGCTCGATCTACTGGGTGATCTCCGGCGTCATCCGGTGCCGGCAGCCGATCCTCAGGCTTGCCGAGGCGCGGGACGAGCAGGGTCTCGCCTGCTGCGACATCATCATGGCACCGGACATGGTGCGCGTGACGCCGCGGCCGAAATCGCCCTTCCAGGGCTGGCGTTACCTCATCCCCAGCGACGCCCCGCCGGACCTTACCAGCGCGGGATTCGCGGAAGAGGGCGACGAGGAACTGGCACTGGAGCTCAGTCGGCTTGGGTTGATCTGAGACCGGCGCAAATCATCGACTCGTCAGCGCTTCGGCGGGTCAAGTGAATTACACGAGTCTTGTGCGCCGGTGCGCCGTTTGTGGCGAAACTGCCTCTTGAACCAAATCACGATTTTGCCGCAGATTCCGCTGCCGGGGACATGGAGGCCGCATGGGGCGCACGGGCACGCATGTCATCGTGGTGGGGAACGAGAAAGGCGGGTCGGGCAAATCGACCACGGCCTTCCATCTCGCCGTCTATCTCATGTACCAGGGCTTCCGCGTCGCCTCGAT
Source organism: Pseudomonadota bacterium (assembly GCA_023390785.1). Taxonomy (GTDB): domain Bacteria; phylum Pseudomonadota; class Alphaproteobacteria; order Rhizobiales; family Devosiaceae; genus Devosia_A. The sequence goes on from JAEWCE010000344.1 coordinate 12,263, forward strand.
CGATGTCGACAGCCGGCAGCAGACTTTCACCAACTACGTCAAGAACCGCCGCAACTGGGCGCAGGCGCGCGACCTGACGCTGCCGCATACAACGCATTTCCATCTGCCACTGACCAAGTCGGATTCGATCAAGGAGAACCACAAGCTCGAGTTCGACCTGTTCCGCCAGGCGGTGGTCGAGGTCGAGGGCGTGGCCGACTTCCTCGTCGTCGACACTCCGGGCTTCGATACGCACCTGACGCGGCTGGCGCACTCGCTGGCCGATACGTTGATTACGCCGCTCAATGACAGCCTGATCGATCTCGACGTCATGGCGCATGTCGACCCGGTGACGGGCGACCCGCGCGAGATGAGCCATTATTCGCGACTGGTCCAGCGTGCCCGCACCGAGCGGCTGGCGATCGATGGCCGAACCATCGACTGGATCCTGGTGCGCAACCGTATCTCCATGCTGTCGTCGCGCTCGATGCGGCTGGTGCAGTCGGCAATCGAGAAGATTGCGGTGCGGCTGGGTTGCCGGGTTGCCGACGGCATCGCCGAGCGCGTCATCTTCCGTTCGCTGTTCCCGATGGGGCTCACCGTGTTCGATCCGCTCGACGAGGAGTTGCTCGGCGGCTTGCCGTCGATGTCACATCTGAGCGCACGGCAGGAGTATCGCCAGTTGGTCGAGGCACTGAAGCTGCCGATCAGCGAGCGCGTCGCCGCGCGGCGAGCGGTGGCGGCGACCATGGTGACCGGTGCGACGCCGAAATTCGAGCACATGGCCGGCACCACCTGAGCCCGGCGGCGACCGGGTTTCGATTTCGTTAAAGACCTGCACGCTAGCTTGCATGGAATCGCCCTGGGGCCGTGTGCGTGCAGCTCGACAGCTTCACCCTTCTCGTTGCCGGATCGTCGCTGCTCATGTTGCTGGGTGGCCTGTTCTTTGTTGTCTGGCTGCGGCACCGCAACACGCCGGAGCTCTTGTGGTGGAGCTTTCCGTTCATCGCGGGCGGCGCGGCGGCGCTGGTCTACCTGCAGCCGAATTGGGATACGGACTTCGGCGCCATCGCCATCGGCAACGCCGCGCGGCTGCTCGCCGTCGGATCGCTCTGGCAGGGCATCCGCGTGTTTGAAGGACGCCGGCTGGCGTTGCGCCGGCTGCTGCTGGTGTGTCTCATCTGGATTGGCCTCTGCTTCATCCCGGCTTTCGGCACCAGCATGCTGGCGCGGGTCATCGTCTCGTCGTTAATGACTGGCGGGCTGGCGGCGGCGATGGCTTATGAGGTCTGGCGCCACCGCGACGAGACGCTGGCCTCGCGCTGGCCGACCTTTGCGGTGCTGGTCAGTTTCGCGCTGTTCATGGCGGTGCGTACGGCCCTCGCGCCGTGGGCGCCGTTTCCATTCGGGATCGAGCCGGTCGATCCGATCTGGCTCGCGGTTTTCCTTTGGCTGATCTTCGGGCACGCGACGTTCGCCGCGGTGTTCCTGCTCGCCATGACGCTGGAGCGGCGCGAAGCGCAGCAGCGCAGCTTTGCCATGTCCGATCCGCTCACCGGTTTGTTGAACCGCCGCGCGTTTGCCGATTTTGCCGCACGCACGAACCGGCGGCGCGCCGGCATTCGCAGTACGATGGCGCTGCTCGTGCTCGACCTCGACCACTTCAAGTCGGTCAACGACCGCTTCGGCCACGAGGTGGGCGACCGCATGCTCAAGGCATTCGCGGATGTGGCGGAGGCCAATGTGCGGCCGTCGGACCAACTGTTCCGCATGGGCGGCGAGGAGTTCTGCTTCGTGCTGCCGGAAACCTCACTGCAGGAGGCGATCGACGTCGCCGAGCGCATCCGCCATGCGGTGGCCGCGAGCACGGTGGAGACGGCACAGGGATCGGCGCTTGCGACAGTCAGCATCGGCATCGCCGCGACGCAGTTCGCGGTCGATGTCGACGTGCTGCTGGCAGCGGCCGACGCTGCCGTGTACGAGGCGAAGGCGCGGGGCCGCAATCGTGTGGTGGTCGCAGAGCCCTCGAGCCTGGTCAGAATACCCGCCCCGTCGGAAGCGACCCGCCTCAGCGCCTAGCCTCCATGGCGTGTACGCGCAGGAGACCGTGGCATCCGGCCTGAGGGGCGCGTTCGGCGATCAGCCAGTGGCCTGGGGCAGCAGGATGCGGACGGCGCGCTGCCCGCCTGGCGCGAACACGTCGATGTCCACCTCGACCGGCGGCATGATCATGCGCCGGGTGCGCGCCGACAGGGTCAGCACCACCGACAGCAGATCGGACACACGCTGCCTGGCGGGCCGGCGGCTGAGGTGGTTGACGATGTCATTGACCGCCTTGCGATTGGCGGAGGCATCTGCGAGCTGCGACTGGCCCACGAAGCGGGCTAGTTCGGTGAGGCTCGACGTGTCGCTCATTTGGGCTACTCCATACACAGGCCACAAACGCGCTTCCCGGTTCGGCTACCTCTTTCGATGCATTGCGGTCAGCTCTGCATCGCGAGGCAGCTCATTTTGGCTTGCTTGAGCTGCTTGCACATATCGTTGGCCGCGCTTTGTCCGGAGAAACCGCCGAAGCGGGCGCGGAAGTAAACCTGACCGTCCTTCTCGAAGCGCTCGACGAAGCTCTGGAACTTGCCCAGCGAGCGGATCTTGCTGGAAGCAGCATCGAGCAGGCCGTTGGCGCCGTCCTGTGTCGGCGAGGCGCCGATCTGGACGATCCAGCCCTGCGGCAGGGCGGCAGGCATCGGCTGCTGCGGAGCAGCTTCGGCCACCTGCGTTGCGCCGTTGTCGAGCCCCAGCGATTGCGGAGCGGCATCGCTGCGGGGCGCGAGGGCGGCTTCGGTGGAAATGCTCCCCGAGGTCATGAGGTCGACCGGCTGGCCGTCTCGGCCGATGCCGACCGGCGGGATCAGCGGCGCCGACGGGCGTGTCTGGCCGAGCGGGGCAGGGGCTGCGCCGAGCGAGTAGTTGTCGGTGAAGGCGCCGACGACGTCGCCCAGCGTCCGGCGCTTGGGTGCGCCGGCGGCAGCGTTGACGGCCTGGACGGCGGGCGGCATGCCGAGGTCCACGGGGCGCTCGATCGGCTCGGGGGCGAGGCTCGCGACGGTGGCGTTGTCGACCGTATCGACGTCGCCGATGCCGATCTGGGGATCGGCCGGAGCCTCGTCGTCGGCAGCGCGGAAGGTCGGGGCGGGCATCGGGATGACCGGGTTGGCGGAGGCGACCTGCACGTCGGCGTCCTGCGCCGGGATCGCCACCGAACCCTTGCGGCCCGGGGTGGGAATGAGGGCGGCTTCGAGATAGCTGCCGGTGCGCGATTGCGGCAGATATTCGTTGACCAGGCTGCGCACCTTGGCGTCGCGCGAGCCGGCGGAACCGAAGCCGAAGCCGACCACGACGATGTGGTGGCCGCCGGTCCGCGCCGCGGTCAGCAGATTGTAGCCGGCGGCGCCGGTGTAGCCGGTCTTGATGCCGTCGATACCATTCTTGCCGAGCAGGTTGTTGTGGTTGCCGTAGGTGCGCTTGCCGTACTTGAAGCTCTTTGTCTGGAAGTATTCGTAGTACTTCGGGAAGTGCTCGAAGATGGCGATGCCGAGGGTGGCCTGGTCGCGCACGGTGGTGATTTGCCGGCTATCGGGAAGGCCTGAGGCATTGACGTAGGTCGTGTGCGACATGCCCAGCGCGCGGGCGGTCGAGGTCATGCGCTTGGCGAAGTTGCTTTCGCTGCCGCCGATATATTCGGCCACGACGCGTGCCATGTCGTTGGCGCTGAGGGTGCATATGGCTTTGATCGCGTTCTCGACTGTGATGGTCGAGCCGGCACGCAGCCCCAGCTTGGTCGGCTGCGCCGAGGCGGCCCATTTGCTGACCGGCATCTTGTCGGTGAGCTTGATGTTCCCGGCGGCAAGCTCCTGGAACAGGATGTAGAGGGTCATCACCTTGCTGACGGAGGCGGGGTAGCGATACTCGTCGGCATCGCTCTGGTAGAGCACCTTGCCCGACTTGGCGTCGACGACGATGCCGGCATAGGCGCGCGGCACCTTGGCCTCGGCAACGCTGGGCGCGAGGAGGAAGATGCCGATGAAAACTGCTGCAACGATGCGCCACAGGGACAGGCGCGAAACAGAATAGACCCTTTGGGAAGCCAACCCCGGTACTCCAAACAAGCGGGGCCTTCTGGCCCTCCTTGGCGACTGAAACGAGGGGCGACGCGGCTTCCCCCAAGCCCTGCGCCATCACCTTCGGTTGAGGCAGAATAGGGGCGCGCCCTTACCAATGGGTAAAATGCCGCAGCAATTGAATCTATCGGCAACAGATTGTGAAAGCTGGCGTTTCGACCTGCCCGGATGGGGAGGAAGAGCCCCCCTTAACACCGGATGTCTTTTGCCTACATAATGGCCTCACCATGCTGCGTCGTTTCGATCGCCTCACCTCCCGCACCGATCAGACGACCCGGACCGTCGCTGGACCGGGCCAGCCGCTCAAGGCGGCGCGTGACGATCGGCAGGGCGAGGGCGGCTCGCGCTACGACACCGGCACCATCACCAGAACCAAACCCAAGACGCAGCGGCCAAATCTCTACAGGGTGCTGCTGCTGAACGACGACTACACTCCCATGGAGTTCGTCGTCCTTGTCCTGCAGGACGTCTTCAACAAGTCACGCGAAGACGCCATGCGCATCATGCTGCACGTCCACAACAAGGGCGTCGGGGAGTGCGGCGTCTACCCATACGAAGTGGCCGAGACGAAGGTCACTCGCGTTATGGATACGGCACGCAAGAACCAGCATCCGCTGCAGTGCGTGATGGAAAAGCAATAGGAACATCATATGCCCTCTTTCTCCCGCGGACTGGAAAAGGCCCTGCACCAGGCGATGAATCTCGCCCGCGAGCGCGCCCATGAATTCGCGACGCTCGAGCACCTGCTCCTGGCCCTGACCGATGACCGCGACACCATCGCCGTGCTCAACGGGTGCGATGTCGACATCGAGGCGCTGAAGGGCGATCTCGAGGACTTCATCAATGAAGAGCTCGACAGCCTCGTTGTGCCCAATGGGCAGGACGCGCGGCCTACGGCCGCGTTCCAGCGCGTGATCCAGCGCGCGGTGATCCACGTGCAGTCCTCGGGCAAGGAGGAGGTCACCGGCGCCAATGTGCTGGTTGCGATCTTTGCCGAACGCGAGAGCCATGCCGCCTATTTCCTCGAGCAGCAGGACATGAGCCGTCTCGATGCGGTCAATTTCATCTCGCACGGCATCACCAAATCCGGTCCAAACGAGCAGCGCTCGGTGCGCGGCGCCGAGGAGGGGCAGGGCGGCGCCCATGGCGAAGAGGGGGGCCAGCAGCGCCAGGGCAACGGGCAGTCGTCGGCGTTGGCCGATTTCTGCGTCGACCTCAACGCCAAGGCCAAGGCCGGCAAGATCGACCCGCTGATCGGCCGCGATGCGGAATTGCGTCGCACCATCCAGGTGCTCTGCCGGCGCTCGAAGAACAATCCGATCTATGTGGGCGACGCCGGTGTGGGCAAGACTGCCATCGCCGAAGGCCTCGCGCGCAAGATCGTCGAGGGCGAGGTGCCGGAGGTGCTGAAAGGCGCCACCATCTATGCGCTCGACATGGGCTCGCTGCTTGCCGGCACCCGCTACCGCGGCGATTTCGAGGAGCGGCTCAAGGCGGTGATGAAGGAGCTCGAAAAGCATCCCGACGCGATCCTGTTCATCGACGAGATCCATACCGTGATCGGGGCCGGCGCTACCTCGGGCGGGGCGCTCGACGCCTCCAACCTGCTGAAGCCGGCGCTGGCTTCGGGCAACATGCGCTGCATCGGTTCGACCACCTACAAGGAATATCGGCAGTTCTTCGAGAAGGACCGGGCGCTGGTGCGCCGCTTCCAGAAGATCGATGTCGCCGAGCCGACGATCCCGGATGCCATCGAGATCGTGAAGGGCCTGCGCCCGTACTTCGAGGATTATCACAAGCTCAAATATACCGACGAAGCGCTCAAGGCCGCCGTCGAGCTTTCGGCCCGCTACATCAATGACCGCAAGCTGCCGGACAAGGCGATTGACGTGATCGACGAGACCGGCGCGAGCCAGATGCTGCTGCTGGCCGAAGAGCGCAAGACGCTCATCGACGTGCCCGAGATCGAGGCGACGATCGCCACGATGGCTCGCATCCCGCCAAAGTCGGTGAGCAAGTCGGACACCGAACTGCTTGCCGGCCTCGAGGCCAACCTCCAGCGCGTGGTGTTCGGCCAGGATGCCGCGATCTCGGCGCTGAGCTCGGCCATCAAGCTCGCCCGGGCGGGCCTGCGCGAACCGGAAAAGCCGATAGGCTCTTACCTGTTCACGGGTCCGACCGGTGTCGGCAAGACGGAAGTAGCCAAGCAACTGGCCGACACGCTCGGCGTCGAGTTGCTGCGCTTCGATATGTCCGAATACATGGAGCGGCATACCGTCAGCCGGCTGATCGGCGCCCCGCCGGGCTATGTCGGCTTCGACCAGGGCGGCCTGTTGACCGACGGCGTCGACCAGCATCCGCATTGCGTGGTGCTGCTCGACGAGATCGAGAAAGCGCATCCGGACCTGTTCAACATCCTGTTGCAGGTGATGGACCACGGCAAGCTCACCGACCACAACGGCAAGTCCGTCGATTTCCGGAACGTCATTCTGATCATGACGTCGAACGTCGGCGCGATGGAGCTGCAGAAGTCGCCGATCGGCTTCGGCCGCAAGCGCGAGCAGGGTGACGACGAGGATGCGATCAACCGCATGTTCTCGCCGGAGTTCCGCAACCGGCTCGACGCCATCATCTCGTTCGCGCCGCTGCCGCCGGCAATCGTGCGACAGGTGGTCGAGAAGTTCGTGCTGCAGCTCGAGGGCCAGCTCGCCGAGCGTGGGGTAACGATCAACCTGACGCCCGAAGCGGCGGAGTGGCTCGCTTCGCGCGGCTATGACGAGCGCATGGGCGCCCGACCGCTCGGCCGCGTGATCCAGGAGCACGTCAAGAAGCCGCTGGCCGACCAGGTGCTGTTCGGCGAATTGGTCAACGGCGGCACTGTCACGGTGGCTGTGGTCGGCATCGGGCCGGATGCCAAGCTGGAGCTCATCGCGGCGCCGCCGCGGCCGGCAAAGCCCAAGGCGCTGGCCGGCCCCAAGGCGGCGGCCAAGAAGCCGGCCAAGGCCGACGAAAAGGGCTGACACACAGATGCGAGGCCGGGAGCGATCCCGGCCTCTTGCTTATCCGAGCACCTTTGCCGCGATCGCGGCGTGGGCCGCAGACAGGCCGGCATCGATCGTCGGGACGTACTGCACGTCCGGGGCCCGCACGCCGTGCGCGGCCAGCGTTGATGCCGTCGCGGCACCGGCTCCCGAAATCAGCAGCCGGACGCCGCTGCGCCGCGCCTTGCGGACGACGCCCTCGATGGTGTTGGCCGCCGTGGAGTCGATGAACGGCACGGCCGAAAAGTCGAGCACCAGCGCCTTGTGGCGGTCGGCAATGCGGTCGAGCACGGCACCGACGCTCGCGGCGGCACCGAAGAAGAAGGCGCCGGTGATGCGATAGACGGCGACGTCCGGGTCGGTAGCCTTCGTCGGATCATAGGGCGGCCGGCCGGGTTCGTCTGGTTCGTCCTCGGCGATCGGCGGCACGTGCACCTCGACCCCGGCGGATTGCGCCATCCGGTGCAGGAACAGCAACGTCCCGAGTGCGAAGCCGACGATGATCGCCGGCGTGAGGCCGAGGACCACGGTGAGCCCGAAGGTGACCAGCAGCACCACCGCATCGCCCCACGAGGTGCGGACGAGGGCGGCAAAGGCAGGCTTTTCGACCATGTTCCAGGCGACAACGGCCAGCACCCCGGCCAGAGCGGCAAGCGGGATGAAGCTCGCAAGCGGGGCCGCCACCAGCATGAACAGCACCACGAACAGGGCGTGGAACATGCCTGCGAGCGGGCTGCGGGCGCCGGAGCGGACGTTGGTGGCGGTGCGTGCCACGGTGCCGGTGGCGCAAATGCCGCCGAACACGGCCGATGCCATATTGGCGATGCCTTGCGCGACCAATTCCATGTTGGAGCGATGGCGGCGCCCCGTCATGCCGTCGGCGACGATCGCCGAGAGCAGGGACTCGATGGCGCCGAGCAGGGCGAAGGAGACCGCGTCGGGCAGTACGGCCATGGCCTTCTCCACCGACATTGCAGGCAGGTGCGGCGCGGGCAGCGAATTGGGGATGCCGCCGAAGCGGGTGCCGATGGTTTCGACCGGCAGCTTCAGTACGAACACGGCAAGGGCAGCGAGCACCACGGCGATGAGGATGCCCGGAAACTGCGGGGCGTACCGGCGCAGCGCCACGATCACTACCACCGTGGCGACCGAGACACCGACGGCGGCGGGCGCCAGCGTGGGTAGTGCTGATGCGATCACCTGCAGCTTGGGCAGGATGTCGGGGGGGTTGCTCGCCATATGCAGGCCGAGCAGGTCGCCGATCTGGCCGATGAACAGAATCACCGCGATGCCCGAGATGAAGCCGACGGTCACCGGGAAGGGCATGAACTTGATGTAGCTGCCCAGGCGGAAGGCGCCGATCAGCAGCAGAAAGGCGCCGGCCATCAGCGTGGCAAGGAACAGGCCATCGACGCCATGCCGCGCCACGCAGCCGGCGACAAGCACGGTGAACGCGGCCGCCGGTCCCCCGATCTGGAAGCGGCTGCCGCCCAGTGCGGAGATCAGGAAGCCGCCGACCGCGGCGGTGAAGAGGCCGCGCTCAGGCGTCACCCCCGAGGCAATGGCGATCGCCATCGACAGCGGCAGCGCGACGATTGCGACGGTCAGGCCGGCGATAACGTCGGCGCGCAGATCCGACAGGCGGTAGCCTTCGCGCAGCACTGTGATGAGTTTTGGGGTGAACAAATCGGCAGCTCTCGAGGCTTCGAGGCGCTGGGTCGACGCAGGGACCATGACACGGCCTTTGCAAAGGACGCGGCGATCATCGCTGAGGGTGGTCGTCGTGGATTGACGCGCGGTCAATCAGGGTTTCTGAAGCGGCTCCCGGAGCCGAACTCCACGCCCGCCGGCTTCGCTGCGCGCATTGTCGCCGATCAGGTCAACGCCGGCCCTGTGCAGGGCCTCGATCACCTTGGTCAGCGTTTCCACCGTGCCGCGCACCACGCCGTCGCTCGTCTCCATCCGCTGGATGGTGGGAAGCGAGACGTCGGCAAGGCCGGCCAGCGTCTTCTGGTCGATCGCCAAAAGAGCGCGGGCGGCGCGGAGCTGGCCGGAGGTCATCATGCGATGCTGCTCAACTCGCAGAAGTAAGGTTCAGTCCGGACATCCTGATGCGCAGGACATCAGTTGTCACTGAAATAGCATGACTGAGCGGGGAGTGCATCAGGAGAATTCACGCTGCCAGTTCGGCGGCGATGGCCCGGGCCTGCGCTGCAAGTTCGCCGGCGTCCGCGGGCCCGCCGCTGGCGTGTCGGCCAAGCTCGACCCCGTCGTAGATCGGGATCAGATGGAAATGGAGGTGGAACACCGTCTGCCCTGCCGGCGCTTCGTTGAACTGGGCGAGGCGCAACCCGTCGGCCCGCATCGCCGACTTTACCGCCCGCGCCAGCCGCGGCAGCTCCGCCGCGACGCGGGCGACGGCTTCCGGGTCGGCATCAAGGATGTTGCGTGAGGGCGCCTTGGGGATCACCAGCATGTGCCCCTTCGACTGCGGGAAGACGTCCATGATGGCCAGCAGATGGTCGTTCTCGTAGACCTTCGTGCTCGCGAACTCGCCATTGAGGATCTTGGCGAAAATGTTCTGCGGGTCGTAGGCTGTCACGAGGCGGCTCCCATAAATTGCGTGCTGCGCGGAACGCGGCCGTGTTCGGCCATCACCTCTTCGATGACGTCGACGGCGAGGTTGGTGCCGTCCTCGAGCCTGAGCTTTTCGCTGAGGGCGTGGGCGGCCTTGGCGTAGGCCGGGGTGGAGGCGAGATCGTCGAGCGCGCCGGCGAGCAGTTGCGGCGTCAGCTTGCGCAGACGCACCGGCTGCGGCCCGGCGCCGAGCTCGTAGATCAGCCGACCCCAGTAGGGCTGGTCGAAGAATTGCGGTACGGCGAAGGTCGGTCGCCCGGCATAGAGGCCGGTATGCGTGGTGCCGGCGCCGCCGTGATGCACTACGGCCTTGACGTACTTGAACAATTCCGTGTGCGGCGCCCGGTCGATGACGAACACCGTGTCGGGCAGTGCGTCCTCGCGTACGCCGCCCCAGCCCTTGCCGATCACCGCACGGCCGCCCCACTGCCGGAGGGCCTTGGCCACGATCTCCGTATTGCGCTGCGCTCCCCACGACATCGAGCCGAAGCCCAGGTAGATCGGCTTGTCGCCCTTGCTCAGGAAGTCCTGGAAGGCAGGCGGCGGCGCCCAGCCGGTGGTGTCTTCGAGGCGCCAGAAGCCGGTGATGATGTTGGTCTCGGCCCAGTCGCCAGGGGCCGGCGAGATCGAGCCGGAATAAGCATGCAGGGTCGGCAACGGGTCGCCGCGCAGCGAGCTGCGGAAACCGCCGCGTTTTTTCGGCTTGAGGCCGAGGTAGCGGCGCAGCCGGTCGCGCGGCAGGTCCCAATAGGTCTGCTGCACCTTTTGCACGGTGTAGCTGAGCTTGTTGATCAGCGGATCGAAGGCCGGGCTCTTGGCGAATGGCTCGCGGTTGAAGCGGTAGAGCAGAGGGTCGACCGGATCGAGGCCGTACTCGAAATAGGGGAACTCATTGGTCGGGCTGAGCGGTTGGAATACCGTCAGAAGTGCCGGGATGCGTAACGCTTCCGCGATGTCGATGCAGAAAGTGGTATTGTTCTGAAACACGATGGCGTCGGCGTCCTGCGCCATCAGCCAGGCGCGCTTGCCCGCCTCGCGCAGCACCTTCTGGCCGTCGCGCAGCAGCATCGGGGCGTAGAGGATGAGGCTCTTGGTCATGGCGCTGTCGAACTGCGCCTGACGCAGGAAGGCCTGCACATCGCCGCCGAGGCTGAAGAACTCGATGCCGTGGCTGGAAACGAAGGGCTGGAAGTCCTCCGAGGTGCCGATGACGACCGAATAGCCACGCTTTTTCAACGTCATAGCCAAAGCGACGAAGGGCTGGACGTCGCCCAGCGTGCCAATGGTCGCGATAGCTATGCGTTTGGCCATGGAATGGTTCGATGTTGCCGCAAGGCCCTACATATGGCCTTCGGGGACACGAAAGCTATCTCCCGGGGCTCGAGTCAATGGCGACACGGGGTTGCACCGGCGCCGGATCCGGTGTTTGCCGGATGAAACGGAAGTAATTCCACAGCGCCAGCGTGGTCAATGTGACCGGCACGTAGGAGAAGCCGCGTCGTACGAAGAAGAGTGCGATGCGGACGGCAGTGTCGGCCGACATCGGACCCGGTCCCATGGCCGAGGTGAAGGCCGACGGCACGATGTGCCGGTAAAGGACGTCCGGGCTGCGGTAGTAAACGAGGGCGCGACGGGCAAAGGCACGCTTGCTGGCGGCGTAGTCGACCAGATCGGCCTGGCCCATGTCGCCGTGGAACTCGGCCTCGGAGCCCACCGCCCAGATCTCGGGTGGGACCAACCGGTCCTTGCCGAGCGCGATGAACAGGTCGGCGAGCTCGGTGAAGGTGGTGCAGTTGGCGTCCCACGCCTGCGCCCCCTTGGCGCCATGGGCGAGGATCAATACGTCTGCCCGCTCCAGTTTCGGCCGCATGCGCCCGGTGTCTCCGGCGGCGAAATCGACGCCGTGACGGGCCGTCTCGACCAGCCCGCCGAGCGCCTCGATCCGTGCCTTCATGGCCGAGCCGAAGGCTCCCGAGGCGCCGGTGATCAGGAAGCGTCGGTGGCGGATGGTGCAGGAGCGCCCGAACAGCAGGTCGAAGACGTTGAGATAGGATGAATAGAAGTTGTCTGGCGTGATGTGGTGCATCGCGTGATAGGCAGCATTCACCTTGAACAGGCTTTGCCGGCCGCTGACGCGGTCCATGGACATGTGGTTGGCGTCCATGCCCTCGGTGCGGATGTTGTTGACGAAGTTCCACACGTGCAGCGCCAGGACCGCGGTCACCGCAATCCAGTGAAACACCAGGTAAAACAGCGCCGTGACCGCCGCCGAGGTGAGAAATTCCGGCAGGAGGTGGGCCCAGAAATTGGTCATTGCGAGATCGGCGTGCACCTGCATCTTGCCGTCGAGGAAGCGATGGTGGACGTGATGCCAGGAGGCAAAGGTCCGGAGCAGCGCAAAGCGTGACTTGGTCCACCGGTGCAGGGCCCAGTGGATGGTGTCGAAGATGAAGGTCGAGACGGCGAACACGACGACCGCCTCGACGATCCATGCGACGACGTCCCAGACACCGATATTTCCAAGGTTCAACTGCCTGATCCCATTGCCGCGCGCGACCTTCCGGCCCAAAGGTTGCCCTTATCGCAGGGCCAGTCTATGTGGCCCTTCAGGACCACCGGCCGCAATTTGCCATTTCGAGCTTGAGCCATGCAACTCGCCTTCGTCATCCCGGCCTACAACGAGCAGGCCCTGATCGGCAAATGCGTCGAATCCGTGCTCGCCGAAATCAAGCGGTCCGGCCGCACCGGCATCGACGTGGTGGTGGTGAACAACAACTCCACCGACCGCACGGCCGAGGTGGCGGGCGCCTACGAGGGCGTGCGGGTGGTCGACGAAAAGCAGAAGGGGCTGGTCTCGGCTCGCGACGGCGGCTTCAAGGCGACCACGGCGGAATTGGTCGCCAATATCGATGCCGACACGATGGTGCCGCCGGGCTGGCTCGATGTGGTGTTCGCCGAGTTCGAGAAGGACGACAAGCTCGTCTGCCTCTCGGGGCCGTACGTCTATTACGACCTCAGCGCCTGGAACCGCTTCCTGATCTCGATGTTCTACGGCCTTACCAAGCTGATCTACTGGCTCAACCGCTACGTGCTGCGGGTCGGTTCGGTGGTGCAGGGCGGCAATTTCGTGTTCCGCCGCGACGCCTGGATCAAGGCCGGGGGCTATAATCGCGAGATCAAGTTCTACGGCGAGGATACCGACGTCGCGGTGCGTCTCAGCAAGGTCGGCAAGGTCAAGTTCATCTTCAAGCTGAAGATGCTGACATCCGGCCGGCGGCTGGCCGAGGAGGGCGTCTTCCGCACGGCCCTGACCTATACCCTCAACTTCTTCTGGGTAACGTTCGCCGGCAAGCCGGCGACGAAGGAACACACCGACATCCGCCCGGGGGCGTGAGGGCGTTTCGCCGACATCACCCGCAAGGGCCGATGCGGAGGGAACCGTGTCGCCTTACGCGCGGTGCTTGAAGGGGGTGTACGCACTGAGGTGTTCCTGCTCGCGCGTGACGGCGGCGCGTTCCTGGCGAAGGAAGCGGTCGACGGCGTCGCGGAGGCCTGGGTGGCCGATCCAGTGGACGGAGCGGGTCGTTGTCGGGGCGTAGCCGCGGGCCAGCTTGTGCTCCCCCTGGGCGCCGGCTTCGACTACCTGCAGCTTGTGGGCGATGGCGAAGTCGATGGCCTGGTAGTAGCAGAGCTCGAAGTGCAGGAACGGGATGTTCTCGGTGGCCCCCCAATAGCGGCCGTAGAGCGTGTCCTTGCCGAGCAGCGACAGCGTGCCGGCGATTGGCCGAGTGCCCTCATAGGCGAACATCAGCACGACGCGATCGGCCATGGCGGCGCCCAGCATCGAAAAGAAGCGGCGGTTGAGGTAGGGCAGGCCCCATTTGCGGCTGCCGGTATCCTGGTAGAACTCGAAGAAGGCGTCCCAGACCGCCTCGGTGAGATCGGCGCCGGTCAGCCAGCGGATGGTGAGGCTTTCGACCGCCTCGCGCCGCTCACGACGGGTGACCTTGCGGTGGCGCGACGACATCGTCTGCAGATAGTCGTCGAAGCTGCCGAACCCGGCATTGTGCCAGTGGTACTGCGTGTCGGTGCGGACCAGCCAATCGGCGGCGGCGGCAAGCGTGGCTTCCGCCTCGGGAACGAAGGTCGCGTGGACCGAGGAGATGTCGCGTTGCTCGGCAAAGGTCGCCGCGGCGGTGAGAAGGGCCTGCTTCAGCGCCGGGTCGGCGGTGGCCGTCAGCAGCTTTGGGGCAGTGACGGGGGTGAACGGCACGGCGGATTGCAGCTTCGGGTAGTAGCGGCCGCCGGCCTGTTCGAACGCATTGGCCCAGCCATGGTCGAAGACGTATTCGCCCTGCGAGTGCGATTTCTCGTACATCGGCATGAGGGCGACGGCGGTGTCGCCGTCGCTCAGCAGCAGATGCCGCGGTTGCCAGCCCGTGCGGCGGGTGGCCGATCCGGACTCCTCGGCCGCCACGAAGAAGGCGTGGTCGAGGAACGGGTTGGCATGCGGATCGGTCGCGGCAGCCAGCCCGTTCCACACCTTCGCGTCGATCTCGGAGGCTGACCCGGCGATCGTCGCTGTGAGGGTGTCAGGCAATTGCCGGCAGGAATCCTTCGAACACGATCTGGTCGGCGCCGCGCTGCGAGGCCGTCGCCGCCTGCTCCGATGTAATGGTCCAGGCCGTGACTTCCATCCCCCGCGCGCGGAAGAACCGCACCGCCGGCAGATACAGCGAGACGTTGCGGCAGGAGATGAAGTTGAAGCGGGTCAGCGGCCAATGCAGCAGATGCCGAAGCACGAATTTCTGCCAGCCGGTGAGTTTGGGATCCCATTTCGGCTCGTCGTAGCCGTAGGTGATGATGCCGAGCGGGGCGGCGATCCCTTCGCGCCGCACCGCGATCAGCAGGTTCGGATCGAAGGATTCGATAGTGTAGGGGCCGGTATAACCCTTGAGCGCAGTGGCGACGGTGGCGGCCAGGGCCTTGGTGCCGGCGGCGTCCTTCTGCTGCTTGAGTTCGATCTGCAACTGGGTGCGGCCGCCGATCTGCTCGAGGAATTCGCCGAAGGTCTGCGGGACGTCGCCAGTGCTGCTGCCCTTGAGTACCAAAGTCTTCACTTCGGCGATGGGGCGAGCATCGGAGGGACCGCTGACATCGGTCAGTCGGCTGAAATCGTCGTCGTGGAAGATGAAGGGCACGCCGTCGCTCGACAGTTGCACGTCACACTCGATGGCGTAGCCATGCTCGATCGCGGCGGCGAAAGCCGAGGGCGTATTTTCGATCACGCCCTTGCTGCGGTCATGCAGGCCCCGGTGCGCGATAGGGCGGGAAAACAGGGTGCTCATGCGACCTCGACGACCGCCTCGATTTCGACGGCCGCGCCACGCGGCAGGCTCGGAACGCCGATGGCGGAGCGGGCATGCTTGCCCTTGTCGCCGAGCACGCCGATGATCAGGTTGGAGCCGCCGTTGGCCACCAGGTGCTGCTCGTGGAAGTCGGGCGCCGAGGCGACGAAGATGGTGAGCTTGACCATCTGCACGACGTTTTCCAGCGGCACGCCGGCGGTATGCACGATCTGCGACAGCAGGTTGACGGCACAGAGTTCGGCGGCGTTGCCGCCCTGCACGACGTTCATGGTGTCGCCGAGCAGGCCCTCCATCACCACGTCATTGGCGTCGACTGAGATCTGGCCGGAGATGTAGAGGATGTTGCCGACCCGCCGGACGGGCACGTAGCTCGCGACCGGCGCCTTGGGTTGTGGCAGCTCGTAGCCGTATTGCCTCAGTTTCTCGAGGGGGGTGGTCATTTGGGTTTGCCTTCTTCGATCTTGTCTTCGTTTGCCCTGGCTTTGCGCCGGTCATAGAGCTTGCCGCGGATCACTGCATCGTTGCCGAAGCGAGTCCGTACCCGGTCCATAGCACGTTCCGCGGCAGCTTTGCGCGCCACTGCGGGTTCGATCAGATCGGTCGGATCGCGCCCGTCCGCCTCGCTGAGGCCGGAAAGGCCGATGCCGATAAGGCGGAAGGCGGTGCCATCGATCTCCCGGGCCAGGAGCTGCAGGCCGGTTTCGTAAAGCACGCTGGCCAGTTGCGTCGAAATCATCAAGTGCCGGGCACGCGTACGCAAGCGAAATCCGGCGGATTTGAGCTTCAGCGTCACGGTGTCGCCGACGAGGTTCCTGGCCTTCACCCGCTCCGACAGGCGCTCGGAGAGGGCAAGCAGCTCGGTCGACAGTTCCTCGAAGCCCGACAGGTCGGTGTTGAAGGTGGTTTCGGCCGAAATGGTCTTCATCTCGCCGTCGATGTTCACCGCGCGGCTGTCCTCGCCGCGCGACAGGCGCGCAAGGCGGGCCCCAGTTTCGCCGTAGCGCCGCATCAGGTCTTCGGGCGCCGCCTGCTGCAACTGCCCGATGGTGTCGAAGCCATCGCGGCGCAGCGTTTCGGCGAACACCTTGCCCACCCCGAAGATCAGGTCGACGGGCTGCGCGGCGAGGAAGTCCAGTGTCTCGGCCCTGCCGATGACGGCAAAGCCGCGCGGCTTGTCGAGATCGGAGGCGGTCTTGGCGAGGAACTTGTTGTGGCTGAGCCCGACGGAGAGCGTGATGCCGAGCTCGGATTCGACGTCGCGCGCCAGCTTCGACAGCACCTCGGCCGGCGAGGCGCGGTGCAGCGCCGTGGTACCCGACAGGTCGAGGAACGCCTCGTCGATCGAGAGCGGCTCGACCAGCGGCGTCAGCCTGTCCATCAGCGCCCGGACCTGCCGGCTGACGGCGACATATTTGGCCATGTTGGGACGGATCACTACAGCGTCGGGACAGAGCTTGAGGGCCGTGAACATCGGCATGGCCGAGCGCACGCCCGACTGGCGGGCGATGTAGCAGCAGGTGGAGACGACGCCGCGCGTCCCGCCGCCGACGATCAGCGGCTTGTCGCGCAGGCTTGGATCGTCGCGCTTCTCGATGGAGGCATAGAAGGCGTCGCAGTCGACATGGGCGATGCTGAGCTCGGTCAGCTCGGCATGGGCGATCAGCCGCGGCGAGCCGCATCGCGGGCAACGGGCGGGCGGCGTTTCACGCGCTCCGATCCATCCGCAGTTCCGGCACAGGGCCTGCAACATGGCCCCGACTCAGTGCTCCGCCGCGTGCAGCTTGCCCCAGACGCGCGCGATGGTTTCGGGCGACAGCCCGGCGCCGGCCGCGATCGCGAGCAGCAGCGGCTCGTTGGCCACGACATAGTCGATCAGGCCATGGGCGAAGCCATCAGTGCCGACAAGGCGGCGCAGATCGTCGGGCGACAGGCCGGATTGCACCATGAACTCAGCGAGTTGCTCGGGGTTTTCAGCGAGGTGCTGAAGGCAGAGATCGGCCAGCTCGCGCGGCGTCGGGGTGGGTGTCTTCAAGGCCAAAGGCGGCGATCCGTTACGGGTTTCGTAAGCCGGTTGATGTTAGCGGAGCCATCGGGCAGAACACAGTACCCTTGCGCCTGAAGGCCCCAATCAATGCCCAAGACCGTGATGATCGTCGAAGACAATGAGCTCAACATGAAGCTCTTCAACGATCTGCTGGAATCGCGGGGCTATTCGATCATCCAAACGCGCAACGGCATGGAGGCGATCGGGCTGGCGCGGGCACATCACCCCGACCTGATCCTGATGGACATCCAGCTGCCCGAGGTGTCGGGGCTGGTGGTCACCAAATGGCTCAAGGAAGACGACGACCTGCAGTCGATCCCGGTGATCGCGGTGACGGCCTTCGCCATGAAGGGCGATGAGGAGCGGATCCTGCAGGGCGGCTGCGAGGGCTACATCTCCAAACCCATCTCGGTGCCTCACTTTTTGGAAACGATTGCGCGCTACATTGGCCCGGCCAACTAGGCCCCCTGGGCCTCACTCCTGGTTTGTAAATTGCGTCGAGGGGCGGCCAGTCTTTGACAGCTCGCGTGCTGATCGTTGACGATATTCCCACCAATGTGCGCCTGCTCGAAGCGCGCCTGACGGCGGAATACTTCGAGGTCAAGACTGCCGCTTCGGGTCGGGATGCGCTGGCGGTCGTCGCCGGCGGGCAGACCGACATCGTCCTGCTCGACGTGATGATGCCCGAGATGGACGGCTTCGAGGTCTGCCGGCAGATGAAGGCCGACCCCGCCACCGCCCACATCCCCGTGGTGATGATCACCGCGCTCGACCAGCCGTCGGACCGGGTGAAGGGGCTGCAGGCCGGGGCCGACGATTTCCTCACCAAGCCGGTGGACGACGTGCAACTCATGGCGCGCGTCAAGAGCCTGGTACGCCTCAAGGCGCTGACCGACGAGTTGCGCGCCCGGGCGCAGACCGGCGAAGAGATCGCGATCGAAGACGCGATGCGTGCCATGGATGCCGCCAACGCGCAGGGCGGCAAGGTGCTGCTGGTCGATACCGATCCGCGCAGCGCCGAGCGCATCCGCGGCTACCTGGTGCCGGCCAACCAGGTCGAGGTGCTGGCCAGTCCTGCCGATGCGGCCATGCAGGTGGCGACCGGCAGCTACGACCTCGCCATCGTCAGCATGGCGCTCGACGGTTTCGACCCGCTGCGCGTCTGTTCGCAGATGCGCACGCTCGAGCAGACCCGCACGTTGCCGATCCTGCTGATCGCCGAGGATGCCGATCGCGCCCGCGTGGTGCGTGGCCTCGACCTCGGGGTCAACGACTTCATCATGCGGCCGGTGGAGCGCAACGAGTTGGCCGCACGCGTGCGCACCCAGGTGCGTCGTAACCGCTACGCCGCCGAGCTGCGCCAGACGGTGACCAATACGCTGGCGCTGGCGGTCACCGACGAACTCACCGGGCTCTACAACCGCCGCTATTTCGACCGGCATCTGTCGCTGATGCTCGACAAGGCGCGCGAGCAGGAACGCGACATGGCGGTGATGCTGATCGACATGGATTTCTTCAAGTCGGTCAACGACAACCATGGACACGACATCGGCGACGCGGTGCTCAAGGAGTTCGCGCAGCGGCTGAAGCGCAATATCCGCGGCGTCGATCTCGCCTGCCGCTTCGGCGGCGAGGAGTTCGTGGTGCTGATGCCGGACACCGACTACCGGCAGGCGCAGGGGGTTGCGGAGCGCGTGCGCATGGCGGTGGCGGAGCGGGGGTTCGAGACCCCGACCATCCGTCCGCTGAGCGTCACCTGTTCAGTGGGCGTGGCGCTGAACGAGCATGAGCTCGATACGCCGGAAATGATCCTGAAGCGTGCGGACGTCGCGCTCTATCGCGCCAAGCGCGAAGGGCGGAACCGCGTGGTGTTCGACGCCGCCTGAGCCCCGGATCTGCGTTGCATTTGACTCAAATGCAGCCGGGGTAAGGTTACTGTTTCACTAATCTCGACGGGTTTGGTTGAGTTTGTAACGGCCTCGCGTAGGGTGCGGCCAACGAGATGAGACACGAACCTCATCCCCCAAATCCCTACGGTTCACCTCAGGTCCGCCGCAACTCCTGAGTTCCGTAGGGCGGCCGATCCGGAGCTGCTGTGAGGCCTCTTCGGCACCCACTCCGGATCGGCCACTAATTGTTTTGGGCGACGCTCCAATCCCATGCACAAACGAAAAACCCCGCGTCCGGGACGCGGGGTTTTTTCATTCGGCGCAGGTACAGCCAGACTACTTGATCTTGGCTTCCTTGAACTCGACGTGCTTGCGCACGACGGGGTCGTATTTCTTGAAGCTCAGCTTTTCGGTCTGCGTGCGCGAGTTCTTCTCGGTCACGTAGTAGAAGCCGGTGTCCGCCGTGGACACGAGCTTGATCTTGATGGAAGCGGCTTTGGCCATGACGGAATCCTTAGGGAAAAGCGGGGCAAAGCCCTGAAATTTGCGCGCAAACTACGGATTTGAGGCCGATTGTCAAGCGCGGCCGGAGGCCCGATCAGGGATAGCCGGGAACCGCCGGGTCGGGCTGGCGATGCGCCGGATCGAAGCCGTGCATGCGGTTGGCCCATTGCAGCCCGACGATGGCGCCCTTGATCGAGGGGAGCATGATCAGGGGCAGGATCACCGCCGCGGGGACCATCGTCACCAGGTACACCCAGGGCTCGACCGTCCAGTGCAGTTCGAGTTCGAGCATCAGTCCCACGATCAGGTGGCCGACGATGAGGATGGCGATGTAGGGCGGCATGTCGTCGGCGCGGTGGTGAAACAGTTCCTCGCCGCAGACGTCGCAATGGTCCGCGACCTTGAGATAGGCACGGAACAGATGACCCTTGCCGCAATGGGGGCAGCGCAGGCGCATGCCGTTCATGATGGCCTGGCCGACGTTGCGATGTTCGGGATCGGTGATGGTGACGGGCATGCCTACCTCTTTCGGCCCCTTGGGCCGTAGCTGCGAGATGGGCGCTTTCCGCCACGTTTCACAGATGACGGTTTGACGCGGCTGCCCTCGCTCAGGAGCTCGAAGCGCAGTGCGCCGGCCACGGGCGCGGCCTCCAGCAGCCGGACTCTCACGGTGTCACCGATGCGGAACGTCTCGCCGGTGCGGTCTCCGACCATCGCCTGCAGCTCTTCGATGAAACGGTAGTAGTCCTGGCCCAGGGTAGAGGCGGGGATGAAGCCGTCGGCCCCCGTGTCGGTGAGGCGCACGAACAGGCCGGAGCGGGTCACGCCCGAGATGCGGCAGGAGAACTCGGCGCCGATCTTGGTGGCGAGGAACGCCGCCAGCAGCCGGTCGGACGTCTCGCGCGCGGCCAGCATCGCCCGGCGCTCGGTGGCCGAGATGTGCTCGGCAATGGTGGGAAGCCTGGCGATCTCGGCATCGCTCAAGCCATCCTTGCCCAGATCGAGTGCGGCGATCAGGGCGCGGTGCACGATCAGGTCGGCATAGCGCCGGATCGGCGAGGTGAAATGGGCGTAGCGATCGAGGTTGAGGCCGAAATGGCCGAGGTTCTCGTGGGCATAGACGGCCTGCGCCTGCGAGCGCAGTAACATCTCGCTGACCTGCTCGGTCTTGCCGGCGGCGCGGGCGCGGTCCAGCACGCGATTGAAGTCTTGCGTGCGCACCGCCTCGGACTTGCTGAAGCTCAGGTCGAGCGAGCCGAGGAAATCGCGCAGCGCGTCGAGCTTTTCGCGGCTCGGGGCGTCGTGCACGCGATAGAGCAGCGCGGTCTTGCGCTTCTCCAGCGTTTCGGCGGCGGCGACGTTTGCCGCAATCATCATCTCCTCGATGAGCCGCATGGCCTCGAGGCGTTCCGGCGTGCGCACGTCGGCGACCATGCCGCGGGCGTCGAGCACGATCTTGCGCTCGGGCAAGTCGAGGTCGAGCGGCGAGCGCTTCTCGCGGGCCCGCACCATCGCCTCGTAAGCGCGGTAGAGCGGCCTGAGGATCGGCTCGAGCAGCGGCGCGGTCTTGTCGTCGGGATTGCCGTCGATGGCCGCCTGCACCTGCTGGTAGCTGAGCCTGGCGGCGGAGCGGAACAGCACGCGGTGGAAGCTGTGGCTTCGCTTTCGGCCTTCCGCGTCGAACACCATCCTGACCGCCAGCGAGGGCCGGTTCTCGCCTTCCTTGAGCGAGCAGAGGTCGTTGGAAATGCGTTCCGGCAGCATCGGCACGACGCGGTCGGGGAAATACACCGAATTGCCGCGAAGATAAGCCTCGCGGTCGAGTGCTGTTCCAGCCCGCACATAGGCTGCGACGTCGGCGATGGCGACAGTGACGATGTGGCCGCCGGGGTTCTTCGGATCGCGGTCGGCCTCGGCATGCACCGCGTCGTCGTGGTCCTTGGCGTCCGGCGGATCGATGGTGACCAGCGGAATGTGGCGCCAGTCCTCGCGCCCCTTGAGGGTCGCATCGCGGGCCTCCTCGGCCTCCTTCAGCACCGAGGCCGGGAAGCGGTAGGGGATGTCGAGGTTGTGGATCGCGATCATGCTGACCGCGCCTTCCGAGCGCGGATTGCCGATCACCTCGACCACGCGTGCCTTGGGGATCATCAGCCGGCCGCTGATCTTGGTGGTGACTTCGACAAGGTCGCCGTCGCGCGCGTCGCCCAAGTCGCCGCCGTCGATCCGCATTTCCTTCTGCTTGCGGTCGACGGGCACGAGGCGAGCGCCGCCATCGTCGATGCGCACGATCCCGATCTGGCCGCGGCGCGGCTTGTCGAGAATCTTCATCGGCCGGGCGGTGTAATGCGGCACCGGCCCATCGCCAGCGCTGATGCGGGCGAGGATGCGGTCACCGGGCGCCGGCACGACGCGGGTGGTCTTTGCGACCTCGATCGAGACGCGGGGCTTTTCGCCCTCGTCGTCATTCCAGTTGGCCGGAAAGCCGTGCAGGTCGTCGGGATCGGCATCGGCGGGAATGTCGAGCGCCGTTACAGCCGGCAGGGCGGCGGTGCGACGGAGAGTCTTGCGCGAGCGGGAGATGTAGCCTTCGCCCTCGAGCTCCTTGAGCAGGAGCTTGAAGGGGGTGCGCATGTCGCCGTGGATGCCGAAATATTTGGCGAGGTCGCGCTTGCCATCGAGGTCCGGCCGGCTGGCCATGGCTTCGAGGACGGCCTCGCGGGAGGGCAGGGTGCCCACGTGGTATTGTCGTGCAGGCTTGGGTTTGGACTGTGGTTTTGGCGCTTTCGCCATTTGAAACTTTCGTGGTTGGTCAAACCACTACGTCATTCCCGCGCAAGCGGGAATCCAGACCGGAATTCGACCTCCTCAATCACGGGAGGTTCAGCACTGGGATCCCGCCTTCGCGGGAATGACGCAGTGGATGAAAGGAGTAAGGAGTAAGGAGTGGGGCATCAGGCCTCCACCTTGGTTGGCTTCTTTGCGGCGGCCTTTTTGGCCGCGGGTTTTTTTGCCGGTGCCTTCTTGGCTGCCGCCTTCCGGGCGGGAGCCTTCTTGGCGGCGGCCTTGCGGGCCGGTTTGCGGCCCCCGGTCTTGGCGGCGCGCTCGGCGATCAGTTCCAGCGCCTGTTCGAGCGTCACGTCCTCGGGCTTCACGTCCTTGGGCAGGGTAGCATTGACCTTGCCCTGGTTGACGTAGGGGCCGTAGCGGCCGTCGCGCACCGAGATGGTGCCGTCGGCGTGCTCGAAAGTCTTGAGCGCCGCGATCGGCGTCTTGTTACGGCCGAAGCGTCCGCCGCCGGCGGCCTTCTGCGCCAGGAGGTCCACGGCGCGGTTGAGGCCGACCGAGAACACCTCCTCGACGTCGGGAAGGTTGGCGTAGGTGCCGTCATGCAGGATGAAGGGACCGTAGCGGCCGAGGCCCGCGCTGATCGGCTTCCCCGTTTCCGGGTGAAGGCCGACCGCGCGGGGAAGCGCCAGCAGCTTGAGCGCTCGCTCGAGCGTCAGGCTATCGGGAGTCCAGCCTTTGGGCAGGGAGGATCGCTTCGGTTCGCTGCCGTCGCCAAGCTGGACATATGGGCCGAAACGGCCAGATTTCAAGTAGACGGTGAGGCCGCTTTCGGGGTCCGTGCCCAGTGCGCCGTCGCCGGGCACGGCTTCTGCCGCGCCGGTGGCAGCGTCCGAAAGCTGCATGGTGTAGCGACACTCGGGATAGTTCGAGCAGCCGATGAAGGCGCCGAACTTGCCCAGCTTCAGCGAGAGCTGGCCGGTGCCGCAATTGGGACAGCGGCGCGGGTCGGAACCGTCGGCCTTGGGCGGGAAAATGTGGTCGGCGAGCAGCTCATTGAGGGCGTCGAGGACCTGCGAGACGCGCAGGTCCTTGATCTCGTCGGTCTGCTTGGTGAAATCCTGCCAGAACTCGCGCAGCACGTCCTTCCAGCGCAGATTGCCGGCCGAGATCTGGTCGAGCTTTTCCTCGAGGTCGGCGGTGAAGCCGTATTCGACCAGCCGGGCGAAGAAGCTTTGCAGGAAGGCGGTGACGACTCGGCCGCGGTCCTCGGGAACGAGGGCGCGCTTGTCCAGGCGAACATAGTTGCGGTCCTGCAGCACCGAGATGGTCGCCGCATAGGTCGAGGGGCGGCCGATGCCGAGTTCCTCCATCTTCTTGATGAGGCTGGCCTCGGTGTAGCGCGGCGGCGGCTGGGTGAAATGCTGCTCGATGACCGCTTCGTCGAGTTTGGGTGTATCGCCGACGGCGAGCGGCGGCAGTTCGCGATCGTCGTCGTCCTGGTCGGTGTCGTCGCGATCTTCCTTGGCGGCAACGCCGTAAACGGCGAGGAAGCCGGCGAAGGTCACGACCGAACCGACGGCGCGCAGCACGATGTCGCGGCCGGGCGCGTTCACAGCGATGTCGGCGGTGGTGCGCTCGATCTCGGCGGGGCGCATCTGGCTTGCAAGGGTGCGGCGCCAGATCAGGCCGTAGAGCTTCTTCTGGTCCGGATCGCCCACCGTCTCAGGGTGGCGGAACATGTCGGTCGGACGGATGGCCTCGTGCGCTTCTTGCGCGTTCTTGGCCTTGTTCTGGTAGATGCGCGGGGTCGGCGGCAAATAGGCCGAGCCGAATTCCTTCTCGATGGCGTTGCGCGCCGCGGCGATGGCCTCGGGGGCCATGTCGATGCCGTCGGTTCGCATGTAGGTGATGACGCCGTCTTCGTAGAGGCGCTGCGCCAGCTGCATGGTGCGGCTCGGCGAAAAGCCCAGGCGTGAACTCGCATCCTGCTGCAGGCTCGAGGTGGTGAACGGCGCGTAGGGGTTGCGCCGGGTCGGCTTTTTGTCGACCGAGCGAACCTCGTAGCGGCCCGCCTCGAGCGCGGTCTTGAGAGCCGCAGCCTCGTCGCCGGTCGTGACGTCGAGCTTGTCGGTGACCTTGCCGTCGACGGAATAGAGCCGGGCCTCGAAACCCTTGCTCTTTTCGATGAGCCTGGCCAGCACGGACCAATATTCGACCGGCTTGAACTTCTCGATCTCGGATTCGCGGTCGCAGACCAGGCGCAGCGCCACCGACTGCACGCGGCCGGCCGAGCGCGAGCCGGGCAGCTTGCGCCACAGGATCGGCGACAGGGTGAAGCCGACGAGGTAGTCGAGGGCGCGGCGGGCCAGATAGGCGTCGACCAGCGGCGCGTCGATGTCGCGCGGATGCTGCATCGCCTCGGTGATCGCCGACTTGGTGATGGCGTTGAACACCACGCGGCTGACCGGCTTGTCCTTGATCAGCTTCTTCTGCCTGAGCACGTCGAGCACGTGCCACGAGATGGCCTCGCCCTCACGGTCCGGGTCGGTGGCGAGGATCAGCTCGTCCGCGTCCTTGAGGGCATTGCCGATGTCGCTCAGCCGCTTGCGCGAGGCGGTATCGACTTCCCAGCTCATGGCGAAATCGTCGTCGGGCAGCACCGAGCCGTCCTTGGCCGGCAGGTCGCGCACGTGGCCGTAGCTGGCGAGGACCTCATAGTCCTTGCCCAGGTATTTGTTGATTGTCTTTGCCTTGGCCGGACTTTCGACGACGACCAGCTTCATCCGCAACGCTTTCGAGGGGTGTTCAAACGCGGCGCAAAATGGTGAAGCCGGCGGGTACTGTCAACCAGCGGCCAGGCGCTGCAAATCCCTTCCCCTAAAGGGGAAGAAAAAGCCGGGTCACGGCCGGAGGGCGACCAGTTGGCCGGCCGACCATTCGATCCGACCCGCCAGATCGAGCTCCAGCAGTAGCGTTTGCACGGCGCTGACCGACAGGCGCGTCGTGGCGATGAGCTGGTCGACGGCGATGGGAGTGATGCTCAGCGCCTCGATGAGTCGGTCGCGTTCGCTGCCATCCGGCTCGGCCTCGGCGACGGCCTCGCCCGGTTCGGGCCGCCAGTCCGGCTCGAGCAGGCTGGTGCGCGATGGATCGGCCTCGCTCAGCACCTCGATGATATCTTCGGCGGAGGTCACGAGCTTGGCGCCCTGCTGGATGAGGTGGTTGCCGCCCTCGGCGCGCGGATCGAGGGGCGAGCCGGGCACCGCGAACACCTCGCGATTGTGTTCGAGCGCGAGCCGCGCGGTGATCAGCGAGCCCGAACGCTTGGCGGCCTCGACCACCACTACGCCCAGCGAGATGCCCGAGACGATGCGGTTGCGGCGCGGGAAGTCCTGCGCCCGTGCCTGCCAGCCCAGCGGCATTTCGCTGAGCAGCGCGCCGCCGTTCTCGACGATGTTGCGGGCAAGCGGGATATTCTCCT
Organism: Pseudomonadota bacterium; assembly: GCA_023390785.1. Lineage (GTDB taxonomy): Bacteria > Pseudomonadota > Alphaproteobacteria > Rhizobiales > Devosiaceae > Devosia_A. Next base: position 38,172 of record JAEWCE010000344.1, read on the forward strand.
CGGGGTAGAGCCGGTCGACGCCCCCGGCCAGTACGGCCACGGTGCCGGTGCCGAGCGACGCCTTATGAGCCGCCGCATCGATGCCGCGGGCCAGGCCGGAGACAACGACGTAGCCATGGGCGGCGAGATCACCGGCCAGCAGTTCGGTCATCCGCTGTCCCGCTGCCGAGGCGTTGCGGGCGCCGACGATGGCGACGGTGCGCAAGAGTTCGAGGTTGTCGCCGCCGATCACCGACAGCAGCGGCGGGGCACCTGGGGCGTAGGCGAGGAGCGGCGGATAGTCGGGCTCGCCGCTCGCGACGAGGCGACCGCCCAGTTGCTGCAGCGCGGCGATCTCATCTTCGGCCTCGGCCACGGTCGGGATGCGCGAGCCCACACCCACGCGCGAAGCGAGGGCGGGGAGATCGAGCAGGGCCTGCTCGGCCGAGCCGGCTCGGTGGATGAGCTGGCGGAAGGTGACGGGGCCGACATTGTCGGTGCGGATCAGGCGCAGCCACGCGATCTTCTGCGACGGTGTCAGCCTGTTGCCCGTCGCTCTCGCCATCAGCCCGGCCCGGCGACTTTCTTCCCGAAGCTGATCTTCGGCTCGGTGCCGGCCAGCAGCCGGCCGATATTGCTGCGGTGGTTCCAGACCAGCAGCACGGCGATGATCGCCGCGGTGGCCGCGAGCTTCACCCCGTCGGGGGCCCAGCCCATGAGCCAGGCGGCATAGGCGAACAGCGGCGAGGTGATGGCGGCCGTCAGCGCTGCGAGCGAGGACATGCGCTGCGCAAAGGCGATGAACAGCCACACGGCGCAGAATACCAGCGCCACAGGCCAGGCGAGGCCAAGCAGAACGCCGATGTAGGTCGCGACGCCCTTGCCGCCCTTGAATCTGAGCCAGACGGGATAGCAATGCCCGACAAAGGCCGCGAGGGCGGCGATGAACATCGCATCGCCCGGCCAGCGGGCGATGAGCACCGCGGCGAGCCCCTTCAGCGCGTCGAGCAGCAGGGTGGCTGCCGCCAGCTCGCGCCGGCCCGTGCGCAGCACATTGGTCGCGCCGATGTTGCCCGAGCCGATCTTGCGCACGTCGCCGAGGCCGGCGGCGCGGGTGATCAGCAGGCCGAACGGGATGGACCCCAGCAGATAACCGACAATGGCGGCAAGGATGTATCCGGTCATTCGCCTCCCTCCGGCCAGCCAGCATGGCGGAAGACGGAGCAGCCCGCAACGAAGGTCTGCATCACCGCCCCCTGCAGGCGTGCGCCCTCGAAGGCGGTGTTGTGCGAGCGCGAGACGATGTCGGCCTCGGCCACCACCCAGGGATAGTCGAGATTGATGAGGATGAGGTCGGCCGGGGCGCCGACGGTCAGCCGTCCGGAGCCGAGGCCGAGGATTTCGGCCGGGCGCTGCGTCATGGTGCGCAGCAGCGTCATCAGGTCGACATCGCCGGAGTGCACCAGCCGCAGTGCCGCAGCCAGCAGCGTCTCCAGCCCGATGGCGCCTTCGGACGCTTCGGCGAAAGGCTGGCGCTTCACCTCGCTGTCCTGCGGATCGTGGGCCGAGTGGATGACGTCGATGGTCCCCGCCTTGAGGCCCTCGATCATCGCCTGTCGGTCGTCCTCGGAGCGCAGCGGCGGGGAGAGCTTGAAGAAGGTGCGATAGGGCGCGACGTCGTTCTCGTTGAGCGCGAGGTTATTGATGGAGATGCCGGCGCTGACCCTGGCTCGCCGTTTCGCCGCTGCGACCAGTTCGAGTGCGCCGGCCGTCGACACCTGCGCCGCGTGATAGCGGACTCCGGTCAGCGCGGCGAGCTGCAGATCGCGGGCGAGGGGGATGGTCTCGGCTTCGACCGGGATGCCCTTGAGGCCCGAGACCGTTGCCAGGGTGCCTTCGTTCATGACGCCCTCGCCGGCGAGCGAGGCGTCGGCAACGTGGTGAACGATGGGCAGGTCGAAATTGGCGGCATAGGTCATGGCCGCGCGCATCAGACCGGCCGACTGGATCGATTGGCGGCCGTCACTGAGGCAGACGGCGCCGGCCTCCCGCAGCAGGCCGAACTCGGTGATTTCTGCACCGGCGAGGCCGCGGGTGATGGCCGCGGCGGGCAGGACATTGACCTTGGCCGTCGCGGCGGCGCGCCGGACGATGAAATCGACAATGGCGCCGTCGTCGACCACCGGCGTCGTGTCGGGCATCAGGACGAAGCTGGTGACGCCCCCCGCCGCGGCGGCTGCGGCGGCAGTGGCGAGCGTCTCGCGGTATTCGTGGCCGGGCTCTCCGGTAAACACGCGCATGTCGATCAGCCCGGGCGCGACGACCAGCCCCTTGGCGTCGACCAGCGTGGCGCCCTCGGGCACGCCCTGCGGCGCACCTTCGGCCAGACCCTCGATGCGCCCGTCGGCGACGAGGACAGCGCCCTTGCGGTCGGTGTTGCTCGCCGGATCGACGATGCGGGCGTTGACGATGACGAGAGGGGCGGTCATGCAGCCACCTGCGTGGGATCGGCCAGCAGCGCATCGAGCACTGCCATGCGCACGGCGACGCCCATCTCCACCTGGTGCGTGATGACGGAGCGCGGGCCGTCGGCGATCGCCGGGTCGATCTCGACGCCGCGGTTCATCGGGCCGGGATGCATCACGATGGCATCAGGCTTGGCGAGCTTCAGCTTTTCGGCATCGAGGCCGTAGAACCGGTAATATTCGCGCACGGACGGGATCAGCCTGCCGGCGGCGCGCTCGTGCTGCAGCCGCAGCATCATCACGACATCGGCTCCCTGTAGCCCCTGGCGCATGTCGGTGAAAACTTCGGTGGCCAGCGTCTCGATGCCGCGCGGCAGCAGGGTCTTGGGCGCGATCACGCGGGTACGCACCTGCATGGCACCGAGCAACAGCAGGTTCGAGCGGGCAACGCGGGAATTGGCGATGTCGCCGCAGATGGCGACCGTGAGGCCGGCCAGCCGCCCCTTGTGCTGGCGGATGGTGAGGGCATCGAGCAACGCCTGGGTCGGGTGCTCGTGCGCGCCGTCGCCGGCATTGATGACGGCGCACCCGACCTTCTGGCTGAGGAGTTCCACTGCGCCAGAGGCCGGATGGCGGACGATGATGACGTCGGGCTGCATGGCGTTGAGCGTCGCCGCAGTGTCGACCAGGGTTTCACCCTTGGTGACCGAGGAGGTTTTCACCGACATGTTGGTGACCTGCGCCCCGAGGCGCTTGCCGGCAATCTCGAAGCTGGACTGGGTGCGCGTGGAGGGCTCGAAGAACAGGTTGATCTGTGTCTTGCCGCTCAGGGTCGGCAGCGATTTGCGCTGCTGCCGGGACACCGGAATCATGGCCTCGGCGCGGTCGATGAGGTCGACGATCTCGTACTGATTGAGCTGAGAAATGCCGAGGAGGTTGCGGTGGGGAAAGGGTCGCCGGCCGTTACCTGCTGGAGTGCTCATTCGCTCCGGTCCTCGATGCGGCCGGGGTCTAGCGCACCCCGCCGGGAGGGGCAACCCGCCTCACCGACTTATCCTTAGCCGGTCCAGATACCCCTGCAGGATGTAGCTGGCCGCCAGCTTGTCGACCACTTCGGCCCGGCGGTCGCGACGGGTGTCGGCCTCGATCAGCATGCGGGTTACTGCGGAGGTGGACAGGCGCTCGTCCCAAAAGGCGATGGGGATGGGCGTCTTGTGGGCGAGATTGCGGGCGAAGGCACGCGTGGACTGCGCGCGCGGTCCCTCCGACCCATCCATGTTGAGTGGCAGGCCGAGCACCAGCGCCACGGCGTTGTTGGCAGCAATAAGCTCGAGCAGCCGGGCGGCGTCGGCGGTGAACCTGGTGCGGGCGATGGTCTCGAGCGGCGTCGCCGTGTAGCGCAGCGCATCCGACACCGCGACGCCAATGGTCCTGGTGCCCAGGTCGAGGCCGAGCAGTTTGCCGGTTGGGGGGATGTGCTTTTCTGCTTGCATCAAGAACAAAAAGAGAACATTGTACCGTAGTGTTTTAGGGTGTTTTACGGATTGTTTGAAAGTGCGCTTCTTGCACTAGTGCGCTGTACGCACTAGCTTGGGGGCTGAATTTGAGCACGTTGTTTCGAGGAGAGGGCGTAGTTGTCCGTATGTACCGAGATCACAATCCTCCGCATTGTCATATCTCGACGCAAGATGGAGAGGCTCAGGTATCCCTTTTGGATCTGAGGGTTATCCGGGGAGAGCTGGGACGTCGCCATCATAGAATCGCGATGCGATGGATCCGCGAAAATCGCGATGCCCTGCTTGCAGAATGGAATCGACTGAATGGCTGAAGATCGCATTCGGGTAGGAAGACCAATACCGAAAATTGCCAAGGTGCATCCGCTGGATGCTCGATTGGTGGAGATTGAGTGGGTCGGAGGAGGCAGGTCGATTGTCGATCTCATGCCGGCGCTTGCAAGCCACAAGGGATTTGTGCGGCTGAGGACCGACGATGACCTTTTTCGCACTGTATCGGTGGGCGAATATGGTGGGTATCTGGCCTGGCGCGACGGATCCGAATTGTCCTCGGCCTGGATTGAGGAACTCAAGGATGCGTCGCTGAACAATGCTGAGTTTCGGGACGCGATGGATAGTCTTCGCATGAGTCTGGATGGGATGGCGTCGCGGCTCGGTATTGCTCGTCGGCTGGTTGCGGATTACCGCAAGGACAAGCCCATACCCAAGACCGTGGCCCTCGCGACCAGGTATCTGCTCGAACAACGTAAAGCCGGCTAGTGAAGCTCACCTGGTTCGGCGGCACGACGCTACGGATTTATGTCGGCGGCGAGATCGTGGTGGTCGACGCCGAGGCGGCGCCCGCGGGCGTCGATCGCGGGGAATTGCTGGCGGGCGCCGATCATGTGGTGACGCCGGGGCAGGTGCCCGAGATCAACCCCGCGTTCTGGCGCAACCGGCCGGCGGCGCGGCCCATGGATGACCAGCCGCCACTCGAAATCCACGGCATCGGCGGGGCGGCGCTGCTGATCGCCGCGGCGGGAGAGCCGCCGCTGGTGGTGCTCGGGTCGGGCCAGCCGCCGCAGTTCGGGCGTTGGGCCGACGGGGCAGTGATCGTGCTGACGTCGGCCCGCGAGTCGTTCATGGCGGAAGCGACGGTACTTTTGGACGTCGCGGGGCCACGACTGCTGGCGCTGGGGGTGGACGAGCAGACGCG
>JAEWCE010000015.1 GCA_023390785.1 Pseudomonadota bacterium
GTATGGGTTGAGCCCTTGCGAAACCCATCACTCGTTGCTCGACGCCAGTGCGGTCCGCCATCGATTATTCGAAGCAATCCCCACACGCTGCGGAGCGACCTAACAATTGCTGCGATGGGTTTCGCAAGGCTCAATCGAATAGCTCGCCAGATTCCGATAGACTCCAGTAGTCGCCCCGAGATGAACTCCCCGCAGCATCCGCCTATCGTGCCCTACCTCTCCAGGCACTTTGGCGATGATCTGTGCAGCGAAAGACAGTCCGCCCGTTCTGATCTGCTCCAAGTGCAGACGGCCGATGACGTTCTTGGCGACACTGCCGGCCATCTTCACGCTTCCCGCGGTGCATGCCTACCAGTGCCGTCCCTGCTTGCGGGTGGATACTATCCCGCTCGCCTAGGCTCTGCAGAGCAGCGTCGGCGTCCGCAGCCACGACAGGCCGTACTCGGCGCCGTTTCGGCCTACCCGACATGATCCGATCGGCTGGACGGTTCAGCAGGTGGGCAGGAACAAAAGGCGCCTATCCTGGCTTAAATCTCGCTGGCTCGTCGGCCGAGCCGGCGGAGGCGGCCCAACTCGCCGGGACCGCATTTTCTGCGCAGAGGTCCTCACGTCGTGGACGAAGAGCGCGACTGGAGGACGAAATTGCGGGTTCTTGTAGCTGAAGACGAAGACCTGATCCGGGACGTGGTGGTCGACATCCTGGAGACGCATGGGCACGAGGTCATGGAAGCCGATAGCGGCGAGCGCGCGCTTCAGCTCTGCGCCGAAGCCGCACCTGATCTGTTGTTCACCGACATCAAGCTGGCGGGTTCGCTGACGGGCTGGGACGTTGCCATCCAGTGCAGACAATCCAATCCGCGCATGCCGGTGATCTACGCCACCGGGTACACGCACACCGCTCCGCGACCGGTGTCGGGCAGCATCATGCTTCAGAAGCCCTTCAGGCTTGAACGCCTCTTGGAAGCGATGACGTCGCTCGCGGGCAAGTAACTCGAGGAACGATCGCCTGTCGCAGCAATTTCTATCCTCGGAGTAGGAGTTGCGTATGCGTCAATCACCCTCGATCGTGCCGCTGGATCGTCTGGATCGCGAGATCTACCTCGTCCTGGAGGACTTCGGCGCGCGTGCCGGTTGCGCCTGGCGAGAGACCGACGAGCAGGATACCGACCGCGAAACGGTGCTGCGGGACTTGCTCTCCGGGCAATACGCCTACCCCCTCAAGATCGTCACCTTCAACGCCATCGAGGGCTGGTCGCGCGACGCCACCGAGGACATCGCCAACGCCCTGGCTGATCGCGCGGTCCAGGACGGTATCGACTTATCGCCTGCGCTCGAGGCCTTCATCCGCGCCAACTCGTCACGCCCATTCGGCCTTCAACTGGCCCTCCCCTTGCGCGGGGCCGCCTGACGCGATGCGGGGGAACGAAGGCCTGCCGCAACTTGAGCCAAAAACCCGCTGACAACCCCCTCAAAACGTGTACGCTTCCCCCAAAACCGGAGGAGCGGCATGTTTGAAATCAACGGTTTCGACACGGCGGGTATCGTCAGCCTGAAGCGGCCTTCACTTGCCGCCGCCCTCAAGAAGGCCAGGGAGCTGGTCGAGGATGGCTGCTGGGACGTTCAGGTCGTCGATCCCGCAGGCCAGGTCTACACCTCGTTCGAGGAGCAAGCTGCCTAGCTCGACGTGCTTCAGCTTTCCGGCGTCGCGGCCGGCGCGCTCAGCGGCGCGCCGCCAACCGAGACCGGCCCCACGGGCCCCAGAGGCCCGACAGGTTTGGGCTCCCGAACCATCCGCTTGCGCATCGCGGGGGACAATCCATAGCGCGCATTCGCTCTTCGGACGGACGAGGTGACGTCCGACATCGCCGAATTTTGCAGCGAGTCGATCTTCGCGATCAGCGTCGACAGCTGCGATGAGATCTTCTTCACGTCGACCCGCTCGTCCGTGATGCTCTGTCGCAGCGACAGTAGCAGCATCGAATCCTGCTGCAGCAGAACCGAGTTCTGGTCCGCGGCCTGATTGTTCTGCTGCAGCAACGCGGTGTGTTGCAGCTGGGCCGCCTGAATCTCCTTCAGGGCAGCGACGACCGGATCCGGCTTTGGCGCGGAAGCGTCCTGGCGCGGCAACAGCTCAGCCAGGCTGCCGAGGTTCAGCGCCGAAAAATCAGCCGGCAACGTATAGATGGCCGCCGCGCCGTTGATGGCCAGCGCGCATATCGAAAAGGCCAGGATCGATTTGCGGCTCCGCTTGACGGGTTCCGAAGCTACGGGCGTTTCGGGTTCATGCGATGACGCGGCGTCGGCCAGGGCGACGGCGTCGAGCTCTTCGGCAAAGCCTGCCGTTTCGAATGTCGTGGTCACGTGCATGGACCCCAATGAGCGAGCAACAGGAAGCCGCTCCTGGAAACGCCCTCACGACGAGTCCCTTGTACGCAGCACCCTTACACAACTGCCTAAAATTGTGAGCATTTCGGATTAATTCCACGTTAGCGGCGGAGGCGGCGGGCGGGCCCAACGCCTCCGTTCGAGTACGGGGGCGGTCGCTGGGAGCGATTTCGCCTGTGGCCATCCTTCGAGACGCCCGCCGTTGGCGGGCCCTCAGGATGAGGACCGCGGGCGCGGCAGCAATTCAACGGGCGCCTTCGCCGCTTAGCCTCATCCTGAGCCGCCAGCGCCAAAACCGGCACTGC
>JAEWCE010000302.1 GCA_023390785.1 Pseudomonadota bacterium
CAGCTCTCGGGCGGCCAGCAGCAGCGTGTCGCTATCGCCCGCGCGATCGTGACCAATCCGTTGCTGCTGCTGGCCGACGAACCGACGGGCAATCTCGACACGGAACGCGCCAACGAAGTCATGCGCCTGCTGGCCGAGCTCAACCGGGAGGACCGCATCACGATCGTGATGGTGACCCACGAACCCGACATGGCGCGGTTCTGCAGCCGGCGAGTGCGGATCGTCGACGGCAAGGCCGCTCCCGACGGATTACTGGGGCAATCCAATGCTGCTTGAAACCGTCAAGCTCGCACTGGAGGCAATCTGGCGCAATGCGCTGCGCTCGCTGCTGACCCTGCTTGGCGTGACCATCGGGGTTGCCGCGGTCATCTCCATGGTGACCCTTGGTCAGGGTGCCACGGCAGAGGTCAGCAGCTCGATCTCGAACCTGGGCAGCAACCTCATCATGATGATGCCGGGACGCAGTATGGCGGAGGGTGGGTTCGGCATCGAGAGCTTCAAGATGGCCGATGCGCAAGCCATCTCACGCTCAGTCGACAACGTCACTGCGGTGGCGCCGATCGGCTCGAGGTCGATCACCGCCATCGCCGGGCCGGCCAACTATCTCGTCAATCTCATTGGCATCGACGCAAGTTTCTTGCAGGTAGTGACGTCGTACAAGCTCGCCTACGGCCGCTGGTTCCGCGACGGGGAGATCGCTGCGGGCGCGCCGGTGTGCATCATCGGGCCCGACGTGGCGGAAAATCTGTTCGGCGCTGCCGACGTTGTCGATCGTCAGTTCCGCCTGCGCCGCTTCACCTGCACGGTAATCGGGGTGCTGGAGAGCCAGGGATCCATGTTCGGCCAAAGCCGCGACAACGGGGTGCTCCTGCCCCTCACCACCTACCAGCGCCGCATCGCCGGCAATACCGACGTCGTTGCCATCTACCTCGCCGCAGCCTCCGAGGACGCCGTGGCACAGATCGAAGCGGACGTCACCGCGCTGATGCGCGAGCGGCGCCACCTTGCCGCCAGCGACAACAACGACTTCAACGTCACCGACATGCGGCAGCTGTCCTCGACGCTGGGCACGGTGATGGGCGTGCTCACCGGGCTGCTCGCGGCCATAGCCGGCATCAGCCTGGTGGTGGGCGGCATCGGCATCATGAACATCATGCTGGTCTCGGTCTCCGAGCGAACCCGAGAGATTGGCATCCGGCTCGCCATCGGGGCGTGGGAATGGCAGGTGCTGGCGCAATTCCTGGTCGAGGCGATCGCGCTGTCGATGCTGGGCGGATTGGCCGGCATCCTACTGGGCCTCGGCCTGTCGGCCGCCGCGGCCCGCATGCTCGGCGTACCCTTCGTCCTCGATGGGGGGGCCATCGCCCTCGCCTTCGGTTTTTCAGCGGTGGTCGGGGTCGCATTCGGCTACTTCCCGGCACACCGCGCTGCCAGGCTCGATCCTATCGAGGCGCTGCGACACGAATAGCCGAATGATGGGTGGATGGTGCGCCAGTCAAAACAAAACTGCTTACTCTTATGTGATTGAAATAGCTCGATAAGTCCTAGCACGTGGCGGACGGGCGCTTGGCGCCAGAAGGGAGACCTCCGATGTACGGCGTCTCCGCGGCGCCCATCTGCGGTCGCATGGTCCCGCAGTGGCGCTCCCCCGTCATGCCAATATCGCGAAGTCAATCAAGCCAACGAACCCGCGCGGGGGCACGGCCAATTCTGGAAGGGACGCTGGCGGGGTAGCCAATGACGACCGGCGCAACCGCCCTGTGGTGCTCCGCCAGGTTGATGCTCTTGCGACCGCGTACGGTTTGAAAGTAGGACAAGGCCGAACCGATCAAGCAAGTGCCGAGGCCCATGCTGTGGGCCATCAGCATGAGATTTTGTGCAGCAAGAAAGCAATCTTCTATGGCCCAGGTGCTCTTGTAGTGGCTGGCGATAACGATGAGGACCGGCGCCCCGTGAAAGATGTGGTGCGTCGCATCTTCGCGCGTTTCTTCACGATGTGTTCTGAACGCCTCCTCGGATATGGTGACTCGGAGATGGTTAGTGATTTCAGCAGAAAGGCGGTCTAATTTCTGAGCGTCGTCTGTGATATAGAAGCACCACGGCTGCTCATTCATCGCACTTGGCGCCTGGATCGCGGCATCGACAAGAAGCTTGAGTGTCTCCCTCGAAACCGACACTTGTTTGAAATTGCGGATCGCGCGGCGTCCGTAAATGGCCTTTGTTAGCTCCATGTTTGGGCCGCCTCTTCCACTTCGGCGCGTTTGCCTGAACCCGTGCAGCCATAAAGGATAGCCAAGCGCTACGCAGTCTAGTTTGACCCGGGTCAAGCTGTACTCAGGCAGCGCTACAACGTGCCAAACTGCGTGCTGATGGGCCGCGGTAGATTTGGTATTGGCAAGTTCGCAGGCGCGATACCGGCGCTCTCTCCGGTGCTCAGTGCAACGAGAATCGAGCGTCGCGGCCAAATCCCCTGCCCATGGGCGCTGCGCCCCGCTCGTTCCATCTGCACTTCTGGAACCAGGGCGACCTCGTGCCCCTTCGCCGCGCCAGTTCTTACAGTCCTCTGAGAGCGGAACGTCCACATCGCCCTGACACAACGCCCCGAATGCGCGCCGGGTAGTCGGCGGCCACAGCGTCCTCGATGCATCACCGCGTGAGGATGTGTCCGAAGGGTGTCATGCGAGTCCCGGAAAAAAGTCAGTCTTGATCCGACGATGCGATACGCCGAGGTGGAGCAGCGCCCGCCGTGTTGCTGAGACCATCACCTGCGGCCCGGAGACATAGAACAGTCGCTCCTGCCAGTCGGGAATGGTGTCGCGCAGCAACTCCTCCGTGATCACGCCCAGGAGCATTTCGGTGGGGGCGCCGGCGCCGTCGCGAACCACGTAGTGGGTGCAGATGCCAAGCTCATTTCGGGCGCGCGACAGAAGATTGATGTAAGCGAACTCATCGATGTGGTTGCTGCCGTAGACGATGGTAATGTCGCGCCGCTCGGTCCGCTCAAGCAGTTCGGCAAGCATGCTGCGGAATGGTGTTATGCCAATGCCACCCGCGATGAAGGCGAGCTTGCGGCCCTTGTTGCGCGGCAGCGTGAAGCTGCCGGCGAGTTGCGAAGCGACAATCTGGTCACCCGGCGCAAGGGCGGCAAGCTGGCGCTTGAATGCGCTGCCGTTGGCGACGAACTTCACGCCGAGCCGGACGTCAACCTCCTTCGGTGCTGAAGCGATGGTGAAGTAGCGGCGATTGCCGCGCGCATCCCCCTTATCCATTGGCAGCGTCCATTCGAGGTACTGGCCTGCGGCGAAAGCCAGCCGCCGGTCGGGCCGAAATACGAAGTCATAGATGCCGCTGGCCGCCTGCTCGATCCGTTCGAGCGTCAGTATAACCCGCCCTTTGGGGCTCACGACGAAGGTGAGCAGGTTGCCGGCGAGCAGCGCGATTTCGGGCGTGAAGTAGTAGCCGGCAATCACCGTGTTCGGACACGACAGCACGCCGACCAGCATGCCATATACGAGCCGCCAAAGCCGCCCTTGCGGGGCCGTCAACGGCTCTGTCAGCATAACGCAGGCGAGGAAGAAGAACGGCGAATGGAGCAGCGCCAGCTGCACCGAATTCCAGGCATCGCCAAGGCTGCCGGTCAGCACCGTAGTCGCCAGATTGGCGATCCCGAAAGCGATGACGAGGTCGAAGCGCCTGAGCTTGCGGACAAGCAGCAGGCCACCGATAACGACGATCGGCATCAACCACAACTCACCCGACACCCACCAGGTGGCGGGGTGATCGAGCAGCAAGCCCGGCAAGGCCACGCCGAGGGCCGCCGGGTTGAAGATGTGACGGCGCCGCGCCGATAGAATGAACTTCGAGGCCATCGCCCACACGCTGGCAAAGACAAGCGCGCCGGCCGCAGCGAGGTCACCAAGAGGCGCGGGGTCCATGATCAGCAGGATGATGAGCCCAGTGATATAGACACTCTCGATATTGGGGGTCGCACCGAAAATTCGCGCGAAGATCTGGTTGGCGATCCACCCTCCAGCCAGCACGAGCACGGTCGAAAGGGCCAGCGCTACCACGTCGATCGCGATCACGTGCAAGGCGCCCAGCAGCGCCGCCGCCACCAGCACGACAACAAGGTACCACAGCACCAGCCGGTACATGGTTATGTGGTCGATGAAGCGGTCAACCAAGGCGATCATAGAACGACGTACCTCTCGAACCCGGACGTCACGGTGGCGACCCCATCCCGGCCGATCGAATAGGCCTCAAGCCCTGGTTGCATCTCGAGGAATGCCACACCATCGCCGCCCATTGCGAAAGCCGCCGTGGCGAAGCGGTCGGCCTCGAAGACGTCGGGCCCGACCACGGTGAGGCTTGCAACCCCGTCGAACGGTGGCGCCGAAACGTGCGGATCGTAGATGTGCTGGCCGCGAACATAGGTTCCCGACGTCGCGACGCCCCCGTCGCCGGGCATCACGACCTTGACGATTTGCGTCATGTCGAACGGATTGCGGATGCCGACCCGCCAGCGCTGCCCCTGCTCATTATGTCCGCGACACTGGACATCGCCACCAGCATCGATGAGGTAGTTGCAGAAGCCGGCAGCTTCGATGCCGCGTGCGGCATTTCGAATGGCCCAGCCTTTGACCAGTCCGGACGGGTCGATGCGACCGTCCGGCCGGCGGATGCCGAAATAGCCGTTCGTCTCGCGCGCCGTGAGTTCGCTCAGCTCCAGGACTTCACGCAGCTCATCGCTGATCGCTTCGAACGCAATTTCGCGGCGCCCGAAGCACGACAACTCGCTGTCTGGCTTGTATGGGCTGAACCGTGCGTCGACCTGGCCGAAATACGCGAACGCCACCGCGCTCGCCTCGCCGTCTTGGTCGCCGACCACCTCGATGGCGATCGGCATGCCCATGATCAGGCGTGTGCTACGCATTGCCCCCGCCGGCCTGGTTCAGCGCACTGGTCAACGAACGGAGATATGCCTCGCTGGTCAGCGTCGCGCCCGATACGGCATCGACCTTGGCACTGTCGGCCGCGATCACTTCCCGCTTCAGTAGCGGCAGCGCCTGACTGTTGATGTAGCGAGAGGTCCGACGATCTCGCGGGTAGTCGAGCACCGTCACACCGACGATCTTCTGCGATGCGATCTCCACTCGCACCTGCACGCGTCCGTAGTAGGCGTTTTCCGAGCTTCCCGTGTAGCTGCCGTCGCGATATCCCGTACCGTCGCTGGCGGCGACCGTGGACGTCTTGGCCGGCTCGACTGCCGCCGGAGGCGTCGGCCGCGGTCGCGGCAATGGCGGCACCGGGGACTGCGGCGCAGCAGGGGCCAATGCC
>JAEWCE010000087.1 GCA_023390785.1 Pseudomonadota bacterium
GATCTGGGTGGTCGACAGCGAGGCATGGCCGAGCAGCTCCTGGATGGCGCGCAGGTCGCCGCCGCGGCCAAGCAGATGCGTGGCGAAGGAGTGGCGGAGGGCGTGCGGCGTGGCGCCGGGCGGCAGGCCGAGGGCGCTGCGCAACTGCACCATGCGCGCCTGCAGCAGTCGCGGCGACAGCACGCCGCCCTTGACGCCGCGGAACATCGGCTGGCTCGGGGTCAGCGTGAACGGGCAAAGCTTCAGATAGGCCTCGATGGCCTGCCGCACCGGCTCGATGATCGGCACCAGCCGGGTCTTGCCGCCCTTGCCCGTGACGCGCAGCGTCGGGCCTTCGACATCGGCGCGGCTCAGCCCCAGCGCTTCGGAGATGCGCAGGCCGGCGCCGTAGCAGAGCGACAGCACGGCCATGTCGCGCGCGGCGACCCAGGGCCGGTCCTCCATCTCGTCGGTGGTGGCGATCGCCGCCTTGGCTTCGCGCACGGTCAGGGCCTTGGGCAGCGACTTCCTGGTCCTGGGGGTGCGCAAAGTGTTGAGCGCTTCGGTCGACAGCACGCCCTCGCGTTCGAGGTAGCGGAAGAAGCTCTTGATGGCCGACAGGGCGCGGGCAAGCGAGCGCGCCTCGACACCATCCTGCCGGCGCACCGCCATGAAGGCGCGCAGGTCGGCGGCGCGCATGTCGCGCAGCGTCGCAAGCGATACGGCGCCGCCCGTGTGGCTTGCAAGGAAGGTCACGAACTGGCCGAGGTCGCGCTGGTAGGCCTCCAGCGTCCTGGCGGCGAGCCGACTTACCGCGCCGAGGTCGCGCAGCCAGCCGGCGACGTGGCCATTGACGGTGTCGTCGGCGAGAAAGCCGGTGGAAGTCATGCAGCGAGCATATCCGTAGTCTCCCTTAGCCCTTGTTAACCATAACGCGCGAACATTGGCGGTGTTCAGTATCGGGGCTCATTTCATGTTTAACCGTACTTTCGGTCTTGTCGCCATTGTTCCGTTTGTCCTTGTCGCGAGCTCGCTGACGCCCGCCACAGCCGCCGACTACGGGTCCGGCTGCTCGGTGTGCGGCGGCGGGAACTACGAGGTGGACTACGACGCGCCGGGTACCGGCTTCAGCGGCGACAGCGATTTCAGCGTGGCCGATCCGGACGCGAATTTCGTTCTACGCGGCAGCATGGGCGTCGCGTCGATCACCGGCGTCGAGCATGTCTACACGCCGCCCGATGGGGCCAACAATCTGAGCGAGTTGATCTGGACCGGCGTGTCGCCGATCGGTTCGCTCGATGCATCGGCGCGTCTCCTCGACGGCTGGACGCTGCGCGGACATCTCGATGCAGCACTCCCCGGCCAGTCCAAGATGACCGACTACGACTGGATCCCGCCCTACAATACCGGCTACGGCATGGACGATTGGAGCGATCGGTCGATCAGCCCCAACACGCATCTCGACTGGTACTTCAGCGGCGACGTCGCGCTCGGTCGTGACCTGCCGATCAACGAAGCGGTCACCGTCAACGTCAATGGCGGCTTCAAATATACCGACACGCAATGGACGGCGGTCGGTGGCAGCTACATCTACAGCACCGGCGGTTTCCGCAATGACGTCGGCAATATCCCGGACGTGCCGGCGGTAAAATACCGGCAGCAATTGCCAGCGGTGTTCCTAGGCGCCAACGCCATCGTGAAGGACGGACCGTGGACCGTCGATGCGGGCGGCCGCGCCGGGCTCGTGCTCTTGGGCCAGGCGCGCGACGACCATTATCTGCGCGTGCCGCCGCGCTACACGATCGACCAGATGACCTGGGGCAAGATGCTCTCGGCCGACGCCAAGATCGACTATGCGGTCAGCGACCATCTGAGCCTGTTTGCCGAGGGCTCGTACGAGAAGACCTTCGCCGATCGCGTGCCGAAGCAATATCGCCAGATTTCGGACAATTCGCTGATGCTGCCGATCTACAATATCGGCGGCGGCGAACTCGACGTCGCAAGCCTCAAGGTCGGCCTCAAGGGCAATTTCTGAGCGCGCGGCATCTTCGCGCACGGCACCGTGAAGTGGGTTTCGCCGGGCGGCGGGTTCGGCTATCGACGCCGGATGCGCCGCCTGTTCGCGTTCGTGCTGGTGTTTCTTGCCGTCTGCGGCTTTGCCGGGGCGAGCCTTGCCATGGGCATCTGCTCGGGGCTCGACAGCACCGACGGACGGGTGCTGATCAGCATATCCTCCGATACTCCGCAGCAGCCATCACCATGCGAGCAACTCGGCGGCAAGCGCACCATGCCGCAAACGCCGCTGAGTGGGCTCACGACGCGCGACGAAATTCCGCGCGCTACGCTGGCGCAATGGCGTTTGGGGCTGGCCGACGATCCGGTCCGGCATGGACGCTGCCTGGCCGTCGAGCTCCCTCCGCCCCGTCTCGCCTGAACGCCTGACCTTTCGTCATTCGTTCAACCGCGGTCGCGCTCGGCCGCATACGAGATATTCAAATGTCAAATCGTTTGTTCGACCGCCGCCGGCTGCTGGCCGGCTCCGCCAGCCTGGCAGCACTCGCGCTCGCCGGCTGTGCCACTACCGAATCGCCGCGCCTGTCGCTCGCTGCTGCCCGGGAGCCAGGCAAGACCGCGGTGCCCGCCGACATCCTCGCCATGTATGGGCCGCTGCCCGACGAGAAATTCCCGATCCCGGCGGCACGCATCGGCCTCGTCGATCCCAGATATTGGCGGCAGGCGGTCGACGATCCGACCGGCGAAGCACCCGGCACTGTGGTGGTCAGCACCGCCGAACGGATGCTGTACCTGGTGGGAGAGAATGGCCGCGCCATGCGCTACGGCGTCGGCATCGGCCGCGATGGCTTCTCGTGGTCGGGCCGGGCGCGCATTGCCTACAAGCGCGAATGGCCGACCTGGACGCCGCCGGCCGAAATGATCGCGCGGCAACCGGAGCTCGAACCCTATCGCCACGGCATGGCGCCGGGCCTCGACAATCCGCTCGGGCCGCGGGCGCTCTA
The DNA here is from genome assembly GCA_023390785.1 of Pseudomonadota bacterium. Classification (GTDB taxonomy): domain Bacteria; phylum Pseudomonadota; class Alphaproteobacteria; order Rhizobiales; family Devosiaceae; genus Devosia_A. The sequence goes on from JAEWCE010000087.1 coordinate 2,997, forward strand.
CATCTTTCAGGGCAATCGCGACACGCTCTACCGCCTGCACGGCAATCCGGACGAACGCTCGATCGGAAAGGCAGTATCGAGCGGCTGCGTGCGGCTGCTCGACCAGGACGTGATCGATCTTTACAACCGCGTTCCAGCCGGCTCGCCGATCCTGGTGGTATGAGCACGACGCGGGGCGCCGGCGCGTCCCGCGCTCACCGGCCGATGTGCTCGGGGCGCACGCCGACGCCGACGACGTAGGCGGGGATGGTGCGCAGCAGCGGGATCGACGACAGCAGCTTCAGCAGCCAGGGAGCGCGGAGCGGCTTGTCGGTGTTGAGCAGCGGATCGATCAGCCGCTTCTGGACGGCGATCTGCGCGCCCTGCGTCACCTTTGTGGGGAACTCGCGGCGCTTCTGGATGGCGGCGAGCACCGATTCGTCGACGCTGCCGCGCGCGAGCGGCGCGGCCAGCCGGTTGGCCGCCGCCACCGCGTCCTGCACTGCCAGGTTCACGCCGACGCCGCCGATGGGCGACATCGCGTGCGCCGCATCGCCGATGGCGAGAAAGCCGGGGCGGTGCCAGCGCGCCAGCCGGTCCACCTTGACGGTCAACAGCTTCACCTGGTCCCAGCCGGCGATCTCCCCGACCCGGTCGCCGAGGAACGGGGTGACGCGGCCGACATCGGCGCGGAAGCGCTCGATCGGGCCGCCGCGCAGCGCCGCGTCGCCGCCCTTGGGGATGAGGTAGGCAATCTGCCAATAGGTGCCGCGGTTGATCAGCACCATCAGCCGTCCGGCTTCGGCGTGTCCGAAGGTATCCTTTGGGTCGGTCGGCCGGCGCGAGATGCGGAACCAGAGGACATCCATCGGCGACGCGAAGTCCTCGACCTCGAGGCCCGCTGCCTCGCGCAGCACCGAGTGGCGGCCGTCGGCGGCGATGGTCAGGGCGGCACGGATATCGCCGGCGGTGCTGGTGATGCCGACGATGCGGCCGTTGTCCTCGATCAGGCCGGTGGCCTCGGTGCTGAGCAGCAGCCGAAACTTCGGCAGCGCCCGCGCCTGGTCGGCGATGAAGTCGAGAAAGTCCCATTGCGGCATCAGCGCGATGTATTTGCAGTGCGTCGGCAGATGCCGGAAATCGGCGAGCGGCAGGCGGTCGGGACCGATCTCGGCGGAGAGCTCGTGCACCTCGTCGTGCGGCAGCTCGAGAAAGGCCTCGAGCAGGCCGAGCTCGTACATCAGCTCCAGGGTCGAGGGGTGAATGGTGTCGCCACGGAAATCGCGGAAGAAATCGGCGTGCTTTTCGAGCACGATCACGTCGATGCCGGCGCGGGCGAGCAGGAACCCTGCCATCATTCCCGCCGGTCCACCCCCGGCAATGCAGCAGGTCGTCGTCAGAGCTTCAGCCATATCCGACCGTAGACGCGAATAAATGACTTGCAAGACCCGGATTCGACGTGAACAAAGCGGGCACAAATGGACGCGCGGCTTTCCGACATCGTGGCGGTGATGGTGAGCGTTTCCGTGGAGGGGCCCTATTCCTACCGGGTGCCCTACGGGATGACGGTGGCGCGCGGCTCGGTCGTGGCGGTGCCGCTGGTCGGGCGGGCGACGCTCGGCGTGGTCTGGGGCGAGCCGAAGGACAACTACGCCCACAACCGCCTCAAGGACATCGAGCACATCTATGACGTGCCGCCGCTCAGCGAGGAATTGCTGCGCACCGTCGACTGGGTTTCCCGGTACACGCTGGCGCCACCGGGGCTGGTGCTGCGCTCGGTGCTGCGCTCGAGCGAGGCGCTGCTGCCCGAGCGGCAGGTGGTGGCGTTCCGTCGCACCGGGCTGCTGCCGGACCGGCTGACGCCGGCGCGCGCGCGGGTGCTGGAGACGGTGGCCGATGGGCTTGCCTGGGCCAAGACGGCGATCGTCGGCGCCAGCGGCGTGTCGCCGGCGGTGGTCGAGGGCCTCGAAAAGGCCGGCGCGCTGCAGCGGCTCGAAATGCCGGCACCGCCGATTGCGCTGCCCCCCGACCCCGATGCGGCGCCGCCGGCCTTGAGCCCCGAGCAGCAGGCGGCGCTCGATCAGATCCGGGGGCTCGACGTGCAGAAATTCGGCGTGGCGCTGCTCGACGGCGTCACCGGCGGCGGCAAGACAGAGGTGTTCTTCGAGGCGGTGGCCGACACGCTGCGCGCCGGACGGCAGGCGCTGGTGCTGCTGCCCGAGATCGCGCTCACCCACACCTTCCTCGACCGCTTCACCCGCCGCTTCGGCACGCGCCCGGCCGAATGGCATTCGGACATGACGCCGGGCCAGCGCGCCCGCACCTGGCGCGGCATCAATGACGGCACGGTGCGCGCCGTGGTCGGGGCGCGCTCGGCGCTGTTCCTGCCGTTCCACGAGCTCGGGCTGATCGTGCTCGATGAGGAGCATGACGGCGCCTACAAGCAGTCCGACGGCGTCAACTACCACGCCCGCGACATGGCGGTGGTGCGGGCCCGCTTCGCCGAGGCACGGGTGATCCTGAGCTCGGCGACGCCCTCGGTCGAATCGCGCAACAACGCAAATCTGGGCCGTTACCGGCACGTACTGCTCACCTCTCGCTTTGCCGAGGCGGGGCTGCCCGACATCACCGCGCTCGACATGCGCGAGGAGCCGCCCGAGAAGGGGCAGTGGATCGCGCCGCGGCTGGCGCGCGAAGTGTTCGCGACGCTCGACCGGGGCGAGCAGGCCCTGCTGTTCCTCAACCGCCGCGGCTATGCTCCGCTCACCCTCTGCCGCGCCTGCGGGCATCAATATCAGTGCCCGGACTGTGACGCCTGGCTGGTCGAGCACCGCTTCCGCGGCGTGCTGATGTGCCACCATTGCGGGCACGAGCAGAAGCGGCCGAAGGCATGCTCGGCCTGCGGGGTCGAGGATTCGCTCATCCCGATCGGGCCGGGGATCGAGCGCATCGCCGAGGAGGCGGCGGCGCGCTTTCCCGACGCGCGCACCGTGATCCTCAGTTCTGATATGGGCTCGAACGCGCAATTGCGTGACCGTTTCGCCGAGATCGAGCGCGGCGACTACGACCTCGTCATCGGCACGCAATTGGTGGCCAAGGGCCATCATTTCGAGAAGCTGACGCTGGTCGGGGTGCTCGATGCCGATCTGGGGCTCGCGCATGGCGATCCGCGGGCGGCGGAAAAGACCTTCCAGATCCTGACCCAGGTCACCGGCCGCGCCGGGCGGGCCAGCCGTGCCGGGCGGGCGTTCCTTCAGACCTGGCATCCGACGCATCCGGTGATGCAGGCCATGGTCAGCCAGGATCGCGAGGCGTTCTATGCGCACGAGCTCGAGGCGCGCGCCGAAGGCGGCCTGCCGCCGTTCGGGCGGCTGGCAGCGCTGATCGTTTCGGGCAACGAGCACGAGGAGGCGATGGGGTTCGCCCGGGCGCTGCTCGGCGCCGCGCCGATGGCAGAGGGCTTGCGGCTCTTCGGTCCGGCCGATGCGCCGGTCGCCATGGTGCGCGGCCGCCACCGCGTGCGGCTTCTGGTGCAGAGCCAGCGCGATTTCGACCTGTCCGGCTATGTGCGATTCTGGCTCACCGAAGGCCCCCGCGCCAAGGGCAATCTGCGCGTCCAGGTCGATATCGACCCGATGAGCTTTTACTGAGTCGCCACAGGGGTTTGGACCTGCGACAATCGCGGCCGAAAATCGCCTGTTCCCGGCGCTTGCGCCGCCACGATGCCACATGGTAGAGGGGGCGCGGTTTCGGGGGCCGGTGGGCCGCCCCCAGGCTTTCACGAGCGTCAGAGTTGCCCGTTTCGCACGGGTTTGGACGCCACCAGCAAAAGGGTGGAGCGGCATTGGCAGAGCAGAATTCGGTGCTGACCCAGATCGCGCGGCCATATGCGGCGGCGCTGTTTGATCTCGCCCAGGCAGACAATTCGGTCGCCGAAGTCGAAGCGGGGCTGGACAAGCTGCTCGCTCTTGCCAACGAAAGCCCGGACTTCGCGCGGTTCCTGCGCTCGCCGGTGATCAATACCGAGGAAAAGGCACAGGCCGTGCGTGTGCTGCTGGCCAAGGCCAAGCCGCACACCATTGTGGGCAATTTCGTCCAGGTCGTCGCCCGCAGCGGCCGGCTGTTTGCGCTGCCCACGATGATTGCCGCCTTCAAGCAGCGCGCCGCCGCGCATCGCGGCGAAGTCACCGCCGATGTCACCTCGGCGGCCAAGCTCAGCGCTGCCCAGCTCAAATCTCTCGCCGATACGCTCAAGCAGAAGATCGGCAAGACCGTCACGCTCACCGAACATGTCGATCCCTCGCTGATTGGCGGCCTCGTGGTCAAGGTCGGCTCGCAGATGATCGACAGCTCCCTCAAAACCAAACTGACGGCGATGAAGATCGCCATGAAAGAGGTCGGATAATGGACATCAAAGCCGCGGAAATCTCTGCGATCCTCAAGGACCAGATCAAGAATTTCGGCCAGGAAGCC
>JAEWCE010000105.1 GCA_023390785.1 Pseudomonadota bacterium
TCGGTCTTAGGGTTCGTGTCATCGCCAATCGCAGTTGTGATGGTGGAGCATGGTGCCATCATGATCCCGCTCATGTAGATCGGCTCATTGGCGTTCGCACGGTTTAAACAGCATAGCGCGATCGTCGCGACGATCAGCATCAATTTGATCATTCATCCCCCGGGGTTGCCGTCACGGCAACTTTCCGCCCCGACATCGCTATCATAGCATGACGACTTCGATTGATTCCATGTTGCGATAGTCGCAACGATTCGCTGCGATCTCAGCAACAGCAATTGCGATCTTGCCAGCGACGCCTGTCACCAGGTTTTGCTGGGCAAGTTTAAGAAATAACCGTTCGCCGCCCATGGTCTCGCCACTCTAGAATTGGCGAGGCCTCCAATGACCGTTGCAAGCGAAGTGAACCGATCCGGTCCGTACATCGGGAACGGCGTGACGACGGCTTTCGACTACGAGTTCCGCATTATCAATGAGGAACATATCAAGGTCATTCGCGCGGAGAATGGCATCGAAACGATCCTGACGCTCAATGTGGACTATACCGTGTCCGGCGTCGGCGACGCGGACGGCGGATCAATTACGATGGTGGTCGCGCCGACTGCGGCGCAGACGATCACGATGCTGCTCAATGTCACGTTCACGCAAGAAACCGATCTTGAAAACCAGGGCGCGTATTTCGCTCAGACCGTAGAGGACGCGCTCGATCTCGCCGTGATGCGTGATCAGCAATTGAGCGAGCGACTGGATCGCGCAATCACAATCCCAGCGTCATCTTCCGGTGTCGATCTTGCTGAACTAGTCGAAAACACGATGCGCCTGGTGGCCAGCGCAGACAACGTAGATGCCGTGGCGGCCAACGAGGCGAATATTAACACTGTCGCAGCTAGCGCGCCCGATATCGCCGCTGTCCTCGCGAATATTTCGGACGTTGCCAATTTTGCTGACGTGTACCAGGGCGCTAAAGCAGATCACCCGACAACGAGGAATGACGGATCGCCGCTCCAGCCTGGAGATATGTTATTCAACACGACCAGTGATTATCTGGAGGTTTACAGCGGGTCGGTATGGGTGGCGCCCGGCGGGGACATGCGGGGTTCTCAAAACCTATCGGATGTTGCCGACCCTGGCGCTTCCATCCGGAACATCGGGGGCCTTGATCTTTCGACTACTGTGAACCTCAACGCAGCCTCAGTGCTTACCAGCGCGGCATTTGGCAAGCTGCACTTTATTTCCGGTGTCACCGCGTTCACAACGACATTGCCAACGCCCGTTGGTAATTCTGGCAAGGTGCTGGCGTTCCTTGTGGCCGCGGCGGCCAGCGCAACGAAACTCTACACGATCTTGACGCCTGCCGGCGCAATCGGACGATCTGGTGACCACATCGTTATGTGGGCGCATGAAAGCGTTCTCCTGCGGTCGAATGGAACCAATTGGGAAGTACTTGAGGCGAAGCAAATCCCGTTCGTTGGGACGTTTACTCGCGCTGTCGATCAATCGCCTTCGGGCGGAAAAGCCATACTCACTTACCCCACCTCGGTCATTGGTGATCCGACAGGACTGAACCTGTGCTATGTCAACAATATGTTTAAAGCCCCGCGCGCGGGCTCATTCACTTTCGGCGTCTACGCGTATCAGACGGCGGATTCTGGGACGACGGTCAGTCGGCACTGGATCAGTAACGCAGCCGGCACAAGGTTGAGTGGAATATTCTCTTGGAACAGTAATATCAACGCTACCACCCTCTCTGGTACGGCGCGACTGACGGTAGCCGAAGGTGATGTTATTACTGGTTGCGGCGAGATGAACGGCGTGAATTCCAAGATTAATTCGGGCGATCCTGCTCGGTTTGATTTTTTGGAACACGTCCCGTCGTGGTGACGCTTCCTCCTGGGGGGATGGCCTCTGCTCGGCCGCGCAAAGGAATGATCGTACGAGCCGTTAGCGCGCACCCGATTAAACGGACAGGATGACGTGTTGAAGGAATCGCAACGCTGTTGCAGTCCAAGCAACGTAGATTGTGATCTTGCCCACAGCCAGCGGCCCGCCGACTCGGCTAAAGAGGGAGCAGCCTAACGTTGTAGATGCGCGCTATGGCTTCTTCCGCGCCTGGGCTTTCTTCCGCGGCTGAGTTTGCTCGCGGTGACTTACTTCCCGGTCGATCGCGGTACGGATCATGTCCAGTCTATTTTCACCGGGCTCCAAGACGGCATCCATCCTCTCCTTTGCCCCTTCAGGCAAAGTGAGATTGATGTTCTCGCCCCATAGTTTCTTTCGACCCATGCTAGGCAATTTGCATGTACATGAAATTTAGTCAATCCAACTTTTTCGTGTACATGATACTTGACATCATTTCATGTACATGAAATAACGTTGCCAGTCTTAACGCAACCATGAAAGGATGGATTGCCATGTCGGCCTTCGGTAACACTGTCACTCGCGGCGACGATTATCTGATTTCTAAATTTGGTAAGCTTCAGCAGGCGGCGCTGCTTGCGCTCGCGGAAATCAACGCCATTCCGGAAACCGCTCTGCCGGATGAAGAGCACAGCATGATCCAGTTCGCGATAGCACCGGTCGAACGGCTCGCTCGCTCCCTGCGGCTAGTCCAACCATCGACCAGGGCCGGGGCGACGATAACGAAGCGCGTCGTGGCCTGGCTAATGTATGGCGACAGCCTGAACTATCTCCTGGAGCCTGCGGAGATCGCGGCGTGAACACCGCCTTCTTGCTGATGGCGCAATACAACGGCGCGGCAATCATTCCTCTGGAAGCGGTCTGCCGCGACTACTTCAGCCACCTGACGCCGACCGAGTTCGCGCGGAAAGCTACGAACGGTCAGATCGACTTGCCGGTTGTTCGGATCGAGGCCAGCCAGAAGGCGGCCAAGGGTATTTACCTGACTGATCTCGCCCGGTGGATCGATGCCCGCGTTGAGGCCGCCAGGAAGGAATGCGACCAGTTACAGGGGAGGCGGTAAGGAGGCATAGCGGCTCACGACATCAAGCCCAGCACTTGGCCGAGCTTTGGTTTTGGCGTGCCTACGAATCTGCTATGTCGTGCGGCATGTCCATTACGCTCGAATACATTGTGGCGTTGTCCCTGGCGATGTCGTGCCAGAATAATCCGAGCTGCTACTGGATTGCAGTTGGTCAACGCTACGAGTCGCTGTCACCAACTCAGAATCCAAACTGGTGTGTGATCAACCGCGGCAAGGTCGCGTCGCCGGTTCGCATGACAATCGAATACAAGATGTTCATGGGGCCGGGTGTCGAGCCCTGCGATGCACGCAAGGGGCCCAATGCGCCGCTGAGCTGATCGGCCGTAATTTAAGCGTGGAACCAGCCGCGAATAACCTTCTCGTTTCCTCGGAAACTGGTATTAGCAACACCTTTCAACCCTTCGGCGGGCGGGGACCAATTCGAGAGTGAAGCGGCTATCGGTTCGGCAAAAGGCGCGGTTGGTCTGGAAGTCCCGGCATGCCATGCGGCGTCGGAAGGTGCTCCGGCAAAAGGCGTCGGCGCGTCTTCGCGGCGAGACCTCGACCGACGGCCAGCAGCCGGAACAGAGGCTGGGGCTCCACCAGGTATCGCTGTATCGAAAGGGCACGATCAGCACGGGCGTTGCGCAGAGCAGCGTGCCGATGCCGGAAAACTTTTGCCTGGTCGAGAACTACGAGGAAGTCTCACGGTTTCTCGCCCAGCTGCGTCACAGGATGGATATTCAGGGCAAGCGTCTCGCTCGCATGCGGGTGGAAGGCAAGAAGATTTTGCAGACCAACCGCCTGCAGAGCTACGTTGATTTTGCGACGCTGAAACACATCACGCCTGTCTCTGCGCTGGTTCTCGCCTCTGAATATGATCGGGCCATCTCGGTCTTTGGCATGGGTGAATTGATGCGGGCAGTGAATGTGGACTTGTGGGCGCCGGAGGTGCTCGCCACGCTCAATGATGTTGGGTTTCTGAATCTGCTCGGGGTCGAAGACCCGCTGACGAAACTGAAGGAGCGCGACGGCGTCTATACCATCCCGTTCATCACCGGCAGCAAAGTTCGCGGCGAGATGATCGAGCAGCTGATCAAGGGCCTTGGCGGACTGGCCGGTTCAGGCGGCGTTGCCGATGGCGAGACCCTGTTGGGGCGGTCTCGGGTTTACGATGGACTGGGCGAGGCCATTCAGAACGTTCAGGACCACGCCTATCCGCTCTGGCTGACCGATGGCGGCGTGGCCAGGCAGTGGTGGATGGCGGGGGCCGTCGAGCCAGGTAAGAAACGGTTTACCATAGCGATTTACGATCACGGGATATCGATCCCCGTAAGCCTGCCGCGTTGGACCAAGTTCGACGAGTTTCGTGCTAGCGTAGCGAAAACGGTCGGTGGAGAGTATAATCCTACCGACACCCCGCAGCGGGACGGCGAAACCATCGCAAAAGCGGTGGAACTTGGTCGGTCCTCGACAGGCAAGTCGTATCATGGGAAGGGGTTGCCGGTGATCCGGGAAGTTATAGATAACTGTCGGACCGGTACGGTAAGGATCATTAGCCGCAATGGCAGCTATTCTTGCACCGCCGGAGAAGCCCCAAAGCACGCGTCTCACGCATCGCCCCTGCGAGGAACTTTGGTCGAGTGGGAAATGTTGTTGTGACGGGCGAGAGAGATGACCACCGTGATTGACATCGGAAGAGATTTTTCGCGCACCCCGGGCGGGCGTCTGATCACTGACGGCCCCTATAGCGGCCAGCTGTTCAGGGACCGTACCCTTGCGCCTGCGTTGAAGGATGCCGTCGCGCGCGGCGACAAGGTCACCGTCGTGCTGGATGGCCCCCGCGGCTATCTCTCGTCGTTTCTGGAAGAGGCGTTTGGCGGCCTCATTCGCTTCCGCGTATTCGACCAGAAGCAGCTGAATGGGGCGCTGGAAATCGTGGCCCACGATCCCTTCTATGAGCCGTACAAGCGCCTGGCGCTGCGGTACATCTCCGAGGCAAAGCCCAACGCCATCGCAGGCTAAAAATTAGCGACTTCGAAAAGATTGTTGTAACGGCAGTCGTCGCGCTTGCGTTTGCGCTGCTGCAGCAGCTTTGGAAAAATCGTCGCGATGCTCACAACGCGCGTGTTGACGAGTTCTGCAAATTGATCTTCGAGGCGGCCGACCAGGCCGCCGAATATTGGATCACGAGGAAGCCGGCGAAAACCTCGAAGCCGGCGCCCTCACCGGAGGCCCGGGCGAAAGTGGCTCTCGCTGAGAGCAAGCTCGAAGGCTATCAGCTCAAGGTCAACTTCTTTCAGGTCCTGATCCGGGAGCGCTCGCGGTCTTCTCTGCATGAGCAGATCATCACGCGCGTGGCTGACTTCCTCGACGCAATGACGGGTGGCGAGTTCGGCGCAGATGTTCGGCCGCCCGACAAGACCCGCGCGCGCCTTGTCTATTCGAGCGCCGCGGACTTGGTTGCCACATTGCGCGCTACAAAGGCGAAGTTCACCTATTTTGAAATGTTGCCAACCTTGCTGATCGTGCTGGCATTTGCCTACGTGTTGCTTCACGCCTTCAATATCGACGTTTGGCCGCTGTTGATCGCCGCGGCCGAATTTATCAAGACCTGGGTGCTGCGCTTCGGCGAAATAATCAGCGATATCGACTGGCTGTAGCCGGCCGGCACCGGCTGCAGGGCCACCTGCCGCTTCCCAGCTTGAGTGGAATTCGATCCGCAAGCCGATTTCCTCGATTTTCGTTCCGAACGAGCAGAATTCACGAGGACCATCAACAGGCGAACGAAGGGAGAAAGTTCGGCCGGAGTCTTGAAAGATAACGAGAAATCAGCGGATTTTGATTCCGCCATTCGGAGGTTCGATCCCTCCCGCCCCAGCCAGTTGAAATTGCTCGTCAAATCGCCTTTTTCGTTGCTTCATTTGGAAATGGCGCAGTCCGCTGCCCGTTGAGGAGGGACCGCTATATCGTTCGTCACCCATTCATGGTCGGTAACCTGATCACCTCCGTCGCAGTCGTTCAGCGAAAGGCAAACTCACGAAGCCAGTTGACGCACTAACAACCCAACTCGCGAAAAGCTTGTCAGTTGACAGGTGTGGGAAGGCGACAGGCATTTGGCTCGTCGAGGTGAAGTCCGGCTGGAGGACGAAAATCGGAGTATCAACCTCGGGGGTTCGAGTCGCTCCCCCGCTACCATGCGTGACGATTTTCTACGCCAAACTACGATTTGCTGTAATTTCGTGCGCCGGGTGGTAGCGCCTAAGTACGGTTTCCCCGCGGGCCGCCACTCAAGGCGAAGCGGACGGTTCCCGGCTCGGCTGCGCACGTGGGTACGGGCGCCGCGGCGACAGACAAGCCCAGCCTCAATATTCAGCTCACCCTTGCGGTCTTGATATCTGTCTCCCCTGATCGTCTTTCGCGTTTTGTGTACTGACGCTGCTTCTCAAGGATTGCTGTCGGAACCTCTGGAGTAGGGGGTCTCCAACTTGTCGACGACGACGGCATTCATCAGCTGGCAGCCTCTTATCCAGACGTTGGAGGATGTTGGCGCTTTCCAAACCGCATACGAGGGTTCGATGCCCTTCGCCCGCTGCAATGCTTGCAGCGCAAGCCGACTTCGGAAAATTCTGATCGGCATCGTGCTGAGCGACCTTAGGCCCGCTCTCGCAGGTGGTTCACGAAATCCGCTCAAGATCGGACTTGAGTGCGACCATGAAGCGAGCGGCCTCACCGCCCGTCACCACGCGGTGGTCAAAGGTGAGCGACAGCGGCAGTATGCGCCTCACCGCGGGCTGGCCGCGATGCGCGACCGCGCGCTCCGAAATCCGGCCGGCGCCCACGATTGCCGCCTGCGGCGGCACGATGACCAGATTCGCAAACCGGCCTCCGATCATCCCGAAATTCGACAACGTGATGGTCGCGCCGCGCAACTCTTCCGGAGGGATCGAGCGGGCGATCGCGTCGGCCCGCAACCGGTCAAGTCCGCTCCGCAGGTCCGGGACGCTCCGCTCCGCGATGTTGCGCAGCACGGGAACGATGAGGCCGCCTTCCGTATCGACGGCGATGCCGAGATCGATGCGCGCGAACAGGCGACGCTCGCCCGCACGGGAATCATACCAGGCGTTGAGCGAAGGCTGTGTATTGCAGGCGGCGGCGATGGCCCTTACCAGCCGGATGGTCACATCCTCGCCCTGCCGCCAATCGTCGATATCGGCTTCATCGGTGACGGTGGCGGGGACGATCTCCGCATGGGACACCGCCATGCGTTGAGCCATCGCGCGCCGCAAGCCGCGCAGGGGCTCGGCGGGTTCGGTTTGGGACATGCCCCTCGCGGCCCGCTCGACGTCGGTACGCGTGATGGTGCCGCCGGGTCCCGTGGCCTCGACGAGGTCGAGAGCAACGCCGAGCTTGCGCGCGAGTGCGCGCACCGCCGGCATAACCTGAGGCTCCTGTACGGCCGTTGGCGCGGAAGAGGAGGCTGCTGCAGGCGGATCATCGCCGCCGCCAAGTTCGCCAACAATCGTGCCGGTGTCCTGCCCGGTGCCTTCGGCAAACTCGACCAGCGGCGCGCCGACCTTCACGATATCCCCCTTGCCGCCGAACAGGTGCGCGATACGGCCGCTCGACGGCGACGGTATCTCGACGACCGCCTTGTCGGTCTCGACGGACACGAGCGGTTGGTCGGTGACGACGTGATCGCCCTCGTTGACATACCAGGTGACGATCTCCGCCTCTTCAAGACCTTCTCCAAGATCGGGCAGAGTGAACTGGCGCATGGAACGGAGTCCGTTGCTGTTCAGCTGAACTGGCACACCTTGCGCGTGGCGGTAACGATGCGTTCGGCCGATGGCATGTAGTGTTGCTCAAGGCGCGCCATGGGGATGATGGTGTCGTAACCGGTGACCCGGGTCACCGGGGCAAGCAGGGAAGAGAGCGCGTGTTCGGCGACAAGTGCGGCGATCTCGGCGCCAAATCCGCCGGTGCGTGCGGCCTCGTGCACGATGACGCAGCGCCCGGTCCTGGCGACCGAGCCGAGCACCGTTTTTTCATCATAGGGCTTGAGCGTGGCGAGGTCGATCACCTCGGCGGAAACGTTCTCGACGGATAGCAGGTCGGCCGCGGCCATGGTCTCCTTCAGTGCCGCGCCCCAGCTGACCAGCGTGACGTCGCGGCCTTCGCGCAGGACAAAGGCGACATCCAGCGGCAAAGCCTCGCCATCGTCCTCCACTTCGCCCTTGGCTGCGCGGTATAGCCGCGTCGGCTCCAGGAACACCACGGGATCAGGATCGCGGATCGCGGCAAGCAGAAGTCCGTATGCGCGTTCCGGCGATGAGGGCATGACGACACGCAAGCCTGGAATATGGGCGAGCATCGCCTCAGTGCTTTCGGAATGATGCTCGGGCGCGCGAATACCGGCGCCGTGCGGCGTGCGTAGCACCATCGGGCAGGTGAGCCGCCCCTGGGTGCGGTTGCGCATTCGCGATGCATGGTTCACCAATTGATCGAGGCAGGGATAGAGAAACCCCATGAACTGGATTTCGCCGACGGGTTTCAGCCCTTGCGCGGCCATGCCGACGCAGAGCCCGGCGATCAGGAGTTCCGCAAGCGGCGTATCAAGGACGCGCTCGGGTCCAAAGCGCTTTTGCAAACCCACGGTCGCGCGGAACACGCCGCCATTGACGCCGACATCTTCGCCAAGTACGACCACGTCAGGATCATCCTCCATCGCTCGGCCAAGCGCGAGATTGATGGCTTCGACCAACGTTACCTCACGCATAGTCCTCTCCCGCGAGTTCATTACGTTGCGGGGCATAGACCTCTGGCAGATCGGCATATAGGTGATCGAACATGGTGTCAGGCCGGCGTGGCGGCGTTGCCAGATAGCGTTCGACCGCGGCCTCGATGCGCTCATGGCACTCGGCTGCAAGCTTTTCCTCGTCCGCTTTTCTCCACATATTCTGGCCAGCAAGATAAGCCCTTAGCCGCGCAATCGGCTCTTCCTTCCAATGGGCCTGAACTTCTTCAGCCGAGCGGTAGCGTGACGCATCATCGGAGGTTGTGTGATCACCAAGCCGATAGGTGACCGCCTCGATAAAGCGGGGACCTTCGCCTTCGCGGGCGGCGCGAATAGCTTCTTCAGCCGCGGCGCGCATCGCCACCACGTCGCTGCCGTCCACCTGCTCACCGGTGAACCCGGCGGCGATGGCCTTCTGCGCCAGTGTTTCCGAGCCGGTCTGCAACCGCAACGGTACCGATATGGCCCATTGATTATTGGTGGCGACGAACACGACTGGCAATTTGTGCACGCCGGCAAAATTCATTGCTTCGTAGACATCACCTTTCGAGGTAGCGCCGTCGCCGAACAGGCAAACGGCGACACGTGGCTCTTTGCGTAGTTTGAAAGCATAGGCGACGCCGGCGGCGTGCGGCGCCTGTGATCCGACGGGGACGCAGAACGGGAAATCGTGCGGCGGTCCAGAGGAGAAGTGATTGCCGCGTTCGTCGCCACCCCAGAATAACAGTATTTCCTCCAGTTTGACGCCGCGCCAGAGCAGCGCGCCGTTGTCGCGATAGGAGGGCAACAGAACGTCTTCTTCCCGCATTGCACTGGCTATTCCGACCGACACCGCCTCCTGGCCGAGCGAAACGGCATAGGTTCCGAGCCGGCCGGTGCGCTGCAATGCAACAGCCTTCCGGTCAAACAGGCGTAGCAACACCATGGACCGGCAGGAATGCAACGACGTCGCCATGATGCTGATCCAGCACCACAAGGCGAGCGAGTACCATGACCGGGCAATGGATCAGTTCGAGCAGATCCATCACGACAGCGCCAGTTCCGC
>JAEWCE010000309.1 GCA_023390785.1 Pseudomonadota bacterium
GCAGGGGCCAATGCCTGCGCTACGATCACGGGGGCCGTCGGTGCGGGCACCGCAATTGGCGTCGGGGCGGTCAGGAGCGAGGGCGTCACCGCTTGCGCCGAGCTGGCGGGGCTTGCGGCAGCCTTGGCGCTCGGTGACGTCGGAGCGGCGCTGTGCGCGGAGGGAGCGAGCGAGGCCGATGCGTCCGGCAATTGCGCTTCCGCCGCTGGACCATCTTCGCCGGGGAGGGTGAAGACATGGTTGGCGGTGGCGACGTAGGTGCCGGACGCCGCGACAAAAGCGAGAGAGAAGAGGGTCTTTTTCACCGGGAATATCCGCAGAATTGTCGTTTGATGCCGGACAGATGGCGCCCTCAAACTGACGCCAGCCTGACGCGGACAGGCGCCCCCTGTCAGGTTTCCGTCAGCTTTCCCTCCTAGCGACCGGGAGCAACTGCACCCTGACGGCGGCCCACGCGTAGGCTAGTCTCGACACGGATTGGGATCCGAAATGCGGATATTGCTCGTCGAAGACGACACCACGCTGGGGAGCGCCGTGCGCGATCACATTGCCGCCGGCGGACACGCGGTGGATTGGATGACCCGGCTCGACGACGCCGTCGCGGCGCGCTCGACAATGCCTTACGACCTCGTGCTGCTCGATCTCAACCTGCCGGATGGCCGCGGCATGGATTTCCTGCGCACGATCCGCCAGGCGAACGACACTACGCCCGTCATCATCCTCACCGCCATGGACCAGCTGAGTACCCGCATCGAGGGGCTCAATGCGGGCGCCGACGACTACCTGGTGAAGCCATTCGACCTGAGCGAACTCATGGCCCGGATCGGCGCGGTGGCCCGGCGTTACGGCGGCAATCCCAACCCTTTGACGACCATTGGACCCCTCACCATCAACCTCGCCCAGCGGCGCGCGCTGTTGCACGGCCGCCCTCTTGACCTGACCGCTCGCGAATGGACGGTGCTCGAAAAGCTCACGCAACACCCGGGCCTCCTCGTCTCCAAGGCTCAGCTGGAGGATGCGCTCTTCGCGTTCGGCGCCGAAGTGGAAAGCAACGCCGTCGAAGTCTATGTGAGCCGCCTGCGCAAGAAGGTCGGCAACCACCTGATCCACACCGCGCGCGGCCTCGGCTACCGCGTGGGCGAAGAATGATCCGGCCGCGCAGCCTAACCCGCTGGTTGATCGTCGCGCTTACTGCCGGGGCCGTCGCACTGTGGCTGCTGGCGGCGTCCCTGGCCGCCAACTCTCTCCGGCTCAGCCTCAACGAGGCCTTCGACGGCGGTCTTCAAGAAACTGCCGAGCGCCTCCTGCCCTTGGCGCTCGATGGCTTTCGCGACGAGATGGGCGAGCAGCACGAGGCGCATGACGCGCATGAAGTTCCGCTCTACAACGATGCCGCCTCCGAGTACATCGTCTACCAGATGCGACTCCCCAGCGGCGAAATATTGCTGCGCTCGCACGATGCCCCCGACACTCCGTTCGACGCACCGCTTTCCCCCGGCTTTGCTGACTCCGGCCGTTGGCGCATCTACACGCTCAGCTCCTCCGGACACGACATCTTCATCCAGGTGGCCGAAGCAGCAGAGCATCGTTCGCAGTCGCTGATCGGCAGCATATTGGCGCTCCTTTGGCCAATCGCCCTACTGATTCCGCTCTCGGCCCTGGGAATTTTCCTCGCCGTGCGCAATGGCCTGCGGCCGGTCCGAGTGCTAAGCGCCGAGATCTCCGCGCGCCATGCCACCAACCTCACTCCGCTCAACGTGGCTGACCTTCCGGTCGAGCTCCGGCCGATCGGCGACGCGGTCGACGGGCTCATCGCCCGGGTCGACGCTGCGCTCGAGGCGGAGCGGTCGTTCGCGGCAAACAGCGCCCACGAGTTGCGCACCCCGATTGCTGGTAGCCTGGCGCAATTGCAGCGCCTCATCGCGGAGCTGGAGGGGCATCCTGAACAAGAGCGCGCCCAGCAGGTCGAGCAATCCCTTGTGCGCCTTCGCCAACTGGCTGACCGTCTGCTCCAGCTCGCTCGCGCCGATGCCGGAATGGCACGTGCGACAGGTTCGATCGAGCTGCTGCCGGCCCTTCGCGTTGTGATAGAGGACGTCCAGCGTCGCCTCCCCGCCGACCGGACGCTCCGCCTGGAAGAACGCGCCGCGAACCTCCTCGCTCCGATCGACATCGATGCGTTCGGCATCGTGATGCGGAACCTGATCGACAATGCCCTCGCGCATGGCGCCGCGGACCGACCAATTGAGATCACCCAGGAGGAGCATTCCGTCGAGGTCAGAAACAGCGGTCCCGTCATTCCACCACAGGTCTTGGGCAGCCTTACTCGGCGTTTCGAGCGCGGCACCAGCCGTCCAGGTGGCGTCGGTCTCGGTTTGGCGATTGTCGACACGATCATGCGGCAGACTGGAGGAGAGTTGCGTTTGCGCTCGCCGGCGCCCGGGCAACCGGACGGTTTCTCCGCGCGCATCGTCTGGCACTAACGCTTCGGCCTGCCACCGCTTGGGGAAGGTCTCCCGCAGACGTTGATCATGTCGATCGCGAGCGGGACGACCTCCAGGCCGACCCTGACAAGATCGACCAGCGAGACCGCGATCGATGTTCCAGGACCCTTGGGGGCCCCAGAGCGCGACAGCGAGTCCATCGCGGATCATGCGCTTCGTGGGTGCTTCCGGCTGCCGATTGCGGCGGCGACGAGCGAGCAACTGAGCGCCCAGGCGGAGCCGATGGCCCAACCGGCCATTACGTCGGTCGGATAGTGCACGCCCAGATAGAGGCGACTGAGCCCGACCAGAGTTGTGAGCAAGATCGCGGTCAGCACGTAAAAGACCTTTATAGACTGCTGCTCGGCCGCATGTGCCAGCAAGAGCCCCAGCGTGAGATAGATCACGGCGGAGGCCGTTGAATGCCCGCTTGGGAAACTGCCCACGCCATATTCTGCGATCGCCGTCAGTTCAGGTCTGGGGCGTGCAAACACGTCCTTGAGGACGTTGCTGATCATCGTCCCACTGATCGCGGCCACGGCGACCAGGACAGCCGCGCCCCATTCTCGTCTCAACAGCAAGTGGATCGTGGCCAAACAGGTCAGCAGCGTCAGGACGGCAACCCCGCCCAGCGCGGTGAAGTCGCGGGCAACTTCGGTCAGCCAAACCGGCCCGATGGGGGTCATGGGTTCGCCGGGCACACGCAGCAGCAGTAGAACCCGTTCATCGAAAGTCTGCGACGTTCCTCTGCTGACGCTGAATCCCAGAAACACCGCAGAGACAATCAATGCAGCCACGATGAGAAGAGCGACGACATGCAAAGCGGCCCTCCCCTGTCGCTCGGGACGCACGGTCACAGGATTGGCCTGTTGCGTGCGGGCGGAGCAATCCCCGATGCGGGCAAGTGCGTTTCGACAATACTCGAAACCCGCCAACCGTCCCATGCCACCGAACGACGGAGCGAGGCTATCCGACAAGATCGCCAGCGCTTCTTTGCCGCCGATGCAAACGTTCCTGATCTCGAGACGTATGCCTCTTTTCTCACGGAGGAGTCCAAGGTTGCCGATTGAGCGTTTCGTCTGCAAGGCGCGTGGTTCGAATTCAGAACTCACCGTGAATGCGTCTCGCGTCATAACGTCGGGCGCGAGACTGTTGTTCCGAGACTTATGGACCGGCTTTCAATGTGGCGAGAGGTGAATTGACCGCATAGTTGGTTCGCCGTCAGTCTACCGAATGGGCCTACTCGATGTCCCCCTCCTCGGCGGCCCGTTTCATTCCACTCAGCATTCCCCACACCAAATTCTCTCGATGTCTGAAACTGGCTAGGGCGACTCCAGCGAGATGACCCAGTACCAGCAACAGCAAGAGCTTGGCGCTGAACTCATGAAAGCGTGATACCCACTCCACCCCCCAGAACTGGTCCGTGGTCGAAAGCCAGCCTGTCGCCGCTGTCGTGGCCATCGTGAACAGCAGCGCCAGGACCATTGCTCCTCCAGCGGGATTGTGACCGATGAAGCGCGCCTCCCGCCCTATCGCGACGTCGCGTAAGTAGCCGACGACCGTGCGGGGCGAACGCGTGAACTGGGTGAAGCGAGCATAGTGTGTACCCACGATCCCCCAGATCACCCTCAGGCTCACTAGACCGAAAGCAGCATAGCCCGCCAAATGATGGATATCCTCCGATCCGTGGCGTGTCAGCCAAGCAACGGTGAAGGCTGCAACCAACATCCAGTGGAACACTCTCACAACAATATCCCAGACGCGCACCCACGGGCGCGCGTCTATAGCCCGATTGGACAGGGTTCAACCCTCCCCAGCTTCGGGATTGTCGACCTTCTCAAGCGTCTCGGCATTGTACGCCGCGTTGACCTTCTTTCCCGCTTTGTCGACCGCGTAGACCTCGTAACAGCCTTTCTCAGTCTTGATCTGCCGTACCGTCATTCCAGTGGCTTCTAGCATCTTTTCGAGGTTGCTCTGCGGCTGAAACTTTGACTTGTCGGCCGTGCTGCAGCTGGCACCGGCAGCGAAAGCCGGAGCGCTGGCGGCAATCAAAACGAAAGCGAGGAGAGCTGGGCGAAGCATGTTAACTCCCTGTGTGGATCGAACATTCCTGGCCTAGACAGCCTCCCTGACACGAACCTGACGACCTGCGGGCGACAAACCCAGTACTTGCCGACTCGAATAAGTTCGACGCTCACCACGACGCCGTGATCCTGCCGCTCGATGCGCTTGACGATATCACCCAAGGATACAATGTCCCTGTGGTCGCGGAGTTCGCGAGCCACGTCCTGGTCACCCTCAGACTCGTCGGCGAGCGCGGGGCGAGAAGAGCAACCATGACCAGGCCGAATGCGACCAGCGAACCAGTTCTCCTGTGATACACAAGGCATGATGAAGCTGTCATCCAACTGGCCATCATCAACCTTTCGCCGGTACCAAGCCCCGAAGCCGGTGACTGCCGTCTTGACCCGGCAACGCCGGTGCCAATCTTCCTAGCCCGTCCTGGATTACGGTCGAGCCAAGTACGCCTCGCTGGCATACCGCCTGATCATTCGGTGACTGTTGAACATCGGCCCAAGTTTCGAGATTGCCTGCTTCATCATGAACACCCACCGGTCCCGCTGATCGGCAAAGAGAGGCAGCACAGTCTCCTCGAGTTTGATCAGAAGCGCGTCGACATCGGACCGTCCCTGACTCTCGATGGCCCATCCAGTTACCCCTTCGACACACCCCTCCACCCACCATCCGTCGAGAACGCTGAGATTGAGGACACCGTTCAAAGCGGCTTTCATGCCGCTGGTGCCCGACGCCTCAAACGGAGGCAGCGGGGTGTTGAGCCAGATGTCGCTCCCTGCCACCAGGTGTCGGGCAAGTGTCATGTTGTAGCCCGGCACAAAAGCGATCGGGACGGTGGGCGTTAATGCATCGATGCATCTGTGCAATTCCTCAATCAGTTCAAGGCCGGGAAGGTCAGAGGGATGCGCGATTCCTGCGAAGACGATCTGAAGCGGGCATTTCTGGGCAACCCGACGCAGCCGATCAAGATTTCGAAACAGAAGATCCGGTCGCTTATATGCTGTCATACGACGGGCGAAGCCTATCAGGGGCAGGTCAGGATCGAGTCTCTGCCCGGTCACCTGACTCGTGAGCGCCAGAAGTTCCCGCTTTGCCTCTTGGTGGGCTGACCACACTTCCTCGTCGGGGATCTGGTCAGCAAAGCTCAACACCTCAGGCTCATGGCGCCAGTGCGGAATACGCCGATCAAAGACCTCCGCAAGCGAGCGGTGCGTCCACGTGCTGGGATGAACGCCATTGGTGATCGAGCGAATGGGAACATCCGGAAACATCCCGGAGGCGGTTTCGGCATTGGTCCGACCGCCAGCTTGAGTGGATCGCTCGAGGGCCACGTCTCCTCATTGCGAGTCTCAGTGCGATAGTACGGCTTGATCGACTCTATGACGCCATCGAGGCTGGTATCGCCAATCCGCCCGATGCCGCCCTCAAGGAGCGCGTTGACCTCACCATTCGGACGGACATGACTCCGCGCGGTAGCGATGCCCAGGTTTGTCCGAGAATGGCGCGCCCGAAGAGATTCGAACTCCTGACCCCCAGATTCGTAGTCTGGTGCTCTATCCAGCTGAGCTACGGGCGCGTGGCTTCGTGCGGCCGTACGGCCGGAAGCGGGCCACCCATATAGAAGGCGCTCGGGGCGGTCAAGCGAGGCGGAGGGCGGCCGGCAGGGTGATGTCGAAGCGGGTGCCCGGATCAAGCGGCACGTAATTGAGAACGCCCCCATGGGCGGCGACCAGCTCGCGGGCGATGGCAAGGCCGAGGCCGGTGCCGCCGGCCTTGGCCGAGCCCTCGAAGGCGACGAATAGGTTCTCCCGCGCCCGCGGTGGCAGTCCGGGACCGTTGTCGGCGACGCCGACGACGATATTTCCTGCGCCGGCCGTGAAGGTCACCTCGATCCGGGGGTCGATGACCTTGTCGGCTGCCGCCTCTAGGGCTTCGCGGGCATTCTTGATCAAATTGACGAGGACGCGGGCGAGCTGCTCGGGATCGACCCTGAGGGAGATGCCGTCGGGCACGGCGTTGGCGTAGGCGATGTCGGGGTGGCGCATGGCGCCGGCGTCGATCGCCGATTCGTCGACCAACGCGCGCAAGTCAACCGGCACCGGGCGCGGCGGCGTGCCTGCCTCCCGGCCGTAATCGAGCACGGATTCGGCAAAGGCCACGGCCTTGTCGATGGAGTGCAGCAGGCGCGGGGCGAGACGCTGGATCTTGGGGTCGTCCAGCGCCACCACCTGGTCCGACAGGAGTTGTGCCGAGGTCAGGGTGTTGCGCAGATCGTGGTTGATCTTGGCGACGGCGAGCCCGAGGTCGGCCAGATGCCGGCGCTGACGCAGCATGGAGAAGATGTCGGTCTCCATCGCCGCCAGTTCGTTCTCGACGATGCCGATCTCGTCCTTGCGGCGCGTGGGCGAGATGATGAGCGAGGCGTTCTCGGGCGCCATACGGTAGGCGACCATGTTGCCGGTGAGGCGGCGGATCGGGTCGATCAGCAGGCGGCTGACCAGGATATAGAGCACGCCGGCCGTGAGGATGGCTATGATCAGGGAAATGAGAACGATATTCCACGAGTAGTTGAGCAGGTCGGCGTGCAGCGGCGCCTCGTCCATGATCACCTCGACCTCGGACTGCGCCTCGCCGCCGTCGGAATTGCCGACGATCCTGAGGATGCGGTCGCCGCCATGGGTCAGGGTATCGAGGGCGCCCATGATCAGCGTCGGATAGTCGGTCTGGCGCATATCGACCGTCACCGCCTGGCGCGGCATGGGTTTTTCGTCGAGCTCAATCAGCTGGCTCTGGCCGTTGCGGCGATAGACGAGGGCGATGGCACCGGCCGAATGCAGCAGATTATTGGTCAGCATCTTGGGCAGCTCCATGGCATCGGGCACCGCGTCGAGCACGCGGGCGGCGACGATGCCGACGCGCAGCCGGTCATCGAGCCAGGACTGGCGGTAGTTGCCTGCCGAGGGGAGATAGATCACCACTTCGACCGCGAGGATCACCAGCGTGATCGTGGCGATGAGTTTGACCGAGAGCCCGGAAAACGGCCCGGGCATGGCGCGGGGCTCGCTTGTCATCTTCCGCCCTCCTTACCCAATAAGCCCTAGGGCAACAAGCGGCTGAAGCGGAGGCGCCGGGCCAGCGCGCGCGCCTGGGCGCTGCCGGCAAAGGCCTGCTCGCCGAGGCTGCGGACGATGTCGGCATAGCTCGGATGCGGCGCGGTGACCTCGATCAGGCGCGAGGCGTGAAGCTTGAGGACGATGGCTGTGGCAAAGATCGCTGCCAGCTCGGCGGCGCCCGGCCCGACGATACCGGCGCCGAGGATGGTACCCGAGCGCGCGACGATGAGCTTGACCATACCCATGCCGTTGCGCTCGGCGCGGGCGCGGTCGTTCTCGGCGAAACCGGCGCGCAGCACCTCGAAGCCGGACTTGAAGCGGGCACGCGCCACCGCCTCGCTGAGACCGATTTCGGCAATCGCGGGATCGGTCAGGATGAGGCGCGGCACGGCGGCGGGATCGTAGCGCGAGGGCTGATTGAGCAGCGCGGCGCGGACGACGAGGTCTGCCTCGAGGGCGTTGAGATGCGGGGCCGGCGCGTGGCCGGCAACCTCGCCGACCGCGTAGACACGCTGGTTGGTGGTGCGCAGCGACTGGTTGAGCGAGAGTGCGCCCGGATCGGATTTCGAGCGACGGATACGGGCGGCATCGAGCTGCAACTCTTCGAGATTGGCAGCGCTGCCGGTGGCCACGAGGATGTGCGAGGCATCGAGCGTGAGGGTGTCCTCGCCGGTGGTGCGGATGACGACGCCGATGCCCTGCGCGCGGGCCTGGACGGCTACGGTGGCGGCATTTTCGTAGAGCTTGACGCCTTCGTCGCGTAAGCGGCGCAGGGCGATTTCGGCCAGCTCGGGATCGATCTGGGGCAGGATCCTGCCGGTCTCGACGATGCTCACCTCGCAGCCGAGGCGGTTGTAGCTGAGGGCAAGTTCGACCGCCATTGGACCGGCGCCGAGGACGACCAGGTGGGTGAGCTTGCGGGTGTTGTCGAAAATGGTGTCCTGGGTGAAGTAGGGAACCGACAAAAGCCCAGGGATATCAGGCAGGAGCGGGCGGGCGCCGGTGGCGAGGACGAAGCGGCGGGCGCGGATTTCGCTGTCGCCGACCTTGACGGTACGGGGGTCGGCGAAAGCAGCCACGCCCTTGACGATGTCGACGCCCAGGGCGGCGAAACGGGCCTCGGAGACCTGCGGCGCGGTGCGGGCGATGACCTCGGCGATATGGTCGTGGACCTTGCGGAAGCTGACCTTGGGCGCTTCCTCGGGATAGACGCCGAAGGGGGGGCTGGTGATGGCCAGCGCCGTGCGCCGGGCCGCCGCCGCAAGCGCCTGAAGCGCAAGGGATCCCGAGCGGAGCGAGGCGCCGCCGAAGCTCGCTTTCTCGACGATGGTGACGCTGGCGCCGAGGCGCCGGGCGGCCTCGGCGACGGCGAGGCCGGAGGCGCCGGCGCCGATCACGCACAAATCGGGTGTCAAAACGCTCGCCAATCCAGCCCCTTAGCGCCGCAAACGCAGGATTTGTCCGGTTCTAGAGCAAGGCGGGCAAAACGCCAAATTCGGCGGCAAAAATGGCTTTAGGGGACGCAAAATGACCGTGAAATTGTGTCACGTGGTGGCGCGACACCGGCGCCGGGCGCAGGTGACCGGATGCGTTGACTTATAGGGGCCATTTCAGTATAGCCGCCCGCAACCTGCCCCGCGTGACGGATCGGCGTTTGCTGGCCTAAAGCGGCGTGGCACCGATCTAGCGCAAGTGACGAGCACAGAGGACCGCGCCCGGCGTGGTGTAAGACTATGAAGCGTACGTACCAGCCGAGCAAGATTGTGCGCACCCGCCGCCACGGCTTCCGCGCCCGCATGGCCACCCGCGATGGCCGCAAGATCCTGAACCTGCGCCGCAAGGTCGGCCGCAAGAAGCTCTCGGCCTAAGGGAACGGGCCGCATGACGGCGGCGCCCCAGGGCAACGGATCGCTTCGGCGCCTCCGCAAACGGGCGCAGTTCCTCAATGCGGCCAAGGGCCGGCGCGCCGGACGCAACGCGTTCTCGCTGCAGGCCGCCGCCGTGGACGCCGCCGATGCCGGCGTCGGCTTCACCGTCACCAAGAAGGTGGGCAACGCCCCCGAGCGCAACCGCATCAAGCGGCGTTTGCGCGCAGCCGCCAGGGCTTGCGGCGTCCAGTTCCTGCCCCAACATGACTACGTGCTCGTGGGCCGCCGCGAGGCGCTGAGCGAACCGTTTGCCAAGGTCGTTGCCGACCTTTCTTCCGCCATAGCCAAAGTGCACGCCGTGCCGCGTGACGCCAGGACCTGAGAGAGAATGAACGAATCCAACCGCAACATGATTATCGCCATCGTGCTCAGCGTGGTGGTGTTGTTCGGGTGGCAGTTCTTCGTGGCCGGGCCGCAGATGCAGAAGGCGCAGCAGCAGGCCGAACTCGCTGCCCAACAGGCCTCGGCCGCCAATCCCGGCCTTGCGACCTCGACCACGACACCCAACGGCACGACCGCCGCAACGCCGGCGGCAACGGCGACCAGCGCCACCGGCGGCAAGATCTATACCGACCGCGCCCAGGCAATCGCTGCGACGCAGCGCATCGCCATCGACACGCCGGCGCTGAAGGGCTCGATCAATCTCAGCGGCGGGCGGCTCGATGACCTCGAGCTCAAGAAGTACACCGAGACGGTCGACCCGAGCTCGCCGATCATCACGCTGTTGTCGCCCTCGGGCGTGGAGACCGAGCAGGGCCTGCCCTATGCCTATTACGTCGAGCAGGGCTGGGCCCCTGCCAGCGGCAGCTCGGTGAAGGTGCCGGACGGCTCGAGCGTATGGACCGCCGACGGCAGTGGCACGCTGACACAGACGACGCCGGTGACGCTGAGCTGGGACAATGGTGCGGGCCTGGTGTTCCACCGCAGCTTTGCGGTCGACGCCAACTACCTGTTCACGGTGACCCAGAGCGTCGAGAACAAGTCGGGCGCGGACGTGCAGCTCTTCCCCTATGCGCGCGTGATCCGCGAGGGCACGCCGCACGTGCAGAACTTCTTCGTGCAGCACGAAGGGCCGGTGGGCGTGCTGGGCTCGAACAACCAGATTTCGAAGAAGTACACGGACCTGCAGGGCGACAAGCAGATCCGGCTCGACAACACCTCGGGCTGGCTCGGCTTCACGGATAAGTACTGGGCAACGGCGGTGATCGCCGAGCCGGGCACGCAGATCAACGCGCAGTTCACCTACCTCAAGCCCAACAACATCGACGAGTACCAGACGAGCTTCGTCGACTCGACGCCGGTGACGGTCGCCAATGGCGCGACCGCCGAGAACAAGAGCTATGTGTTTGCCGGCGCCAAGGAAGAGGCGGTGATCGCCTCGTATGAGAGCCAGTACCATTTCGACCGGCTGGAGCTGTTGATCGACTGGGGCTGGTTCTTCTTCATCACCAAACCGATGTTCTACCTGCTGCGGTTCCTCTACGGCTTCCTGGGCAATTTCGGCCTCGCCATGCTGCTGCTGACGGTGATCGTCAAGGCCCTGTTCTTCCCGCTTGCCAACCGCTCCTACGCCTCGATGGCAGCGATGCGGCGGGTGCAGCCGGAGATGAAGGAAATCCAGGCCCGCTTCAAGGACGACCGCGCCGCGCAGCAGCAGGCGATGATGGAGCTCTACAAGCGCGAGAAGATCAATCCGCTGGCCGGCTGCTGGCCGGTGCTGGTGCAGATTCCGGTGTTCTACTCGCTCTATACCGTGATCTTCATCAGCCTCGAGATGCGGCATGCGCCGTTCTTCGGCTGGATCCAGGACCTGGCGGCGCAAGACCCCACCAACATCTTCACGCTGTTCGGGCTGATTCCGTGGGACCCGACGGCGCTGCCCCTGGTCGGCGGGCTGGCCCATCTCGGCATCTGGCCGCTGATCATGGGCTGCACCATGTGGGTGCAGATGCGGCTCAACCCGCAGCAGGCGGACCCGACGCAACAACTGATCTTCAACTGGATGCCGGTGGTATTCACCTTCATGCTGGGGACGTTCCCGGCAGGGCTGGTGATCTATTGGAGCTGGAACAACTTCCTGAGCATCTGCCAGCAGTACTTCATCATGAGCCGGCACGGCGCCAAGGTGGATCTGTTCGGCAACATCCTGACGTCGCTGGGCCTCAGAAAGACCAAGACCAGCTCGACCTGATCGCGATCGCGGCGGATGGACGGGATCACCGTCATTACCAGCCGACGCAGCGGTGCCGGGCATCTGTTCGCCCTGTTGCGCAATTTCGAGGCTGTCGCTCCAAGCGACGGCCTTTTTGCCGATGGGGCGCAGGATGCCGGCGGACGGATCGATGTGTTCGAGCTCGAGGCGCGCGCCACCCACAAGAGCGTCGTGGTGCTGAAGGCGACGCCGACGCTGCGGCGCGAGACGATCGAAACCGAGCTGCTCGGCCGCCCCGGCATGCGCGCACTGTTCGTCCTGCGGCGGCAGATCGACACCTATGTCTCGCTGGTCAAGGCGAGCGCGCTCGATGCCTGGCGCGATACCGATCTGACGCCGGTCAAGGTGAAGCTCGACGTGGGTCATTTCGCCAACTGGCTCGACGAGCAGGAGGCCTGGTACGCGCACTGGCGGAGCTGGCTCGAGCGGCGGGCGCTGCCGACGCCGGCGCTGCGCTATGAGACGCATCTGACCCTGCCGGACGAGGTGGTGCTGCACCGCTTCGCGGCCACGGCGGCACAGCTCGGCGTGGTCCTGCGCGTGCCGGCGGAGCTGCCCTTTGCCGGCCTGATGCGGCAGGACCGCGAAAAGGCGGTGGCAGTCAAGGTGAAGAACTGGCCGGACTTCTCGAAGGCGCTGATCGAGCGCGGCATTGAAAGGCGCGCCTTCGGCTATCCGATGTAGGCAGTCGACGGCCGGCAGTTCCTCGCTATGCTTGGCCCGAACCGCGATTGGAGACAGACATGGCCGACACCCACCGCGTCTATGCGATGAGCCTGGCGAGCGTCTATCCGCTCTATGTCGCCAAGGTGGAGCGCAAAGGGCGCAGCAAGGCCGAGGTCGACCAGGTCATCGGCTGGCTGACGGGACATACGCCGGCATCGCTGCAGACGGTGCTGGCGAGGGGCACGAGCCTCGAGGCGTTCTTTGCCGAAGCGCCGGCGATGAACCCGGCGCGCGCGCTGGTGACGGG
>JAEWCE010000237.1 GCA_023390785.1 Pseudomonadota bacterium
AGCCCATGAAGGCCGTGGCCATCATCAGCAGGTAGATAATGACGCCGAGCATCCACAGGATTTCGCGCGGCGCCTTGTAGGAGCCGAAATACAGCCCCCGGAAGATATGGATGTAGACCGCAAAGAAGAACATCGACGCGCCGGTCGAGTGCACCGCCTGGATCAGGCGCCCGCCATTGACGTCGCGCTTGATCAGCTCGACCGAGTCGAAGGCCAGCGCCGCGTTCGGCGTATAGTGCATGGCGAGCACGATGCCGGTGACGATCTGCACCCCCAGCATGAACGCCAGGATGCCGCCGAAGGTCCACCAGTAATTGAGGTTCTTGGGCGTGGGGTAGTCGATGAGAGTGGACTTGGCAAAGCCCATGACCGGCAGACGGTCTTCGATCCACTTGGCGACCGGGTGAGAGGGAACGTAGCTGCTTTCGTGCGATGACATCGAGATCTTTCCCCTCAACCGATCTGAATCTTGGTGTCGGTCAGGAACTTGTAGGGCGGCACGACCAGGTTCTTGGGGGCCGGGCCTTTGCGGATACGTCCCGAGGTGTCGTACTGGGAGCCGTGGCACGGGCAGAGCCAGCCGCCGAACTCACCGGCCTCGCCCACCGGAATGCAACCCAGATGCGTGCACAGCGCGATCATCACCAGCCAGTTGTCGTGGCCCTTCTGGACGCGGTCTTCGTCCTTCTCAGGATCCTTGAGCTGATCCATCGGAACGGCGCGGGCTTCGTCGATTTCCTTCTGCGTGCGGTTGCGCACGAAGACCGGCGTGCCGCGCCACTTGATGGTGACCGCCGAACCGGTCTCGATCTTGCTCATGTCGTATTCGACCGAGGCCAGAGCGAGCACCGACGCATCTGGGTTCATCTGGTTGATGATGGGCCAGGCCACGGCCGCCACACCCACGGCGCCGACCGCGGCGGTCGCGATATACAGGAAGTCGCGCTTGCCAGCGTCGGGCGTGTCGTCGTGCGCCAAGTTCGATTCTGTCGCCAAGGTCGAAATATCCCCGCCTGATGCCTGATTCCGCGCCACTTTACGGAGCCCCCGCACCGCGCGCGCAATGACTTCACCCGCCCTCAACGGCGTGTGATTTGGTGGTCTTTTTGCACTCTCCTTTGCGCTTGTCCAGCCGGGACAACCGGGCGAAAACCCCTCTGCGACACTATACCCACTACCCCGCCCGCAGCCCGACGACGAGGAGAACCGCGTGCCCGTCGAACTCGCCCTCTATCAGCCCGATATCGCCCAGAATACCGGGACACTCCTGCGGTTGGGGGCGTGCCTTGGCGTGCCCGTGCACATCATCCATCCCACCGGCTTTGCCTTCTCACGGCGCGAGCTGAAGCGTGGCGGTCTCGACTATCTCGATCAGGCGGAAATCCTCGAACACGACAGCTATGCCCATTTCGAGTCTCACCGGCGGGCTCGCGAGCGGCGCCTTGTCCTGCTCACCACCAGGTCCAGCGAGTCTGCCTATGCAGCCGGCTACGGGGACACCGACATCCTGATGCTGGGCCGCGAGAGTGCTGGCGTCCCCGACGCCGTCGCCGCCAATGCCGACTTGCGCGTTCGCATCCCGATGCGCCCGGGTTTGCGCTCCATCAACGTTGCCGTGGCCGCCGCCCTGATATTGGGCGAAGCGATGCGCCAGACCGGCGCCTTTGCGAGTTTGACATGACCGACAGCACCCACATCGACACACGGAAACGAACCGCGGCCGCGTGGTTCCGCCAGGTCCGCGACGCCCTCTGCGCCCGCCTCGAGGCCATGGAGGCCGAACATCGCGGGTCGCAGCCGGCGGCGAAGTTCGAGATCAAGCCCTGGGCGCGATCCGAAGGCGGCGGCGGCGAGATCGGGCTCCTTCACGGTCAGGTCTTCGAGAAAGCGGGTGTCCACATCTCCGTGGTGCATGGCACCTTCAGCGAGGAGTTCGCCCGGCAGATGCCTCACACCGACGCGGGCGCCCGGTTCTGGAGTGCCGGTGTCTCGGTCATCATCCATCCGCGGAACCCGCACGTGCCGGCGGCGCACATGAACACTCGCATGATCGTCACGGGCAATTACTGGTTCGGCGGCGGCGGTGACCTGACGCCGGTCCTCGACCGGCGCCGCAACCAGGCCGACCCCGACAGCGTCGAGTTTCACGCGGCCTTCAAGGCTGCCTGCGACGCCCATCCACAGATCGATTACGCCCGCTACAAACAGTGGTGCGACGAGTATTTCTGGCTCAAGCACCGCAACGAGCCGCGCGGTATCGGCGGCATCTTCTATGACCATTTGTCGAGCGGCGATTGGGATGCGGACTTCGGCTTCACCCAGGATGTCGGCCGCGCCTTCCTCGACATCTATCCTTCCCTGGTCCAACGCAATGTAACGACCCCGTGGACCGACGCCGACCGGCAAGAGCAACTCGTCCGGCGCGGCCGCTATGTAGAATTCAACCTGCTCTACGATCGCGGTACCACCTTCGGCCTCAAGACCGGCGGCAACATCGAGGCCATCCTGAGCTCGATGCCTCCCGAAGTCCGCTGGCCGTGAGGGAACTTGTACTCTCCTCACCCGTTGCCCAAATCAGGGCAAATCCTAGGAGGAAGCGATGAAGCAGTACGAATGCCTGGTCCCTGGCTGCCCGTGGCACACCCAGGCCGATAACGACGCCGAGATCGTGCGCCGTGCGGCGGAGCACCTGCGAGAAGTTCACGGTGAAACCGTGGTGCGCCCCGAAATGGTCGAGCGCATCAAACAGCGCATCCACGACCTGCAGCCCGTGCAATAGCGAGCGATTTCAGCGCTTTAGCTCGGCGAGCAGCTCTGCCTTACCAAGGCGGAAGCTGCTCGCGATCCAGCGCCGCTCCAGCCGCTCCAATTCCTCCCCCAGTTCACGCCCCGGCACCATGCCCGCCGCGATCAAGTCGCTGCCGGATACCGGAAAGCGGACCATTTCGATCTCCTCGAGCCGCACCAGCACGGCCGACTTTCCTGCCTCGGTCCATCCGGCAAGCGCCGCGGCGACCTCCACCGCATCGGCGAGAACCGCCGGATAGCGGTAGGCGGCCTCGTTGATCTGGAACTCGATCAGTAGCCGCGCCGCCGCCAGCGTCCGTTCCGCTGTGCCTGCCTCCTCGTTTGACAGGCGCCAGCGCTCGCGCGGCCAGCCGATGCCGGTACTTGCGATCACCAGCGTCAGGC
This sequence comes from Pseudomonadota bacterium, assembly GCA_023390785.1. Taxonomy (GTDB): domain Bacteria; phylum Pseudomonadota; class Alphaproteobacteria; order Rhizobiales; family Devosiaceae; genus Devosia_A. The sequence continues at coordinate 3,193 of JAEWCE010000237.1, forward strand.
GCGCGTTGAAATTGGGTTGCCGAGCATGACGCTCGTAGGTGCCCAACTGGTCGAGCAGATCAGGCGAAAAGGCCAGGATGCCGGTGGTACCCATTGCCACTAACGTCGCGCTGACACGCGGCAGGCCCAGCATGCGCCGCATTTCGCCACCCACCCGCTCAGCCGAGAGCGCGTCGAGCGTCCCCGCGGCGCGCGTCACCGCGGCCAGCCCGTCCGGATCGAAACGCTCGTGGCCGTGGCTCGCCGAAAACCTGAAGAAGCGGTAGACGCGCAACCGATCCTCGGCGATACGCCGGTCTGCATCGCCGATGAAGCGGACAACGCCGTCGAGGCAGTCCTGCGCACCGCCCAGCGGATCGACCAGCGTCCCGTCGGCGCGTGCATAGAGCGCATTGAGCGTGAAATCCCGCCGCTCCGCGTCGCGCCTCCAGTCCCTGCCGAACCGCACGCGCGCACGCCGGCCGTCGGTTTCGACATCCTCCCGCAGCGTCGTAACCTCGGCTACAAGATCGCCGACCTTGAGCGTGACCGTGCCGTGCTCGATGCCGGTGGGGTACACGGGAACACCGGCCGCTTTCGCACGGCGGGTGACCTCCTCCGGCCGCAGTTCCGTGGCGAAGTCGATTTCGGGAGTCTCGCGCATGCGGTCTGCCAGTGTGTCGCGCACGATGCCGCCGACTGCCCTCGTGCGGCCGCGATCGCCGTCAAGCAGCGCAAAAACCGCCTGCGTCTCCGGCCGCTTCAGCCAGGCGGCCCGCTTCAGCCGATCCAGTGCGAATTGTGCGATCATCGCGCCGGCGCCTCGGGCTTGAGCACCAGTTCGTAGAATTGCCGCGTGAGGTTGGCGGTAATCCCCCAGATCACCAGTCCCTCATGCGCGATCTGCCAGGACGTCCGCTCCTGGTCCTTGCGCCGAATGTGGAAGGTCCCGAACGTCTCTTCCCTCATCAGCAACGGCAGCGGCACCTCGAAGACCGTCTTCACCTCGCCCGGGTTGGGCACGAAATCGTGCCGCGGCGTGACCTCGGCGACGACCGGCGTGATCAGGTAGTTCGAGCCCGTGAAGTAGGCTGGCATGTACCCCAGGATGCGTGCGTCATGCGGATCGAGCGCCACCTCTTCGTAGGCCTCGCGCACTGCTGCTTCACCCGGCCCCGCATCTTCCGGATCGATCTTGCCGCCAGGGAACGCGATCTGGCCCGAGTGGGACCTGAGGTCGGGCGACCGTTCAGTGTAGAGGACTGACATCTGATCCCCACGATGCACCAGCGCGATCAGCACCGCGGCGTCGCGACGGGGTCCGATCATCCCACCTTCGGGCATCCAGTCGGGCACAAGCGTCGCCGTCACTTCGGCCGCCTGCGGCGACGGCAGCAGCCGCCGCGCGATACGCTCGATCAAATCGTCTGCCGCCGACACGACATCCCTCTCAGAGCATTTCTCCCCGAAAACGGTATCGGCTTTCGCCTCGAAACGCGAAAAACAGCAGGTCGAAGCTCACCGATAACGTGAATCAGTAAGCTCCTCCAGCGTTCCCGGATATGGGCCTCGGCCCAATGCCGCAGGCGAGATGTGCGTTGCTATGCGTGCTTCCTGGCACCGAACGCGCCAATACGCCCCTTAAGGCGCGCGGCCAGCGTCTTGTCCTCGGAATAGACGAGGACACGGCTGGGATCGACCGGTCCGGGCCATTTGACGGCGCCCAGGGTGGTCGGCTGCCAGCCGAGCGGGCAGTAGTAGTCCCGATCCCCGATCAGGATGACGAAGCTGCCCTGCCCCCGCGCCAGCGCCAGGCGGGTGACTTCGCGTGCCAGCATCTTGCCGACGCCGCGCTTGCGAAAGTCGGGATGCGTTGCCAGCGGTCCCAGCATGTAACCGTCAATGCCCCCCACGCTGATGGGCGTCATCCACACGGATCCGCACGCGGTTCCGTCGACTTCGGCAATGAGGGAAAGGGAGGTGTCGATCGGGAAGCGTTCACGCACCCGGAAGGCCGTACGGGCGAACCGCCCGGGACCGAAGGCCAACGCCTGCAATTCCTCGACATAGGGATCATCGGCGGGCGTCGCAAAGCGCCAGTTGGGCAGCCCCGGTTGCGGGGGCGCCGGCGGCGCCGGGGAATAGGCGGATTGGGTGTTCATCGTGACAGTCCAGGACACAAGGCAAAAGGACAAACGCGCCGGCTCGCGGCCGGCTCCCGACCTGTTACGATCGTCGGGTCACGTGAACGACGTTCTCCATCCTGGACGCCTCCTGACGTCTGAAGTTGCGCATTAGCACCACGGCCACAACGCGTAAACGATAAATCATGGGAAACGCAGCGCAATTCAAGTGCTCGGCGTTAACGCTTGGTGATTGTCAGCGGACCTCCTAAGTGGGGCGAAGGCATGACCTCAGGGAGACGATTGTGGGACGCTTGGTCGAAGGCCGCTGGTCGAACGAATGGTACGACACCAGCAAGACGGGCGGGCATTTCGTGCGCGCCGAATCCCCCTTCCGCAACTGGGTGACGGTGGACGGCGCGCCCGGGCCGACCGGCAAGGGGGGCTTCAAGGCCGAACCCGGCCGCTACCACCTCTATGTTTCCTATGCCTGCCCCTGGGCGCACCGCACCCTGGTGTTCCGCGCCCTCAAGGCCCTCGATGGCCTGATCGGCGTCTCCGTCGTCTCGCCGAAGATGCCGGACGAAACCGGGTGGACCTTCACGGATTGGGGCTCGACCGGAGATGAGCTGTTCGGTGCCGAGCATCTCTACCAGATCTACCAGAAGGCGGACGCCCGTTATTCGGGCCGCGTCACCGTGCCGGTGCTCTGGGACAAGCAAACCGGGACCATCGTCAGCAACGAGAGTGCCGAGATCATTCGCATGCTCAACTCGGCCTTCGACGCGTTGACCGGCAACGACGACGACTACTACCCCGCTGGGCTGCGCCCTCGCATCGATGAACTGAACACCCGCGTCTACGACACCGTGAACAACGGCGTTTACAAGGCCGGCTTTGCCACCAGGCAGGAGGTGTACGAGCAGAACGTCGAGACGCTGTTCGACAGCCTCGACTGGATCGAAGACCTGCTCGGCGACAACGCCTATCTCGCGGGCGCCGAGGTTACCGAAGCCGACTGGCGGCTGTTCACCACCCTCGTCCGCTTCGACGCCGTATATTTCGGCCACTTCAAGTGCAACATCCGCCGCCTGATCGACTACCCGAACATCTCACACTATTTGCGCGGACTAGTGGCGACCCCCGGGGTCCGGGAAACGATCCACATCGACCACATCAAGACCCACTACTACTGGAGCCACACGCGCATCAATCCGACCCGCATCGTGCCGGTCGGACCCGAACTGGACTTTCTGGACTGAGCGGTCGGTAGAGCGCCCTCACCACTCGGAATCAGGCCTGGTCTTGTCGAAGATTTCGCGCAGCCGGCGGGCTGTACCCGCGCCAACGTCAGGCGGCAGCGCGTCCACGTCGAACCAACGGCATTCGGCGATCTCGAGGTTCGGAGCAAACTCGATCTGGTTGCGGAAATCGCGCCAGATGTAGACCGCGACATGGTCGCGCCGGCCGCCGGCGATGCGGTTCAGGAACAGCCCGTGCAGCACTGGCCGGCCGTCGCAGGCAAAGCCGGTTTCCTCGAGCGCCTCGCGCGCCGCGGCGGTCTCGGCCGTCTCGCCGGGCTCGACACCACCGCCGGGAAACTGCCAGCCCGGGATGTAGGTGTGCTTGACCAGCAGCACACCGCGCCCGTCGAGCAGCACCACCCGCACGCCCACGGTCATCCGCTTGCGCAATGCCGTAACCAGCAGATGCAGCCTGGTGCGGAATCGCTGCCAAGGCGTGAGTCTCGTGTTTTCGGTCATGATCCATTGACCTAACAGGCCTGCATCCGGGGCAAAACCGCCCCGCGCGGCGATGGACCATTTTCTTGCCATGCCGAGCATGGCATTAGGCCGTCAATGATCACCCTTGCCCACATCTCGGACGTTCACCTGGCGCCGCTGCCGCCGGTTCGATGGACCGAGCTTACCAACAAGCGCATCACGGGCTACCTCAACTGGCGCTTCCGCCGGCAGGCAAGCCTGGCCGGAGATGGCTTGACCAACCTCGTTCGCCACATGCGCGAGCAGGAACCCGACTTCGTCGCGGTAACCGGCGATCTCGTCAATCTGGGCCTCGAGCCTGAGGCCAATACCGCCTGGAACTGGCTGCAGACAGTCGGCGACCCCTCGGTGGTCTGCGTCTCGCCAGGCAACCATGATTCCTATCTGCGGCAGTCCTTCGCCTACAACAACGAGCGTTGGGGCGAGTACATGCGGGGCGAAACGCTGGACGCCGCGCAGTTTCCTTTTGTCCGTCGCATCGGTGACATTGCCGTCATCGCCTGCACCTCGAGCGTTCCGACGGCGCCACTGATGGCGTATGGCTGCTTCGATGCAGACCAGGCCGAGCGGCTACGGCGCATCCTCAAGCTCCTGGGTGAATCGGGCTATTTTCGCGTCGTCCTCATCCATCACCCTCCCAATCAGGAGGCGCGGCATCTGCGTCTGGGCCTCTATGGCGCCAAACGCCTGCGCCAGGTCGTCGCTGAAGCCGGGGCGGAGCTGATCCTGCACGGCCACACCCACAAATCCACCATCTACGCCATTCCTGGCCGCAATGGCGACGTGCCGGTAATTGGTGTCGCTGCAGCGGGCGCCGCCCAGAGCGAGGATGGCGGCGAGGATCCGGCGCGCTACAATCTGTTCAAGATCGAGCGCCTGGGCACCGTCTGGAGCTGCACCATGCGCGAATTTGGCTTTCAGCGCCTCAGCCCCGATATTGTGCTGAGGCTGAGTCTGAGAATCTATTGAGCGCTCCCTTCCGCATCGAAACCCCCACCTACGACGCCCCGGCCGGCGTCGCGCGCTTCCGCTATGGGCTGGGTGACCTGCATTTCGTCGAAACGCTGGCGTTCCCGGCCGGCGGCGACACGGGCGCGGCTACATCCGAGGCCTTTGCGCGGTTGCTGGAATTGACGGCCGTGACGCTCGGCGTCAGCTATTTCAAGCTGCTCGCGCCCTTGCATGTTGATACCGCTTTCCCGCTGAGCGAGCAGGCGCGCGAGTTCGCGCTCGATGTCTATTCCAACGGCCTCGGCGAATTCTACGCGCGGAACAATCTCAATCATTTCGGCAAGATCGCGATCGACGCAGCGCCGGGCCTTCCGTCCGCCCCTCCTCCCCCGGCGCTCGCGGACCGCGTGCTGCTGCCCATCGGAGGCGGCAAGGATTCGCTGGTTTCCGTGCAATTGCTCGAGGCGGCCGGCCTCGACTACACACCTTTCGCCGTGAACCCCAAGGGGCCGATCCTCGGGTCCGTGGACAAGATCGGCAGAACGCCGCTCTATGTGACCCGCACGCTCGATTCGGAGATGATCCGGCTCTCGCGGCAGCCCGGTTACCTGAATGGGCACGTCCCTTCGACAGCTATCAACTCGATGATCGCGGCGCTCACTGCGCTGCTGTTTTCGTATGATCGCATCGTTCTTTCGAACGAGCGTTCCGCCAGCGAGGGCAACGTCGTGCACGACGGCCGCGAAGTGAACCACCAATACTCGAAATCCCTCGATTTCGAGCGTCGCATCGCCGCCGTCATGGCCGAGGCGACGGCCGGCGCGCTCGGCTATTTCTCGCTGCTGCGCCCCTATTCGGAAGCCAGGATTGCAGGACTCTTCGCGCGCGAGAATCGCTTCGACCGTGTCTTCTCGAGTTGCAACCGGAACTTCCGGCTGTCGGGTCACGACGGCGCGCTCTGGTGCGGCGAATGCCCGAAATGCCATTTCACGTTCCTCATCCTCGCGCCGGTGATGGCCAAGGATCGGCTGCTGGGCATCTTCGGGCAAAACCTCCTCGACAAACCCGCGAACGAGCACGCCTATCGCGAACTGACCGGACTGGCAGGGCAGAAGCCTTGGGAATGCGTGGGAGAGATCGAGGAGGCAGCCGCCTGTCTCTACAGCCTCACCGAGCGGCCGGAATGGGCGTCTGCGGCCATCGTACAGGCACTCCGGCACGACCTGCTGCAGCAATATGGTGGCCAACGGCTGGTTGATGCCTTGCGCGACCTGATGGTCGACAGTCCCGACCATCACATCCCGGTCACCATCGTGGAAAGGATTGCGCCACATGCGCTTTGACCAGCCCGTCCTGCTCTACGGTGCCGGGCGCGAGGGCCGCTCCACCCGCGCCTTCCTCAAGACCCGAGCGCCCGAACTCAAGGTCTATGTCACCGTCGATTCCGGCGCAGCCGACATCGACGAGGCCGAGTTCATTCCCCCTACCGACTTGCAGACGGCCATTGAGCAGCGCCGTTTCGGGACCATCGTCAAGTCGCCCGGCGTCTCGCGCTACAAGCCCATCTTCCTCGTTGCGCGCGAAGCGGGTGTCACGGTCACATCCAACTTGAATTTATGGGGCGAATATTATCGCGACGGCCGCACCGTCATCGCTATTACGGGGACCAAGGGCAAGTCGACGACCGCAACCTTGACCCACCTGATGCTGGTGAACGCACGCCTCGACGCGGGCCTTGCCGGAAATGTCGGGCTCGCGCCGCTCGAGATCGCCGACCGCAACCGGATCGTGGTGTTTGAGCTGTCGAGCTACCAGACCGCCGACATGGCCTTTTCGCCTGATATCGCCGCAGTCACCAACCTTACCCCGGAGCACACCGACTGGCATCGCACGACTGAGCGCTACTACGCCGATAAGCTCAACCTCATCGATCGCGACACCCCTTTCCCTGTGGCCCTCGGCAAAAGCGCCAGGGACAACGAAACCGTGCTCGCGGCATTGCGCGACCGCTCGCGCCTGCTGCCCCCGATCGCACCGTTCATCGACGACCGCATCGTTGCTGCAGTGAAGCGCAGCAAACTCAAGGGCGAGCACAATCTCGACAATGCCCGCCTCGCGGCACAGATCGCGCTGGCGGCGGGCGCGGGCCTTGAGGGTATCGTGCGCGGCATTCAGGCGTTCGAGCCGTTGCCGCATCGGCTCGAAGAGCACACCATCGGCAGCTTGACCATCGTAAACGACTCGATCTCGACTACGCCGGAGGCGACCAAGGCCGCCCTCGCCGCCTACCCCGGCAAGCGGATTGCGCTGATCGCCGGCGGCCACGAGCGGCAACAGGACTATACTGAGCTGGCCTCGCTGCTCGCCTCGCGCGGGGTGACAGTGCTCATTGCTCTACCCGTCACCGGAGATCGGCTTGCCACCGCCACCTATGCCGCCGCTCCGGACATCGAAGTCGTTGAAGCGTCAACCCTGGCCGCCGGCCTCGAGGCGCTCGTCTCCCGCCGCGAGAAGTTCGATACGGTGATCCTGTCGCCCGGTGCGCCAAGCTACGGCCAACTCGAAAGGCCAGGTGTCGCCTTCAACAGCTTCGAAGAGCGCGGGCGCGCTTTCGTTCGTCTCGCCACGGAATTGTTCGCCTGATTATGTCCGAGGCGTCCCGTCCGCGTTGAACGGGCCGTCGAGCGCTGCCGGCGGAATTCCCGCGAGGATCAGCCCCTCGCGGATTCGGTCGAGCAATGCCGGCACTCGGTACAACTGCCGCAGCCGCGTCATGACTCCCGCCGCCTGGAACTGCGGATTGCTGAGGATCATTGGCCGGTAACGGTCGATCAAATCGTTCCGACCAATCACCGGCGCCGCTGCGACGGCGATAACGGGTCCCAATTCCTGGTCCCCGGCGGCCAGCGCCTGTGCCGCGTCGATCGCATCATAGAAGCGGCGCTGTCGCAGCGCATCGAATGCGCGGGTTATGTAATAGAACGGCGGCGGCGACGGGACCGCGGCGATCGCCTGCTCGCCGGCTGCGCTGCCGCGCTCGAAATTGCCGCCCAGCCATTCCAGCAGGCCGTAGGCAGCAAGCGCGTCCATCGACGCCGGATTGAGGTCGATCGATTTCCGCAGCGCTCCCAAGGCCGCGTCGATCAGACCCTGACGGGCTAGGACCAGCCCCTGCTGTTCATAGGCGAAGCTGCTGTCCGGCATCAGACTCACTGCCCGTCCCGCTTCGGTGACCTCATCGGCGAGCAGCGGGATGAAGTCTGTTCCCGGCGGGGCATCGTGGCCGCGCAGCCACCCGGACAGCCCCGCATGTTCAGCCAGCGCGACCCCATCGTCGGGGGACGCGGCGAGCACGCGCTTCAGGCAATCCAGCGCCGTCGCCGCGTCGTCCGTTTTCCGCACATCCCGCCAGGCCATGTAGGCCAGCGCGCAGACATAGGGTGTCGGCGTGTCGGGCAAAGTCGCCTGCCGGGCAAACCAGGCCCGATCGGCTGCATGCAAGGGCCCGCTTGCTGCCCCCAATTGCGCCGCCAGCGCGGCCGCCATTTCCGCCAGAACTTGGCTGTCGGGGCCACCCTGTGCCGGTCCGGCGATCAAGCTGCTCCATACGATGCCGTTTGTACCATTTTCCGATATCAGCGCTTTGAGCGAGAACTGGCCCCGGTCCTGTTGCACAGACGCACGCACGGTGAAGCGCCCGCCACTCGGCACGACCCGCAGCAGTTCGAACTTGCCGAGGGCGCCGCTGAGTTCCTGTCCGACCGCCGCGACATCGTCGTCGAGCGTCGGATGGCCCGTCAGGTTGTCGAAGGCGCCGACAGTGATGCTCGGGAAATCGGGAACGCCCATCGTCGTCGCGGTTGCCGTGGGCGGAAAGGCCCAGCGCAGCAGGAAGACGACCAGCGCCACACCGATGACCATAAAGCAAAACCCCAGGAGCGTCGCCAGTGCGAACCGGTTTCGCAGCAGCCAGGGCGGACCTGTGAGACGCGCAAAGGCAGCGGGCGCGGCCGTCTCTCCCGCCGAACCAGCCGACCCGCCCGGTGTCCCAGCGGCGACGAACTCCGGAACATAGCGCCCAAGCGGCAGCCGAATCTGCACATCGGACTTGCTTTCGCCTCTGTCGTAGAACTGCTCGAGCAACGTCCGTAGCCGCCGCGCCTGCACCCGGACGATTGGATCGGCCTGTGGATCGAAGCTGGGTGGACGCCCGAACACATCAACCGCGATCGAGTAGGCCTTGATCGTCGCCTCGTCGCCGTCCAGCGTCTTTTCAACGACATAGCGGAGCAGTTCGGAGAGCTGTGGCGAGCGCGAAATCCCCGGCCAGCCGAGGAGTTCTTCCAGCGCTTCGCGAACCTGGACCGGGCTCGGCTGCTCTTGCGGCAAGGCAGGCTCCCCCTCCAGCCACACGCAGACTCTCGGCTTTTTACATGTAAAACGCAAGCTCGTTACCTGCACTTTACCGCGGGAACCTTCCCGGAGCGTACCAAAATCGGCATATCCGCCCCGTTCGCAGCACAGCAGGGCTGGCAGAGGCACGAGTTCAGCCTCGCCGGCAGGTCCCGGGTCTCCCCCCCGCGACCGTCATGCTCCAGGGCCACCGAACCGACTTCGCTGTTGACGCCCCTCTCCTCCGCGCGGCGCGGAAAAGGACCTGCGATGGCATTGAACGCCCTTAGACAGCCGGCAATCGCGCTGGTTGACGACGATTTCCACTCGGCTCGCCTGATGATGCGGATGCTGGCGGCTCACGGCGGCCCGGATGTCGAGCGCATGGCTGATCCGGACTCGGCCCTCGAGACACTGGCTTGCTACGCGACCATGCCCTCGGCGCCCATGGTCGTGGTCGATCTGAAATCCTCCTCGAGCGCCACCCACGACTTCATCCTGAAGCTGAAGCATCAGGCCCCTGGCATTGTGGCCGTGGCGATGGCGCCCAGTCTGGATCGCAACGTCCGCAACGGCCTGCTGGACGCCGGCGCGGCGGCGGTATTCGAACGCCATGGCGAACTCAACGCCTATCGCCGCGAGGCAGCAAACATCGTCGGGTTCTGGGTTCGTAACCAGCGGCTTGACGCAGTTGGTACCTGACTCCCCCAAGGAACAGGTACCGCGGGGAGCGGCGTGCTCGACGGTGGGCGACCGTCACGGCATTCCCAACGCCCTCCCCGCACAAGGTTCCTGCACCTTCCGGTGCAGGCGCTAATGCCGCGATCCTCCTGACGCGGCAGCACGGCGCAGCGACGGCCATCCCTCTCGGCCGGACGCGCGCTGTCCGACCAGAGAGCCCGCTCCGGTAGGCGGACTGGATCTGGGAACTAGCGACGGCCGCGCCCTCCCTCGCGGCCGTCGCA
>JAEWCE010000303.1 GCA_023390785.1 Pseudomonadota bacterium
GCGCCGAGCGGCGTTCGGTCAGGTCGTGCGTGGCCGACTGCGCCCGCACGATCGCGTTGAGCTCGCTCAGCGCCTCGATCTGCTCGGCCACGACACGGCGCATCGCGGCGGCGCTGGTCTTGGTTTCTTCCGGCAGTTCCATGACGCCGCGGGCCAGCTCGGAGCGGGTGGCTTCGAGTTCCGTGCCAACTTCCTTGGCGGTCGCCCGCATGGCGGTGGCGGTCTCGGTGAAGCGGCGGGTGGCCTCCTCGAGCGCCTGCTGCATCTCGAGGATCATCGTCGCCTGCGTCTGGCGCAGAACGTCCGAGGCCTTCTCGGTCTCGGCGCCGGCAGCCTCGCGGAAGTCGCCGAGGCGGCTGGTGAGCTCCGAGGTGGCAGTGGAGAGCGCCGAGTTCACCTGGTCGCCCGAGCCCGCCAGGATCGACTCCATCTGGGCGCGAGCGTCGAGCAGGCGCCGCTCGGTGGCGTTGATGGTGTCGGCGATCGACTGCGCGAAGCCGCGCATCCGCTCGTCGATCTCGTCGGCACGGGTGGTGAAGCTCTGCGAGAGCGCATCCATGGCGGTGCGGCGTTCCTCGAGCTGGGTGAGGGACTGCGTCCCGGCCTGGTTGAGCGAGGCCGCGGCCTGGTCGATGGCGGCGACTTCGCTGTTGATATTGCCCAGCAGCGACGCGAACTCGTCCATCATGGCGCGGACGGTCGACTGCAGGCCGTTGACCTGCTCGCTGACCATGGTGCCGGCCTGCTCGGTCGAGGCAACCGCATCGCGGACGGTCGACGAATAGGTCGCCGTCTGGTTGGCGACGTTGGTCTCGAGCTCGGTGAGATTGCGATTGGCACCTTCCAGCACCTGCTGCAGGATCTCGTTGGCGCGGTTGAGGCGGGTGAAGGCCTCGATCGCGTCCGACTGGATGCGCTCGGACGTGGTGTGCATCATCTGCTCGGTCTGCGACGCGGCAGCGGCGAGCGCTTCATTGAGAATGTTGCCGTGCGTACGCAGTGCGCTCTCGAGCGCACTGGCCCGGTCGGCGACGGTTGAAGCCAGCGTATCGGCGTGCTGGCCGACCAGCGCGGTAATGCTGCCCGACTGCTCGGTGACCACGTTGCTGATGGCCTCTGCCTGCTGGGCGACGGTGGCGCCGAGGTTCTGCGTCTCGCGGGCGATCACCTCGCCCAGGCTCTGGGTTTCGCTGGTCACCACGGAGCCGAGGGTCTGCGTCTCGCGGGCGACGACGGCGCTGAGCGCCGCCGAGTGCTCCGCCACGGTGGCGTTGACGCTCTGCGTCTGCTGCTCGACCACGGCGTTGAAGCCCTGGGTCTGCTGCGCGATGACGGCGCTGAGGTTCTCGGACTGCTGTGCAACCGCCGAGCTCAGGCCCTGCGTCTGCTGCGTGACCACGGCGTTGATGTTGTCCGATTGCTGGGCGACCACGGTCGCCAGGTTCTGCGCCTGCTGGGTGACCAGCGAGGTGATGCTGTCGGACTGGCCGGCGACGACGGCGTGGAACTGCTCGCCCTGGCGGGCGATGAGTCCGGCGAGGTCGTTTGTCTGCTGCATGACCGACTGGTTGAGGGCAGTAACCCGGCCCTCGATGGCTTCGGTCGCAGCGACCGCCTTGATCGAGATGAGCTCGTCGATCGAGCGCGAGGCGGAGTGGATCTGCTCCATCGCCTGGCGAACATGGGTGTCCATGCGGTCGGCGGTCTCGGCCACGTCGAGCGTGATGTTGGCGGTCGCCGCGACGATGCGCTTGGAGATCGTCTCCTCGATGCGGTCGGCGCCGGCTTCGAGGTCGGCCATCGACTGCACCAGCGCGGTGTTGATCGCGGTGTTGAGCGAAGCAAGGCGCTCGGCGGTGATGTCGGCGCGGGCCGTGATCGCTTCGGGCAGGGTGCCAAGCCGCTGGTCGACCATGTCGGTGATCGCCTTGCGGGCCGAGTTGACGCCGGTCTCGATGATGTCGGCCGCCCTGCGGGCGCTCTCGCCCACGGTGGCGGCTGCTCCGTCGATGCGGGCGGTTACGCCGCTCTCGGCATCGGCGATGCGCAGGATCGCGGAGTCGATGCCGCGGCCGAGGTTGTCGTTGACCTCGCCGACCTTGCTGGCGATCAGCGCGGTCACCGCAGTGGCGCGGTCGGCCATGACATCGGTGACCGAGCGCAGCGAGGCATCGATCTTGTCGCGGGCCTGCGTTCCCTGTGCGTCGATGGTGCGCGCCAGCTCCATGGTGCGATCGCCGATGGCGCCGGCGATGGCTGCGGTATGGGTGCCGAGCACTTCGGCGAGCTGCTGCGTGCGGGCATTGAGGGCTTCGCTGAGCTCGGACGAGCGGGTGCCCACGGTGGAGGCGAGGAGCTGCGTGCGCTGGTCGAGCGCGGCGGAGAGCGCGTCCGTATGCTGCTGCAGGGTCTGGTCGACGCTGGCGAAGCGCGTCTCCATCACGCTGCCGATATTGGACACGTGCGTGTTGAGCGCGTTGTCGAGCAGGGTGGTGCGGCCGGCGAGGAGCTCGTTGATCTCCTGGGCGCGGCTGAGCAGGGTGTCGCTCATCTCGCCGGTGCGCGACTGCAGCGCATCGACCAGGTCCGAGGTGCGCGCCTGCAGGGAGTCGGTCAGGATCTGGGTGCGGCTGTCGAGCGCGTCGGCGAGGATCTGCGAGTGGCCCTCGAGGGCATCCGAGATCTCGCGCGAACGGTTGCCAATGACTTCGGTGATCTGCTTGGAGCGCTGCCCCAGCGTCTCGATCATCTCGCGCGTGCGCTGGTTGACGATGTCGTTGAAGTGACCCGACTTCTCGTCGAGCGCCATCTCCAGCACATTGGCGCGGGCGGCAAAGCTGGCATTGTGCTTTTCGAGCGCGGCGATGAGTTTGTCGCCCTTGTCGCCGACGACGCCGTCCAGCGATTGCAGGCGGGTGTCGATGACCACGGCGATTTCGTCGAGACGGGCATCGAACTGCGTCAGGTTCTGCGAGCCGGCGCCCATCAGGGTGACGCGGGCACGCTCAGTGGTGTCGTCGAGGGCGCCGGCGAGCTCGATCATCGAGGTCTGGAGCTTGCTCTCCATCGAATTGATCTGGATCGAGAGCTGCTCGTCGAGCTGCTTGGTTAGGTTGCCCATCAACGCTTCGGCCTCGCGGCTGCGCTGCTGGATGTCGGCCGAGATGCGCGAGCCGATCATGTCGAGGGCAGACGAAACCTCGTGGCCGCGGTCGCGGAGCTGGTCGAGCAGGGTGATCCCGCCCTGGCTCAGCAGCTTGGCCAGCGAGGACGTGCGATTCTCGATGGCTTCGGCGAGCGTGGTGGCGCGGTTGTCGAGCGCTTCGGTCAGGCCGTTGGTGCGCGCATCGATGACCTGACTCAGTTCCATGGTGCGGTTCTCGAAGGCCTGGCTGATCGAGCCGGCCCGGTCCTCGAGCGTGATGTTGAGGCGGCTGGCGCTGTCGTCGAGCGCGCTCAGTAAATGGCTGGTGCGCTGGTCGATCAGCGACACGAAGCTCTCGGTGCGCTCACCGAAGGCGCCGTTCAGCGAATTGCCGGCGGTTTCGAGCGCCTTGGTCAGGTTGCCGCCCGATTCCACGATGGTGCCGGCGATGCGCTGGCTGATCATGTCGAGGTCGAACACGAGGCCGGTATGGCTCTCGGTGATGGCCTCACGCACGCGCTCGGTGTTGGTGATCACCGCTTCGCGCTGGCTGGCCAGCTCCTGGATCAGCGCGCGCATGCGCGATTCATTGTCCGAATAGGTCCGCTCGAGTGCGGTGACCTCATTGTGGATCATCACTTCGAGCTCGCCGGCACGGCTCAGGGCGCGCTCGAGGCCGTCGCCCAGGGCGTTGACTTCGCGGCGCACGGCCTGGCCGACGGAGGCGACCTTCTCGGAGGCGGTGGTTTCGGGTTCGGCGAGGCGGATGGCGGCGTGCGTCACCGCGGTGGCGGCGTTGCGCAGGTCCTGCGCCCGGCGAATGAGGGTAGCGATCGCGAAAAAGCCCAGCACCGGAATAACGGCGAGGGCGACGAGGCCGATGAAATCGTTGGAGCCGAAGAAGGCTGGTGTGCCGAAATCGCGGCCATTGCGGATCAGCGCCACGGCGACGATGGCGACGACCCAGGCGACGGCGACGAGGATGGCGACGAGGTTTGGCGTGGACGAGGAGCGCGATTGCAGGCCGTAGAGAATGCGTGAGCCCTGGAAGCGGTCGTCGTTGGCGACCGAGCCGGCCATCGAGGCCTGCTTGTCGGCGACGCGGGCGCGGTCGGAGGAGCGGCCGCTGGTCTGCTGCTGACGGGAGGGAGCGATCAGGGGCTCGGGCTGGGTACCGGTGTCTGCTGACGCGGGACCGCCGAAGACGGAGTCCTTGAGGGCGTCCTCAACCGCCGAGAAGGCCAGCGTTGCGGGATCGTCCTGAGTGTTCGATTTCTTCGCCATAACTCTCTACAACTCTCACGTCGGCTGTTGCGACAAGGGGCGGCATCAGAGTTGTCATGGACCGGTGGCCCTTTCAGGTCTCCGGAACATTTGGGTAAAAAGCGATTCAAATGCCCGCCCAGACCCGCCCCATTGCCGCCGCGCGCCGGGTAAGCCTCACCATACATTCAATTTGAGGCAAACCGAGCGGTATCTTAAGCAAAGGTTAATTTGGGCGGATTGGTGGCGCCATACCCTGGTCGGTGCACTGCGAGCGATCGGTTTAAGGGCCTGTTCACCCGCGACCTCTAGGCTTTCATGCGTGCCCGAAGGGCAATCAGTATGCGTGCGTGAGGCCAGAAAATGCGTGGACAAAGTGCGGCGAAACCCGCGGAAGCGTCCCAGTCGCAGGCACAGATTCGGGGTCCGATCGACCTGGCCCATCTGAGCCGCCAGACCCTCGGCGACCACAATCTCGAGCTCGAAGTGCTGCGCTTGTTCGACGAGATGAGCCACGTCTATTACGGCCGGCTCGAGACCAGCACCACGGTGCAGGACCTGCTGACCAACCTGCATACGCTCAAGGGCGCCGCCGCCGGCATCGGCGCGTTCGGGCTGGCGGAACTGGCGCGCGTCACGGAAAGCGAGCTGAGGGATGGCGCGCCCGTCAATCCCGAACGCATCGACGATTTGCACGTCGCGGTCGAGGAGCTTTCCGCCTTCATTGCCGCGCGGCTTAAGCAGCAGGACGCGGCCTAGCGCGCTGCTGGCTCTGCTTGCCGGGGGGCGGGGGCACCGCTATATGCGGCGCCATGCCAAAGATCACCTTCATTGAAGCCAACGGGACCACCTATGAGACGGAGGGTGAGGTCGGCTCGACAGTCATGGAAACTGCCATCATGAATGGCGTGCCGGGCATCATCGCCGAATGCGGAGGGGCCTGTACCTGCGCCACCTGCCACGGCTACATCGATGACTCCTTTATGGAAATCGTGGGTCCGCCATCGATGATGGAGGAGGATATGCTGGACTTCGCCTTCGAGGTGAAGCCCAACAGCCGCCTGACCTGCCAGATCAAGGTGAAGCCGGAGCTGGACGGGTTGATCGTTCGCGTGCCGTCGCGGCAAGGCTAGCGATTTCGTTCCATCGCCGGGTCGGGCGGAAGAACGGTTTGGCGCGGCCGTGCGGCGGCAAGGAAAAATAAAAGCTATTGTATTTCAATAGCTTGTAGCGAAAGCCCAAAGTCGACTATACCGCGGCACGAAAGGCCGCGCATGGGTGAACTCAACACATTCCCCGTCAGCTACAAGGTCAAGGG
>JAEWCE010000316.1 GCA_023390785.1 Pseudomonadota bacterium
GGCCTGATCGCCCGGCCGCGTTCGGCGTTCACCACGACACTGCAGAGGGGCCCAGATGTTTCCTGACCTTATCGATACCAAGCCATTGCGCCGAGCCCTGGACGACAGCCTGAACTGGGTTGTCGCCAATTGGGGCGGTGCGTTCGAAGCGGCAGCGTCTCCGCTCCTGTGGCTGCTCAATGCCATCCAGGGTGCCCTGCTCGCAACGCCCTGGTGGCTCATCTTCGCCGCCAT
Organism: Pseudomonadota bacterium; assembly: GCA_023390785.1. Classification (GTDB taxonomy): domain Bacteria; phylum Pseudomonadota; class Alphaproteobacteria; order Rhizobiales; family Devosiaceae; genus Devosia_A. Next base: position 235 of record JAEWCE010000316.1, read on the forward strand.
GGTCGGGCTTGCCTGGCTTGCCTCGCGCAGCTGGAAGCTGCCGGTGATCGTCGCCGGGGCGCTGCTGTTCCTCGGACTGTTCGACCTGTGGGAAGACGCCATGGTTACGACGGCGCTGATGATCGCCGCGACCCTCACGGCCATCGTGGTCGCCATCCCACTGGGCATCGGGATGTCGCGCTCGGCACGCTTCCGCGGCGTCCTGCTGCCGGTGCTCGACCTGATGCAGACCATGCCGAGCTTCGTCTACCTCATTCCCACCGTCATGGTCTTCGGTCCCGGCAAGGTGCCGGCGCTCCTCGCGACGATCGTCTATGCGGCGCCGCCACTGATCCGGCTGACCGACCTGGGCATTCGCCAGGTCGATCCGGCCGTGATCGAGGCATCGCGCGCCTTCGGCACCAACCCGTCACAACGGCTGTTCGGCGTGCAGATGCCGCTGGCGCTGCCCACCATCCTCGCGGGCATCAACCAGACGACGATGATGGCGCTGGCGATGGTGGTCATTGCCTCGATGATCGGGGCAGGGGGGCTTGGATACCAGGTGCTGCAGGGGATCGGACGGCTGGAGATCAGCCGCGGTCTGTTCGCCGGACTCGGCATCGTCGCGCTCGCCATCGTCTTCGACCGCGTAACGCAGGCCTACGGTCGCAGGCTGCAGCGGCGCATCGGCGTTGCGGAGGTGACGGGATGAACGCGGTCCCCAGCTTCAGCAACGCGACCGAGGTGGTCGCCCCGGTGCCGGCAATTGCCATCGAGCACGTGACCAAGATTTTCGGGCCGGACCCGCAGTCGGCGCTGGCGCTGCTCAAGGCCGGCAAATCGAAGGCCGAAGTGCAGGCGGAAACCCGCCACGTCATTGGGCTGGACGACGTGTCGCTCAGCATCGAGCCGAACCAGATCTTCGTGGTCATGGGCCTTTCGGGCTCCGGCAAGTCGACGCTGATCCGGCACGTAAACCGCCTGATCGAGCCGACCTCGGGCAGGATTTCCGTGCACGGCACCGAAGTGCTGTCGATGGACAAGGAGCAATTGCGCAGCTTCCGGCGTGAACGGGTGGCGATGGTGTTCCAGAAATTCGCCCTGTTGCCGCATCGCTCGGTACTCGACAATGTCGCCTATGGGCTCGAGGTGCGGGGTGTGCGCAAGGCCGAACGTCGCGAACGAGCCATGCACTGGATCGAGATTGTCGGCCTCAAGGGCTACGAGTCGGTGCGTCCCCGCCAGCTCTCCGGCGGCCAGCAGCAGCGCGTCGGCTTGGCCCGGGCGCTGGCGCTCGACACCGACGTGATCCTGATGGACGAGGCGTTCTCGGCGCTCGACCCGCTGATCCGTTCGGGCATGCAGGACCAGTTGATGGCGCTGCAAAAGGAGCTCAGGAAGACCATCCTGTTCATCACGCACGACTTAGATGAGGCGCTGAAGATCGGCGACCGCATCGCTGTGCTCAAGGACGGCGCCGTGGTGCAGACGGGCCGGCCGGAGGACATCGTCCTCCATCCGGCCACCGCCCACGTCGAGGCCTTCGTGCGCGACGTGAACAAGGCGCGCGCCATCCATGTGAGGACGATCATGGAGCGCGGTGATTTCGAGCCCTGCACGCTGGCGGTGCCGGCGAGTGCCCGCTGCGAAGAGGTGCTGCCGATGTTCGCTCAGCATGACTGGGTGGGCGTGACCGACGGCGAAGGCCGGCAGGTCGGCCGGATCGCGGCGCGGCAGGTGATTGCGGCGCTGGCCCGCTACGCCTCGTGATCACGCCGAAGGGCGTAGTTGCGTCCGCTTCGACCGGATGGCTATAAAGGCGCCCGCAAGCCCAGGGCCCCGAGTTGGAGTAGAGTATTGGACGTCAAGCGGATCAACGAGCATGTAAGCGTCGCCCCGCAGATCAGCCCGGAGGACCTTCCTGCGCTCAAGGCGCAGGGGTTCACCACGATCATCAACAACCGGCCCGACGGCGAATCTCCGGACCAGCCGTCGTCGGCGACGATGCAGGCGGCGGCCGAAGAGGCCGGGTTGGGCTACCACTACATCCCGCTCGGCCGCGACGGGGTCTCCGCGCAGATGGTGGCCGAGACGGAGGCGGCGCTGGAGGGGAGCGCCGGACCCGTCCTGGCCTTCTGCCGGTCCGGAACGCGCTCGACGACACTGTGGGCGCTGTCGCAGGCCGGCAAGCTCCCGGCCGGGGAGATTGTCGAGGCGGCAGCGCATGCCGGCTACGACATGTCCCACCTGCTGGGCCATCTCAGCCAGAAACGCTAAGCCGCGAGGGCTCCGCCGAGGCGGGGCCCTTTGTTTTTCGAGCCGGCGGCAACGCCCCGTCCCCTCGTGACCGGACCTTAATCGATGCCGATCAACAAAATCCTCGTCGCCAACCGCAGCGAAATCGCCATCCGCGTATTTCGCGCCGCCAACGAGCTCAATATCAAGACCGTCGCCTGCTACGCCGAAGAAGACAAGCTGGCGCTGCACCGGTTCAAGGCCGACGAAGCGTACCTGATCGGCAAGGGCAAGGGCCCGGTCGAGGCGTATTTGCAGATCGACGAATATATCCGCGTGGCGCGTGCCTCGGGCGCCGACGCCATCCATCCGGGCTATGGGCTGCTGTCGGAATCGCCGGAGTTCGCCGAGGCCTGCGAGGATGCCGGGATCACCTTCATCGGCCCGCGGCCGCAGACAATGCGCGACCTCGGCAACAAAGTGGCGGCGCGCAACATGGCGATCGCCGCCAAGGTTCCCGTGGTGCCCGCCACCGACGCGCTGCCTGACGACATGGATCAGGTGAAGCGTCTTGCCGCCGAGATCGGCTACCCGCTGATGCTGAAGGCGAGCTGGGGCGGCGGTGGCCGCGGCATGCGGCGCATCATGGACGAGAAATCGCTTGTCTCGGAGGTGAGCGAAGGCAGGCGCGAGGCCAAGGCGGCCTTCGGCAAGGACGAGATGTATCTCGAAAAGCTGATCGAGCGCGCCCGCCACGTCGAGGTGCAACTCATCGGCGACGACCACGGCAATCTGGTACACCTGTTCGAGCGCGACTGCTCGGTGCAGCGGCGCAACCAGAAGGTGGTGGAACGGGCGCCGGCGCCATATCTGAGCGAGGCGGTGCGCAAGGACCTGACCGAGGCGGCGCTGCGGCTGGGCCGGGGCGCCAATTACCGCTGCGCCGGCACGGTGGAGTTCCTGCTCGATGCCGATACCGACAAATTCTACTTCATCGAGGTCAACCCGCGAATCCAGGTCGAGCACACGGTAACCGAGATCGTCACCGATATCGACATCGTCAAGGCGCAGATCCGCATCATGGAGGGCGCGGTGATCGGCACGCCGGAGTCTGGTGTGCCCAGGCAGGAGGACATCAAGCTCCGTGACCATGCTATCCAGTGCCGCGTGACAACGGAGGATCCGGAAGAGAACTTCATTCCAGATTATGGCCGCATCACCGCCTACCGCGAAGCGACTGGGTTCGGCGTGCGGCTCGACGGTGGCACCGCTTATGCGGGCGCCATCATCACGCGGTTCTACGATCCGCTGCTGGAAAAGGTGACATGCTGGGCGCCGACGCCGGAAGAGGCGATCGCTCGCATGCACCGGGCGCTGCGCGAGTTCCGGATCCGTGGCGTTGCCACCAATCTCGCCTTCCTCGAAAACATCATCACGCACACGGATTTCGTCAGCAACCGCTATACAACACGGTTCATCGACACGACGCCCGAGCTGTTCCAGTTCGAGCGCCGCAAGGACCGCGCGACGAAGTTGTTGACCTATATCGCCGACGTGACGGTCAACGGGCATCCAGAAGTCCGCGACCGGCCGCGGCCGCCGGCCGACGCCATCGAACCGGTGCCGCCGCTGTACGAGCCGCTGCCGCTGATCGAGGGCTCGCGGCAAATCCTCGAGCGGCGCGGGCCGAAGGGCCTCGCCGAGTGGATGAAGGCGCAGCAGGCCGTCCTGTTCACCGACACCACGATGCGCGACGCGCACCAGAGCCTGCTGGCGACGCGCATGCGCAGCTACGACATCACGCGCATCGCCGAGAGCTATGCGCGCGGGTTGCCCAATCTGTTTTCACTCGAATGCTGGGGCGGTGCGACGTTCGATGTGTCCATGCGCTTTCTTAATGAGGACCCGTGGGAGCGGTTGGCGTCGGTGCGCGAGGGGGCGCCCAACATCCTGACACAGATGCTGCTGCGCGGGTCGAACGGCGTCGGCTACACCAACTACCCCGACAACGTGGTGAAGTTCTTCGTGCGCCAGGCGGCCCGTGGCGGCGTCGATGTGTTCCGCATCTTCGACTGCCTCAACTGGGTCGAGAACATGCGGGTGTCGATCGACGCCGTGGTCGAGGCCGGCAAGGTCGCCGAGGGGGCGATCTGCTACACCGGCGATCTTTTCGATGCGAGCCGGCCGAAATACGACCTCAGATACTACGTCAATCTCGCCAAGGGGCTCGAGGCAGCGGGCGCGCACGTCCTTGGCATCAAGGACATGGCGGGCGTGCTGAAACCGGCTGCGGCCAAGCTCCTGATCTCGACGCTGAAGCAGGAGATCGGGCTGCCGATCCACCTGCACACGCACGACACGTCGGGCGCTGCCGCCGCGACGATCATGGCCGCGGTCGAGGCCGGCGTCGACGCCGTGGATGCGGCAATGGACGCGTTCTCCGGCACCACCAGCCAGCCGACCTTCGGCTCGGTGGCGGCGGCACTGCGCGATACCGATCGCGATCCCGGGTTCAATCCAAAGGTGATCCGCGAAATCTCGTTCTACTGGGAGGCCGTGCGCACGCAGTACCGCGCGTTCGAGAGCGACCTCAAGGGTGGTGCATCGGAAGTCTATCTGCACGAGATGCCGGGCGGGCAGTTCACCAACCTCAAGGAGCAGGCACGATCGCTCGGGCTCGAGAGCCGCTGGCACGAGGTGGCGCGCACCTATGCCGACGTCAACCAGATGTTCGGCGATATCGTCAAGGTGACGCCGAGCTCCAAGGTGGTGGGCGACATGGCGCTCGCGATGGTCAGCTCGGGGCTGACGCGTGCCGATGTCGAAGATCCGAAAAAGGACGTGGCATTTCCCGATTCGGTGGTCGGCTTCTTTGCCGGCGACCTGGGGCAGCCGCCGGGCGGCTTTCCGGCAGCGCTGCAAAAGAAGGTGCTGAAAGGGCGCACGCCGCTCACCGAGCGGCCGGGCTCGTATCTCAAGGACGTCGACCTCGAGGCCGAGCGGGCCAAGGTGGCCAGGGAGACCGGCGAAAAGATCGACGATTTCCGTCTCGCCTCCTACCTCATGTACCCCAAGGTCTTCCTCGAGTTCCTGAAGACGCAGGACCGCTACGGGCCGACCGCGGTGCTGCCGACGCCGGTGTATTTCTACGGGCTGGACCAGGGTCAGGAAATCTTCGCCGAGATCGAGCGCGGCAAGACCATGGTGATCAACTACCTCGGTCGCGCCGAAACCAACGAGAAGGGCCAGGTGCGGGTGTTCTTCGACCTTAACGGCCAGCCGCGCACCATCACCGTGCCCGACCGGCTGAAGGTGGGCGAGATACAGGTTCGCGCCAAGGCGGCATTGGGCGATGCCAAGCAGGTCGGCGCACCGATGCCAGGCGTGATCTCGGGGCTGCAGGTCAAGGT
>JAEWCE010000335.1 GCA_023390785.1 Pseudomonadota bacterium
CGGGCGGGCGGGGGGCGGGCGCCCCCCCCCCGCGAGGGAGGTACTGGTTTCCGAAAGGTTACCAGCCAGCGCCCTTGAGGTCCGTCAGCTTGGCCTCGAGCTGCTCGAGGTTGTCCGCCGCGGAGCCGTTGCCGCTGAGTGTGTCGTGCACCGCCGACCAGAAGAGGTTGCTGACCTCGTTGTACTTGGTCTTGGTGGGGGCCGACGGACGTGGCACGGCATTCTGGAACACCGACTTCCAGTTCGGGATGATCGGCTGTGCCTTGGCCACGTCGGCGTCGTCGTAGATCGCCTGGCGGGTGGGCAGCGCGCTCAGGTCGATGGCGCGCTTCTTCTGCACCTCGGCCGAGCTCAGATACATCACCAGCTTGATCGCCGCGTCCTGGTTCTTGGAGTATTTGGACACGGCGAGGTTCCAGCCGCCCAGCGTCGAGGCGGGCTTGTCGCCCTCGGCGCCGACCGGCAGCGTGCTCACGTCGAACTTGCCCTTGATCGGCGAGTCGGCGGCATTGCCGAGCGCGTAGGCATACGGCCAGTTGCGCATGAAGGCAGCATTGCCGAGCTGCCACACGCCGCGGCTCTCTTCTTCGCCGTAGGACAGAACGCCCGGCGGCGAGATGGTGTTGACCCAGCTCTTGGCTTCCTCGAGGGCCGCGGCCGCCTTCGGGTTGTTGATCGAGATGGAGCCATCGGGCTCGACGATCTGGCCGCCGCCATAGGACTTCACCCACTCGAGGGCGTCGCAGGTCAGGCCTTCATAGGCATTGCCCTGGAACACGAAGCCCCAGAAATCCTTGTTGCCGGCGGCGCGCTCGCCGTCCTGGATGGTCTTGGCTTCGCTGGCCATTTCGGTCCAGGTCTTGGGCACGGGCAGCTTGTACTTCTCGAGCAGGTCCTTGCGGTAGAACAGGGCCGGGGCGTCGGTGAAGAACGGGATGGCGACGAGCTTGCCGTTGACCGTCTGGCTTTCGATGATCGACGGGAAGAAGTCCTTGCTGACGTCCTTGGCCGCGGTGCTGAGGTCGACGAACTGGTCGGCGAGCTGCGGGGCCCAGATCACGTCGGTCTGGTACACGTCGATGTCGCTGTTGCCGGCCGCCAGCCACAACTTGTACTGGCCGAACTGGTCGGTGGTCGACGACGGCATGGGCACGATGTTGACCGTGTCGCCCGAGGTCTTCTGGTACTCGTCGAGCACGCCACGCAGCCACTGCAGATTGCCGCCGGTGTCGCCGTTCACAATGCTAAGGGTCGCCGCTGAGGCGGAGCCCGCCAGCAGCGCGCCGAGCAGCAGGCCGCCGGCGATCGATTTCAGGTTCATTGAACATCCTCCCAAGGAACTGATCTTGCAGGAAAAAGCGCAGCACTACAGGCCGCCGGACCCGGCGTTTCCTGACCTCGGCTGAGGAACTCCTCCCTGAAAGCACCCCAAGCCCAAGCCATATTGCTTAGCTCTCAAAGCGCTTTGAATAGAACCGTATTTCGAAGGCCTTTGAACTGTCAAGAAGGTGTCCGACCTGCCGGTGACTTTTCTGCCGCCTTTGTGAGTTTTCCTTTTGATAACAATGTCTTGTCGGCTCCACGCGCGTGTGCGCGCGGAACATCGTGCCAACCAGGTTTGAGGTACGCACTTCATTTTCTCAAACCCTTGCTCTAGAATTTGAAATCGCTTTGGATGCATCCCATCGGGGCATGCTGGTGAAGCGTCGGGCAGTCGCGTAAAGCGAGCCCAGGAACTGGCCGGTGCGGCCCTTTGGGAACGGCAGCAACGATGAATCTCAAGCAATTGGCGAGCGAGCTCGGGCTCTCGCAGACCACGGTCAGCCGGGCGCTCAACGGCTACCCCGAGGTCAACGAAGCGACGCGACGCCGCGTGGCGGAGACTGCAGCGCGCCTCGGCTATCGCCCCAACGCCAGCGCACGCCGCCTCGCCACCGGTCGTGCGGGCGCCTTCGGCTGGGTGCTGCACAACAACTCCTATGGCCCCCACACGGTCGAGTTCCTCGGCGGCCTCGCCGAGCGACTCATCCACGACGAGATCGACATCCTCGTATCCACCGTGACCAGCGAGGACGAGGAGATCGCCGCCTACCATCGTGCTGCGGCGAGCAAGCGCGTCGACGCCGTGGTGCTGGCGTCGCCCTACCCCAACGATCGGCGTATCGGCGTGCTGCATGAGCTGAAACTGCCATTCATCCTGCACGGACGAGCGGAGAGCCCCCTGCCGCATGCCTGGCTCGACATCGACAACGCCGGTGCCACCGAACGCGCCACTGCGCATCTGCTCGATCTTGGCCACCGCCGCATCGCACTGCTCAACGGCCCGCGCGGCATGACCTTCGCCATCCACCGCGAGGCCGGCTACCGCGCCGCCTTCGCTGCGCGCAACGAAGCGGTGAATTCCGCCTTCGTGGTCAACAGCGTGTTCACCGACGAAATGGGCTTCCGCAACGCCCAGCGCATGCTGGAGCGCAGCCCCAGCCCGACCGCCTTCGTCGCCGGTTCGATGATGACCGCTCTCGGCGTCTTTCGCGCCATCCGCTCCGCCGGCCTGGTGCTGGGCAAGGACGTGTCGATGATCGCGCATGACGACGTGTTCCCGTACCTCAACGCCGACAACATGGTGCCCTCGATGTCGACGACGCGCTCGTCGATCCGCGCCGCCGGAACGCGTGTCGCCGAGCTGTTGACACAAATGCTGGCCGGCAAGCCGGCAGCCGATATCCACGAACTCTGGCCGGTCGACCTGGTGCTGCGCGAATCTACCGGACCAAAGATCATCTAGAGTCATCTTCTACCCAATTGCCGCAGATGCTCGTCGAACTGGAAATCGAACTGCTGCGCCGCCGCGGCTGAACCATCGAGACCGAGCCATTGCCCCAGCCCATTGCTGGCGATGAACCCGGCACGGTCGGTCGCGACGCCGCAGGTCGATGCCAGCACAGTCTGCGAGATGGGCGTCGCAGTTGCCGCATCGATGCACAGGATCGTGCCGCCGACCGGCGAGGACACCGCCACCGTCTCGAGGTCGGCCGAAATCGCGAGGCCGCCGACATAGTTGCGTAATCCCGAGAGCGCGTCGTGCGGCAGCTCGATCAGGCGGATGTCGCCGTCGAGCGTGGCGTAGCCGACGAGTTGCGGGGTGCCGGTGTGGCCGCGGAACTGGCAGCCGAACCAGATGCGACCAGCGGCATCCACCACCATGTGCCGGATCGAAAGCTGGTGCAGGTCGGTGGCGAGGCGGAGCTGGCCAACGAGATGGCCATCACGCGCGTCGACGAAGCTCAGCGACGGATCCATGCTGTCGAGATTGAGCTCGCTGCGGCCATAGTCTGGATGTGTCTCGATCCCGCCATTGGCGATGGCGAAGGTCTTGGCGTCGGGCAGCAGGATCACTTCGTGCGGGCCGATCCCGTAGGTCTGGAACTCGCCGATCCGGCGGTAGCCGCCGGCCACGTCGTAGATGCCGAGGACACCGCGTCCCGCCTCAAAGTCGTTCTCGGTGGCATAGAGCAGCCGGCCATCCGGGGCGAACACGCCATGGCCGAAGAAGTGCCGCCCCTCGACACTGGCGATGGTCTGCGGCGCGGCCTGCCCGCTGGGATCGAACGCCACCGCGAAAGTGCCGGGGCGGCGGGCGAACACCACGGCCCGCCCGGCCTCGGGCGAGTAGGTGACATCATGGCCGCGGACGGGCAACTCGAAACTGGCGATGAGCTTGCCGGTCTCGGTGAGCACCCGCGCTCCGTAGCGGCCGGGGCGCTCCTGCGTGGCGGTGGCGAACACCGTCTCCGCATGCGCCAGGGCTTCGGCCGGCTGCGGCAGCAGCGAGGCGGCGAAGCCGGCACCCGCGGCCCTGAGGAATGCGCGGCGCTGCCACATGTCAGTCTCCGTCCAGCGCTGAAAAGCCGGCCGACAGCCCCAGCGCCACCGCCAGGTTTTCGTCCAGCGTGTCGAGCGAGCCGGTGGACACGTACATCTGCTTCAGGCCTTGCAGTCCCTCGGGGTCGGTGACGGCGCTCTCCGTCGATGGCGGCACCTGCCCTGCGGCGCCGATGGCGCCCTCGAATTCGAAAACGATGCTACGCGCGACCCAGCGGTTGGCCGCGCCAAGCGCCGGCTCGAACCTGGCAGCCCGGAAATAGTCGAGCAGGCCGGTGAAATTGGCCGCGAGCGCCCTGCCCGTCATCCCGGAGCGCCAGAACAGCGCCGAACGTGGCTTGGGCACGCCGGTGCTGAGGCTGAGGATCGGCGCAATCCGCTGGTCGCGGATGGCATCGTTGCCGAAGGTCAGCGTTGCCGCCATCTTGTTGATGACCTCGAGCTCGGTGCGATAGTCGCTGCTCGCCGGCTGCGGATTGAGCATGGAGTCCGCAGCGCTGCCGGGGCCACTGGCGACCCACTCGGCATTGATGGTGCCGGCGATGCCGGCGATCAGTGTGCTGGCCGCCGCGGCATAGCTGCAGCGATAGGCGCCCGCGCCGGACGCCAGGTCATCGGCGCCGGTGCCGAACAGCAGGAACTCGACTGCCCCCAGGCCCTGCATGGCCACGCTCTTGCCCTCGAGTGTATTGGGGGCCGCGGCCGTCGGATCCTTGCTCGCCAGCGCGGCCTGCACCTGGCGGAGCGCGATACCCTTGTTGTCGGGCCAGAACAGCAGCCGCTCCTCGCGGTCGCCGATCTGCAGCGGCCCCATGCGCAGGAATTCGGCCTCGGAATAGGCGAGCACCGTGTCGCGGAATGCGTCCTGCGCCGTGCTCAGCGCTTCGGCCGACGGGGTTGCACACAGACCGGCGACCGTATCGCGCAGTGTTGCCGTCGCGGTGGCGAAGGCGGCAAATTTCGGCCGGGCGTAGCCATCGATCATCCCCGCGATCATGTCGTGGAACGGAATGGCACTGGCGGCGAATGCCGGCGAGGCGAGCAGGGCGAACGCGGCGGCGGCGATGAGGCGCATCAGAGCGATTCCAGGAAGGCCAGAAGGTCGTCGCGCGACGCTTTCGGCAGGTTTGCGAAGGCGTCGCG
>JAEWCE010000083.1 GCA_023390785.1 Pseudomonadota bacterium
AGCCGAAGCTGAGGCCGAGGGTGGTCCACAGCACGGCCTGCAGCGCGAAGGCCACGGTGCGGAACTGCCAGAGCAGCGTCGCGGGGAAGCCGTCCGGCACCTCGTTGATGGCCGGCATCAGCGCGCAGGCGATGGCGACCAGGACGAGGAAGGCGGCGCCACCGGCGATGGCGGCGTTCCAAACGCCCCAGCGCCGGAGCAGCGCCCGGCCGAGATTGACTGCGGCGACCATCGCCACGATCGAGATGACGATCATGCCGAAATAGAGCGCGGTGCGGAAGCCGATGGTGTCCGGGTTGCCGACCGAGGGCGGGTTCGCCGGATATTTGGCGAACGGCACCGCATACACCGCGACGAAGGCAGCGGCGGCGAGCAGCGCGGCGCTCATGCGGGCGCCGAGGCGGCCCATGCGGCCCCAGGCATAGGCGTAGAGCAGCGAGAACAGGCCGCCGAGTGCCGTCGCATAGACCATGACGCCGACGAACAGGCCCCAGGTGGACTGCACATCGCGGCTGACGATCTCTTCTGCGTGGTCGTGCGCGCCGGCGAGATGGGCGAGTTGCTCCTCAAAGCCGATGGCGCCATCGACGTTGGGTTCGCCGAAGATCCTGGCACAGACGAAAACGAGCAAGCCGGCGGCGAGACCGCAGAGCAAGCCGCGGATCAGGAACTTTGTAGCCATTTGGTGCTTCCCTTGTTGTCGCGCTGCCGAACCGGAAAACCGCGTGGCACTTTTCCTGGCAGCGCTCCGTGCCCCTAGTGACAGGGGAAGCCGAGCATGTGGCGGGCGTCGTGGGTGAACTCGTGCACCCAGGAGCCTGAGAAGAGCGCGGTCGCGCCCTGCTCGGCGCCGACGAAGTAGATGGCGATCAGCGCCAACAGGCCGGCGAAGACGATCCACGGCAAGAGCTCGCGGAGCGGGATGGGTTGTGGCAGCGCCTCGGGCGCCAGAGCGATATCGGACATCATGTCTCCTTGGGATTTCGCGTCCCGTTAGAAGTTTCGCGATGCCGTGGCCGGGTCTGACTTCCAACACGCCGGTGGGCGTTCATCGGTTACAGTGGCGCGACCGCGCGGGGTTTCCACCCGCTTCCGAGTCCACGACGTGCAGATGCGAGTATGCGCCCCACGAGCAGGGCGTCAAGCTTAGTCTTACGACCGAGCCCGAGAGGGCTCGTTCGGCCAACCGCCTTGGTCGTGCCTGCTCTGTCCGACCGAGCCCGAGAGGGCTCGTTCGGCCAACCGCGCTACGCTCAGTCTCAATGTGCTCTGTCCGAACGAGCCCAAGAGGGCTCGCTCGGCCAACCGCGTAGAGCTCAGTCTCAATGTGCTCTGTCCGAACGAGCCCGAGGGGGCTCGTTCGGCCAACCGCGTAGAGCTCAGATCGCGCTGACGGCCACCTGGCGGGCGGGGCGCTGGACGCGGATTTCCTCGGCGACGAGGAAGGCGAGCTCGAGTGCCTGCGAGGCGTTGAGGCGTGGATCGCAATAGGTGTGGTAGCGATCCTTGAGGCTGGCCTCGGTCACGGCGCCGACGCTGCCGCCGGTGCATTCGGTAACATCGTCGCCGGTCATCTCGATGTGGATGCCGCCGGCATAGGTGCCCATCTGGCGGTGGATCTGGAAGAACGAGTGGACCTCGCTCAGCACGCGGTCGAAGGGCCGGGTCTTGTAGCCGTTGGCCGCCTTGACGGTATTGCCATGCATCGGGTCGGAGCACCACACGACAGTCCGGCCGGCCCGGCGCACGGTCTCGATGACGCGCGGCAGGTGCTCTTTCACCTTGTCGGAGCCGAAACGGCAGATCAGCGTGATGCGCCCGGCCTCGTCTTTGGGGTTGAGCTGGTCGAGCAGGCGCAGCAGATCGTCGCCCGACAACGACGGCCCGCACTTGATGCCGACGGGGTTCTTGATGCCGGAGAAGTACTCGGCGTGGGCGCCGTCGGGCTGGCGGGTACGATCACCGATCCAGAGCATGTGGCCGGAAGTGGCGTACCAGTCGTTGGTGATCGAGTCGCGGCGGGTGAGCGCCTGCTCGTAGCCCAGCAGAAGGGCTTCGTGGCTGGTGTAGAACTTGGTTTCACGCAGCGCCGGGGTGTTGTCGGGGGTGAGGCCGAGGGCGCGCATGAAGTCGATGGCGTCGTCGATCTTGCGCGCCACTTCGTCGAAGCGGCCGGACGCGGTCGAATCCTTCATGAACCCCATGGTCCATTCGTGCACGCGCGCCAGGTTGGCATAGCCGCCGGTGGCGAAGGCGCGCAGCAGGTTGAGTGTCGCGGCCGACTGCCGGTAGGCGAGCAGGAGGCGCTCGGGATCGGGCACGCGGGCGGCTTCGGTGAAGCCGATGTCGTTGATGATGTCGCCACGATAGGAGGGCAGCGTCACGCCATCGATGGTCTCGGTGTCGGACGAACGCGGCTTGGCGAACTGGCCGGCGATACGGCCGACCTTGACCACGGGCTTGCCGGCGCCATGGGTGAGGACGATCGCCATCTGCAGGAAGACACGGAAGAAGTCACGGATGTGGTCGGCGCCGTGTTCGGCGAAGCTTTCGGCGCAGTCGCCGCCCTGCAGCAGGAAGGCACGGCCCTCGGCCACCTCCGCCAATTGCGTCCTGAGCTCGCGCGCCTCGCCGGCAAAGACCAGCGGCGGGAAGCTCTTGAGCTGCTTTTCGACCGCCTCGAGCCGTTCGGCATCGGGATAGGCCGGCACCTGCGAGATCGGCTTTTGCCGCCAGCTATCGGGGGCCCAGGTGCTCATGGTCGTACTCGCGAAGGATCGGTGGCGCGTCGTAACGCCTCCGCCGTTTGCGGTCAAACCCTGACCCCGCCGCGGTAGCGGTAGCTGGGGGCCTTGAAGGTAACGAGTTCCTCGCCGGCGGTCGGGTGCATGGCCATGGCGCGGTCGAAATCGGCCTTGGTGGCGGACATGCCGAGCGGGATGGCGGCCATCTGGATGAGCTCGGCGGCGCCCGGCCCGAGGACGTGGACGCCCAGCACCTTGCCTCCATCGGCCTGGGTGATGAGCTTGAGCAGCATTCGCTGCATGCTGTCGGACAGGGTGTTGATCATCGGCCGGAAGCGGGTGACGTAGACGTCGATGTCGCGGTGGGTGGCGGCCTCGGCTTCGGTGAGGCCGATGCTGGACACCTCGGGCTCGGCAAAGACTGCGGTGCCGATCAGCGAGTGATCGACCGCCATCGGGTTGTTGTTGAACACGGTCTCGGCGAAGTACCAGCCCTCGCGGATGGCCACCGGGGTGAGCTCGATACGGCCGGTGACGTCGCCGACAGCGTAGATCGAGGGCACCGCCGTCTGCGAATATTTGTCGACCTGGATGGCGCCCCGGTCGTTGAGCACCACGCCGAGCGGCTCGAGCCCGAGATCGTGGGTGTTGGCACGGCGGCCGGTCGCGAACATGACGCCGCCATAGGGCGCTTCGACGCCGTCTGAGAAGCGGACAAGCACATCGTCGCCGGCAGTCGGTCCGAGTCGCTCGATCGTCGTCTCGTAGATGAACTTGACGCCACGCTCCTCGAGGCCGGCTTCGAGGCCGGTGCGCAGATCGTCGTCGAAGCCGCGCAGGATCTGGCGGCCGCGGTAGATCACCGTGGTGTCGACGCCGAGGCCGGCGAAGATGGTGGCAAATTCGAGCGCGACGTAGCCGCCGCCCTCGATCAGCACGGAATGCGGCAGGCGCTCAAGGTGGAAGGCCTCATTGGAGGTGAAGCCGAGCTCGCGGCCGGGGATTTCCGGCACGTATGGGTGGCCGCCGGTGGCGACGAGGATGTAACGGGCGCTGAGCTCGCGCCCGCCGTTCACCAGCCGCACGCTGTTGGGCCCGCTGACCACGGCGCGGTCGCGGATGATCTCGACCTTGGCGCCCTCGAGGCCGGAGATGTAGGCCTTTTCGAGCCGGGCGATCTCCTTGTCCTTGTTGCGCACGAGCGTCGGCCAGTCGAATTCGGCCGTGGTGGTCCAGCCGAAGGAGCCGGCGATCTCGAACATGTCGGAGAAGCGCGAGGCGTAAACGAAGAGCTTCTTGGGCACGCAGCCGCGGATCACACAGGTGCCGCCGACGCGGTATTCCTCGATGATGGCGACGCGGGCGCCGAGATTGCCGGCAACACGGGCAGCGCGGACGCCGCCGGAGCCGGCGCCGATAACGATCAGATCGTAGTCGTGAGC
>JAEWCE010000100.1 GCA_023390785.1 Pseudomonadota bacterium
CCAGGGCATGACCTCCTCCGACGTGCTCGACACCTGCCTCAACGTGCAGCTCACCCGTGCCGCCGACCTCCTGCTCGCCGACCTCGACAAGGTGCTGGCCGCGCTGAAGAAGCGCGCCTTCGAGCACAAGATGACGCCGACCATCGGCCGCAGCCACGGCATCCATGCCGAGCCGGTGACCTTCGGCCTCAAGCTCGCTTACGCCTATGCCGAGTTCACCCGCGCCAAGGAGCGCCTGATCGCGGCGCGCAGGGAAGTCGCGACCTGCGCCATATCAGGCGCCGTCGGCACCTTCGCGCAGATCGATCCCCGCGTCGAAGAACACGTGGCGAAAGCCATGGGCCTCGTCCCGGAGCCGATCTCGACCCAGGTGATCCCGCGCGACCGCCACGCGATGTATTTCTCGACCCTCGGCGTGATCGCCTCCTCGATCGAGCGGATCGCGGTCGAGATCCGCCACATGCAGCGCACCGAGGTGCTGGAGGCCGAAGAGTTCTTCTCCGAGGGGCAGAAGGGCTCCTCCGCCATGCCGCACAAGCGCAACCCGGTGCTGTCGGAGAACCTCACCGGCCTCTCGCGCATGGTGCGCGCCTATGTGACGCCGGCGCTGGAGAACGTCGAGCTCTGGCACGAGCGCGACATCTCCCACTCCTCGGCCGAGCGCATGATGGGTCCGGATGCGACCGTCACGCTCGACTTCGCGCTGGTGCGCCTCGCCGGCCTGATCGACAAGCTGCTGGTGTACCCCGCCAACATGCAGAAGAACCTCGACCGCCTCGGCGGCCTCGTGCATTCGCAGCGCGTGCTCCTGGCGCTGACGCAAAAGGGCGCGAGCCGCGAGGATGCCTACAAGCTGGTGCAGCGCAACGCCATGCCGGTCTGGCGCGGCGAAGGCGATTTCCTCCAGCTGCTGAAGCAGGACGCCGAGGTGAGGAAGTATCTCTCGGACGCCGAGATCGAGGAGCAGTTCGACCTCGGCTATCACCTCAAGCACGTCGACACGATCTTCAAGCGCGTGTTCGGCGAGAGCTGAGAAAACCGATGGTCTACTGGTTTTGGCGCTATATTCCCTGCAAGGGCGTCAAACTGGCCTTTGACGATTTCGCCATCTTCCCCGAGGCAGAACCCGGAATTCTTTATCTGCGTCGGAGGGACCCGAAGCAGCCCCTGCGGATCAAGCGAAAACACATTCAGGAGGACGAAGAGCAGACCTTCAAGAAAGTTGATGGCGTTGATTTCGAAATCTCTTTGCGGAGTTTAGGTGGGGACGGCACCTTCGATCTCAACCCCGTGCACGTCTTCTCCTTCTTGCTTATGATGAAAACTGGAGGGTGGATCAACGCCCCCACAGTTCTAAACGTGTCGATGCTCGACGAACCTGACGTGGATGGTCGTCACGTCTACTGCACCCCGTTCATCGACGCCGTGCCGGCCCACTACCGGGACGTAACGATGACGATTGAGGATGCCGAGTGGATCAGGAATCACATGGCTACTGGGCTGCGGTTTACTGAAGAAGCAATATTCCAGAATGCTATGCAGGCGCTCACTTCGTTCCACTGCGTACCCTACCCGAATGTGGCACTTCTGCTCGCGTGGAGCGGACTTGAGGCTCTCTTCAAGACTGAAACAGAGTTATCCTTCCGGCTCTGTCTATACATAGCTAACTTCCTAAAGACGGGCCCGGAGCGAACGGAGCTCTTTGACCTCTTGAGGAAGAGCTACACCGCTCGTTCGAGGGTCGCTCATGGTTCAGGCGGACGGCTTCCCGATTTACCCGAAGCCGCTCATTTTGCCAGAAACGTGCTGCTCTCGTGTCTAACGAGATGCATCGAACTCGGTCACTTTCCGGAGCCGAAGCAGCTAACGTTTGGCAAGTAGCTGCCATGCTAACGAGACTAGCCTATTCTCAAACTTTTCAGAAGAATGCAGCCTAGCTTACGTTACGCCGACCAACTCTACGAACAAGAAACGGATCCCCCATGCCCATCGTCAACCGCGTTGCCGCCCTCTCCGACGAAATGGCCGCCTGGCGCCATGACTTCCACGAGAACCCCGAGTTGCTCTACGAAGTCCACCGCACCGCCGGCATCGTCGCCGATAAGCTCAGAGAGTTCGGCTGCGACGAGGTCGTGACCGGCATCGGCCGCACCGGCGTGGTCGGGGTGATCCGCGGCCGCAAGTCCGCCTCAGGCAAAACTATCGGCCTGCGCGCCGACATGGATGCGCTGCCGATCATGGAGACGTCGGGCGTGCCCTACGCCTCGAAGGTCCCCGGCAAGATGCACGCCTGCGGCCATGACGGCCACACCGCGATGCTGCTCGGCGCCGCAAAGTACCTGACCGAGACGCGCAATTTCGACGGCACCGCGATCATGATCTTCCAGCCCGCCGAGGAAGGCGGCGGCGGCGGCAAGGCCATGGTCGAGGACGGGCTGATGACGCGCTGGAACATCCAGGAGGTCTACGGCATGCACAACATGCCGGGCCTGCCGGAGGGCCATTTCGCCACCACGCCCGGCGCGATGCTCGCCTCCTCCGACAACATCCAGATCACGGTCCACGGCAAGGGCGGCCACGCCGGCGCCGGTCCGCACAAGTCCGTCGACAGCGTGCTGATCGGCTCGCAGATCGTGAATGCGCTGCAATCGATCGTGGCGCGCAACGTCGATCCGCTCAAGTCCGCCGTCATCTCGATCACGCAATTCCACTCCGGCACGGCCTTCAACATCATCCCGGAGATCGCCGAGCTCGGCGGCACCGTGCGCACGCTCGACCCTGAAGTGCGCGATCTCGTCGAACGCCGCATCGGCGAAGTCGCCGACAGCGTCGCCCGCGCCTATGGCGGGTCGGCCGAGACCAAGTACACGCGGATGTATCCGGTGACCATGAACCATGCCCGCGAGGCCGGCCTTGCCGCCGACGTCGCCCGCGACATCGTCGGTGCCGACCGCGTCAACGACAAGTTCATTCCGATGATGGGCGCCGAGGACTTTTCCTTCATGCTGGAGGCGCGTCCCGGCGCGATGGTGCTGGTCGGCATGGGCGACGGCAACGAGTGCCACCACCCGGCGTATGTGTTCAACGACAACATCCTGGGCCACGGCGCCTCGTTCTGGGCGCGCCTGGTCGAGACGCGGATGCCGGCGTAGGAAATATTTGGGGCGCAGATCTCGTAGGGGGCAAAGCGAAGCGTGCCCGCCAGTTCTCTCAACCATACAGAGATCGTGGGCACGGCGCGTTGCGCCTTTGCCGACCCTACGAATGCGAAGCTTGTAGCCGGGTGAGCGAAGCGACAGCCGGGACAGCTGGCTTCCCGGATATCGCTTTCGCTCATCCGGGCTACAATCCAACGCAAGCACCTACGCCTGCACCACCTCGTGCCGCATCACGAACGGCGCGAGCAGCGTATGCACCTCGCCCGCAATCGTCTCGCGCTGATCCGGCGGCAGGCCGACCAGCGTGACGGTCGCGATCGAGCCGTGGCTGCCATGGGCGCCGACCTTGACCCTGCAATCGATGCCGCGCTCGACCAGCGGCGCCAGCACCTTGGCGAACACGCGCTCCGCCGCGTCCCAGCGCAGCTGCGGCTTGAACACCTTGCCGACGCCCGTCACCGGCATCGGGTCGATCGGAATCACCTGCACCGGGACGGCCGCCCGCTCCGGCGTGCGCTCGCGCACCCACGATTCCAATTCGCCCGGCTCGACCTTGGCGCCCGGCTTCAGCTGTACGTATCCCACGGGCAATTCGCCGGCATAGGCGTCGGGTTGGCCGACCACGGCGGCAAAGCCGACGGCGGGATGGCGGAACATGATCTCCTCGATCGGCGCCGGATCGATGTTGTGGCCGCCACGGATCACGAGGTCCTTGGCGCGGCCGGTGATCCAGAGATAGCCGTCGGCATCGAGACGGCCGAGATCGCCGGAATTGACCCAGACCTCGTCGACGAAGGCACCCTTGTTGTGCTCGTCGTTGAGATAGCCGCTGAACACGCCCGGCCCGGCCATGATGACGACGCCGATCTCGTCCGGCTTGCAGTCGCGGATCAGGCGGCCGTCGGCGTCCAGCTGCACGATGCGCACGCGCGAATAAGGCATCGGCAAGCCGACCGAGCCGAGCCGGATCGGTCGCGCCGGATAAGCCAGCGTATGCACGCTCGAGGTCTCGGTCATGCCGTAGACCTCGACCACCGGCAGCTTCAGCTTGTCCTGGATCGCCGAGCCGACGGCGACGGGGATCGCCGAGCCGCCGCCAGCGGCATATTTCAGGCTGGAGATATCCGCATTGCCCGGCGGCACCGCGAGCGTCGCGGCCAGCACCGTCGGCACGCTCGACAGCGCCTCGGGCTTGTAGCGCTCGACCAGTCCCCAGATGTTCTTCACTGCATTCGGATTGCGCCAGCCGCCCGGCGACAGCACGACCAGCGAACCGCCGCCCGACAGCGTCGTAAGCACCTGAGTCAGCGAGCCCCCGACGTGAAACAGCGGCATGCCGAACAGCAGATTGACGCCGGGCCTTCCCTTCAGCAGCAGATTGAGACCCCAGGCCTGGTAGACCTGGTTGGCATGGGTATGCCGCACCAGCTTTGGCGTACCGGTGGTGCCGCCGGTGTGGAAATAGGCGGCAATGTCACTGCCGAGAATCTTGCGCCCGCTGACAAGCCGGTCCGACGGCTGCTGCTTGATCAGGTCGTTGAATGCGAAAATTCCGTTGGCGGGATCGCCGCCGCCGAACACCTGCACG
>JAEWCE010000129.1 GCA_023390785.1 Pseudomonadota bacterium
GGCCAACCCCGCCGCCGACTTCGCCGTCGTCTCCAACCCGGAATTCCTGCGCGAGGGCGCCGCCATCGCCGACTTTACCCGACCCGACCGCATCGTGGTCGGGGCGCCCGACGAGCGCGCTCGCGCCGTGATGGCCGAGATCTACAAGCCGCTGACCGAAGCAGGGGCGCCGATCCACTTTGCCTCGCGCCGCTCGGCCGAACTGATCAAATACGCCGCCAACGCCTTCCTTGCCATGAAGGTCAGCTTCATCAACGAGATCGCCGATCTGGCCGAAGCGGTCGGCGCCAACGTCGGCGACGTGGCCCGTGGCATCGGCGCCGACCAACGGATCGGCGCTCGCTATCTCAATGCCGGCGCCGGCTTCGGCGGCTCGTGCCTGCCCAAGGACACCGCGGCGCTGATCCGCACCGCCGAGGAACATGGCCGCTCGCTCCGGCTGATTGCCGCGACACGCCAGGTCAATGCCGGGCGCCGTGCCGCCATGGTGCACAAGATCGCCGACGCCACCGGCGGCCTCAGCGGCAAACGCATCGGCGTCCTCGGCCTGAGCTTTGCTCCCAACACCGACGATTTGCGCGACGCCCCTGCCCTCGGCATCATCGCCGACCTGCTCGCCGCCGGCGCCAGCGTTGCCGTGCACGATCCGGCCGCCATACCGGCTGCTCGCGGCCTGCTCGCCGCAGTCGACTTTGCCATCGATCCCTACGCGCTGGCGGAGGGCGCGGACGCGCTTGTCCTCGTCACCGAATGGGCGGACTACAAGATGCTCGACCTTACCCGCCTCGGTGCCGCCATGCGCAACCGTGTGTTCGTTGACCTGCGCAATGCCCTGCGCGGCCGAGACTTCGCCCCGCACGGCTTCCGCTACCGCAGCGTCGGCCGTCCCGACGAAGACGTCGGTTAACACCGCAGCGACTCTTCACGCACGTCGCTGTCGCCATATTTCCTTCGCCATTGTACGGTAGCGCCCTGCTATCGTCTCGCCGCGCCTCCCCGCGCCCCCGTCCGACCATGACCGATCTTGCTGTTCCGGCGCCGCGACCGGCCGCCGTCTTTGCGATTGCCAACGCTCTCACCGGGCGTTGGCGCGGGCTCACCATGCTGGTGCTCGCCGCGGCCGTCGGCATCGTGGCGGCGATGGTCGTCGCCCTCGTCAGCCTGATCACCAATCATCTCCACAGCCTGCTGTTCCTCATTCCCTTCGGCCAGCGCCTGAGCGAGCAGACACGGCTCGTCGATCCGGTGCTGGCCCTGGTGCCCCTGCTCGGGGGCGCCATGCTCGCCATCAGCATCCTCCTTGCCCGGCGATTCCGGACCCGCCCGCCGGTCGATCCCATCGAGGCCAACGCCATCCATGGCGGCCGCATGTCGTTCCGCGAGAGCGTCATCGTCACCGTGCAGACCGTGCTCTCGACCAGCTTCGGCGCGTCCGTCGGGCTCGAGGCGGGCTACACGCAGTTGAGTTCGGCCCTCGCCTCGCACGCCGCGGTGCGCCTCAATCTCAGACGCAACGAAATCCGCATGCTGGTCGGCTGCGGCGCCGCCGGCGCCATCGCGGCCGCCTTCAGCGCCCCGTTCACCGGAGCGTTCTATGCCTTCGAGCTCATCATCGGCGTCTACGCCGTCGGCCTCCTGGCGCCGCTGATCACCGCCTCGCTGGTCGCGACCTTCGTCGCGCGGTGGCTCGGCGCCGGACAGACGCCGATTTCGCTGTTCCAGGTGGCGCCGCTCTCGGGCACCGACGTTCTGCCGTTCATTGCGCTGGGCGCGCTCAGCAGCGGTGTGGCCATCGCCATCATGCTCACCGTGGCGCAGATTGAGCGTGGCCTGAGCTTCGTGCGCATCCCGCAGACCTGGCGCCCGGTGCTCGGCGGCCTGGTGATGGGCGGCCTTGCATTGGTCACTCCGCAGGTGCTGTCGTCGGGCCATGGCGCCTT
Organism: Pseudomonadota bacterium; assembly: GCA_023390785.1. GTDB lineage: Bacteria > Pseudomonadota > Alphaproteobacteria > Rhizobiales > Devosiaceae > Devosia_A. The sequence goes on from JAEWCE010000129.1 coordinate 1,941, forward strand.
GGCGCTGCAACTGACTTCGGCCGGCAGCCTGCTCGCCGTCGCGCTGTTGTTTGTCCTCAAATTTCTCGCCTCGGCCACCTCGCTCGGCACCGGCTTCCGCGGCGGGCTGTTCTTTGCCTCGCTGCTGCTCGGCGCCCTGCTGGGTAAACTCTACGCCGGGGTACTTATGGTGACGGGCCTCGCCCCGCACATCGACATCCAGCTCGCCGCCGTGGTCGGGATGGCCTCGCTCGCCAGCGGCATTGTCGGCGGCCCGCTGACCATGAGCTTTCTCGTGCTCGAGGCGACGGGCGACCTCAATATCAGCGCAGCGGTGCTGGTGGCCGCCGCGCTCTCGGCTTTCACCGTGCGCGAGCTGTTCGGCTATTCGTTCTCGACCTGGCGCTTCCATCTGCGCGGGGAGAGTATCCGCTCGGCCCACGATGTCGGCCGCCTGCGCAACCTCACGGTCGCGACCATGATGCGCCGCGACGTGCGTACGGTGAATGACGGCATGACATTGGGCGAGTTCCGAGCGGCCGTGCCGCTCGGGTCGACCGCGCGCGTCGTGGTGGTGGAAAAATCGGGCCGCTATGCCGGTATCGTGCTGGTCGCCGACGCCTACCAGCCGCAGATGGAGGAGAAATCGCCCGATGGCACCATCGGCCCGCTGCTCAAATATCGCGACCGCTTCCTCTTGCCAGGACTCAACGTCGCCGACGCCGCGCAAGTGTTCCAGCGCGCCGAAAGCGAGGAGCTGGCGGTGCTCGACAATCTGGGCAACCGCAACGTCGTCGGCCTGCTGACCGAAAAGTACCTGCTGCGCCGCTACGCCGAAGAGCTCGACAAGGGCCTCAAGGACCTGACCGGCTGAACCAGCGTTCTACGTCGCGCCGATCCTGAAGCGCCTTAGTCCTCGTAGTCGCTCTCCTTGGGCGCCGCGGCCATGCCCAGTGCGGCCATGTAGAGCTCGAGCAGGGCCTCCTGCTCCATGCGCTCGCTGGCATCCTGCTTGCGGATACGCACGATCTGGCGCAGCACCTTGGTGTCGAAGCCGTTGCCCTTGGCCTCGGCGTAGATTTCCTTGATGTCGTCGGCGATCGCCTTCTTTTCTTCCTCCATGCGCTCGATGCGCTCGATAAAGGCGCGGAGCTGGTCCTGCGCCACGCTGTCGGATGAAACGGTCGGCTTTCTGGCCACGGCGATACCTCGGAACTGGTGCTACCCGGAAAAACAGGCGCCCGTTGAACCCTCTCGGACGCCTGCATTCAAGCGCAAACCGGCCGCCGTCCACATCCTCGCGCCAGCTTGTGAACAACGCCTGCGGCCCCGGACCCGCAATTCCGCCAAAACCCCGCAATAGCCGTTGACGGACAGGGCGCATCGCGCTCAAACAGGGCACCTTTCCCATGAACTTCGGCTGGCTTTTGCACCCCCTCCGCCTCGCACTCCTGCTTGCCGGCTTCGTGCTCATGGCGCTGGCCGCCTCGGCCGCGCCGGCACGTGCCGATCTGCGGGTGTGCAATCAATCGACCAACCAGGTCTCGATTGCGCTCGGCTATCGGGCCGAAAAGGGCTGGCAGTCGGAAGGCTGGTGGGTTGCCCCCTCCGGCAAATGCGCGGTGGTCTACCAGGGCGACCTGCATTCGCGCTTCTTTTACTTGTATGTCGCCGACGATATTGGCGGCGGGGCCTGGGACGGCACCAATTTCATGTGCACCCGCGATGAGAGCTTCACCATCTTCGGGGTCGAGGATTGCCTTGCCCGCGGTTACGAGCGTACCGGCTTTTTCGAGGTCGATACCCAGAACCGCACCGATTGGACGTTGCAATTGACCGATCCGACCAATAACGACAACACCGTCACCGACAATGGCGATGCCGCTCCGCTGGAAGGCGACGACAACGCCAGCACACAACCCGATCAGCCTGATCAGGGCCAGGACCAGGGAACCGACGGCGGTGATGGCGGTGGCGATTTCGGCACCGACTAGCCACGATCTTGAATTGACGAGCCCGGGGGCGATGCAAGCATGAGACGATTGAGACGAGTAAAGATCGTCGCCACCCTGGGCCCGGCCTCCAGCTCCGAGAAAGTGATCGAGGAACTGGCTCGCGCGGGCGCCGACGTGTTTCGCATCAATATGAGCCATGCGAGCCACGATCTCATGCGCGAGACGGTCGCCAAGATCCGCAACGTCGAAAGGCTGCTGAGCCACCCGCTCGGTATCCTCGTCGACCTGCAGGGCCCCAAGCTGCGCGTCGGCAAGTTCGCCGAAGGGGCGGTGCAGCTTGTCGCCGGACAGAAATTCACCCTCGACAGCTCCGAGGCTGCGGGCACCAAGGACCGCGTCAACCTCCCGCACCCCGAGATCATCGAAAGCGTGTCGGTCGGCGATCGGCTGCTGCTCGACGACGGCAAGCTGCAACTCAAGGCCACCCGTGTCGGCGGCGGCGCCATCGAGACCGAAGTGATCTATGGCGGCCAGCTTTCCGACAAGAAGGGCGTGAGCCTGCCCGACACGCTGCTGCCGGTGGGCGCCCTGACCGAGAAGGACCATGACGACCTGCTCGCCGGCCTCGCCGCCGATTGCGACTGGGTGGCGCTGAGCTTCGTACAGCGCCCCGAGGACATCATCGACGTACGCAAGATCGTGCAGGGCCGGGCCGGCGTGATGGCCAAGATTGAAAAGCCGCAGGCGGTGGAACGCCTCGAGGAAATCATCAAGCTCTGCGACGCCTTCATGATTGCACGCGGCGATCTGGGCGTGGAAATGCCGATCGAACAGGTTCCCGGGCTGCAAAAGCGCATGATCCGCGTCGCCCGCCGCTTCGGTAAGCCCGTGGTGGTGGCAACGCAGATGCTGGAGAGCATGATCTCGTCACCGGTGCCGACCCGCGCCGAAGTCTCCGACGTATCGATCGCCGTGTTCGAGGGCGCCGACGCCATCATGCTGTCGGCAGAAAGCGCCTCCGGCCAGTATCCGGTCGAAGCCGTGACCATGATGAACAAGGTGGCCATGGCCGTCGAATCCGACGTCAACTATCGCGGCATCATTCGCGCCCAGGCGGCCGAGCCGGAAGCCACCGCCGCCGATGCCATCTCCGCCGCGACGCGCCAGGTCGCCGAAACGCTCGACCTCGCGGCCATCGTCACCTACACCTCGAGCGGCTCGACCGCCATCCGCGCCGCCCGCGAGCGGCCGAGCAAGCCCATCCTTGCGCTCAGCCCCAACCAACGCACCGTGCGCCGGCTCAGCGTCGTCTGGGGCGTGCACTGCGTCGAGAGTCCGGATGCGGTGAACCTCGAGGACATGGTCGATCGCGCCTGCATCATCGCCTACCAGGCCGCCCTTGCCCGGCCCGGCGACCGCATCGCCATCACCGCCGGCATTCCGCTCGGAACGCCGGGCGCCACCAACATGTTACGCATCGCCTTTGTCCGCCAGGACGGCGCCGGGAGCTCGTGATGCTCGCGCCGCGCACCTCCACGCTGCCCACCGACAAGCCGTCGCTCTATCGCGAGCTCAATCTCGAGCTGGGCGGCCTGTTCGCCGGCGAGCGCAACGCCATTGCCAACGCCGCCAACATGTCGGCGCTGCTGTTCGAGCGCCTGCCCGACCTCAACTGGGCCGGCTTCTATTTCCTCGATCCCGGGACGGGCGGTCTCGTCGTCGGACCGTTCCAGGGCCGGCCCGCCTGCGTGCGCATCGCCATCGGCAAGGGCGTCTGCGGCGCGGCGATGGCCGAGCGTCGCTCGATCCTCGTGCCCGACGTCAACGCCTTTCCCGGCCACATTGCCTGCGACGCGGCCTCACGATCCGAACTGGTGCTGCCGCTGCGTGCGACGGACGGCCTCTTCGGCGTGCTCGACCTCGACGCGCCCTATCCCGCCCGTTTCGACGAGGACGACCGCGTGGGTCTTGAAGCTGCCGCCGCCCTTTACGTCGCCGCCAGCGACCTCAACATGGTGCCGCGCTACTGAGCTGGCGAAGGCGCTAGAGACTTCACGCAGCGCCGCCTCGCCAATCAGCGGCATCCGTGATATCCATTTCGTATGCGGTAAGTCCCGCTCATGTGCCACGGGCCCACAATGGGTGCCGGGGACTTTGTTGCAGGACAAGCTCGTGCCCAAATCCATCGCCATTCCGCCCAATCCCTCGACTCGCCTTGGCCAGCGCCGCGCCGCTGCGCGTCTCCAGCAAGTCGTGGACGCCGAAGCGGGCGATGAACTGCCCGGCAGCGGTTCCACCCTCAAGCAGCCGGAACGACGGGTACGTTCGGGGCCCGTCCACCGCTATGTCGTGGGTGACCGGCTTCGCATGGGGAACGGCGGCTACAGCAGCAACCGCATCGCCTCGACATGCCGGATTACGGCCCTGTTGCCCTACGAAGGACACGGGCCGCTCTTGTACCGGGTTCACAGCGACGCCGAAGCGTTTGAACGCGTCGTAGCCGAGGCCGATCTCAGCCGGGCCTGACACGCACTGCGCTCGCGGGCGACATCTCCCTTGAATTTGGGGATGAAAAAGGGCATTTAGCCGCCATACGCTTCGCTACCGTCTCGCGCTGTTGACGGTCCGGTCCTCCGGCCATTGATCTCCTGAGAAAGTTTCTGAACGTCGCCGGCTGGTATGTTGCCCGCCGGAATTCGCCTTCTCCAAGGATCTCCTCATGACTGAAGGTACTGTCAAATTCTTCAATACCACCAAGGGCTTCGGCTTCATCCAGCCGACCACCGGCGGCAAGGACGCGTTCGTCCATATCTCCGCCGTGGAGCGCTCCGGCCTCACCACGCTGCATGAAGGCCAGAAGGTCAGCTATGACCTCGAGACCGGCCGCGACGGCAAGCAATCGGCCACCAATCTCAAGGCTCTCTGAGCCCGACCATGAGGCAGGCCCATCGGCCTGCCTCTTTTTTGCGGTTTAGCCCTTCACGCCCCCGACCGTCAGCCCTTCCACCAGGAAGCGCTGGGCGTAGATGTAGAGCACCGCCACCGGCACAGCCGTCAGCAGCGAGGCCGCCATCAAGCGCCCCCACGGCAGGATGTCGCCCACCACCATCGACTGCAGGCCGATCGGCAGCGTGCGTAGCGATTCCGAAGTGATGAACACGAAGGCGAACAGGAACTCGTTCCACGCATTGGTGAAGGCGAACAGCGTGACGCTGAGCAGCGCCGGCGCCGCCAGGGGCAGCGTGATCCGCAGGAAGATGTAGAACCGCGACGCCCCGTCGATCATCGCCGCCTCTTCGAGCTCCACCGGGATGGAGCGGAAATAGCCCAGCATCACCCAGGTGGCGAACGGCAGGAGAAACGTCGGGTACGTCAGGATCAGCGCACCGTAGCTGTTGATCAGCCCCAGCGACGTCAGCGTCTGGTAGAGCGGAATGAACAGCAGCGTGCCCGGCAGCAGGTAGGTGATCAGCAGCAGAGTCGTCAGCAGGCCTGCGCCGGCGAATTTCAACCGCGACAGCGCGTACGCTGCCAGCGACGATAGCGCCACCGAGATCACCGTACTGACCGTCGCAACCAGCACCGAATTCATCAGCCAGGTCAGAAACCCGGTACCGCTCAGGAGCGTCTGGTACTGCTCGAGCGTCGCCGGCTCCGGCCAGAAGATGGAGCGGCGCTCCGATATCTGCGGCGTCGATTTCAGCGACGTGATGATGATCCAGTAGAAGGGAAAGATCACGAACACCATGAACGGCAGCAGCACCAGCAGGCGGCCGGCAATGCCGGCGCGCTCGCGTGCCACCGGCCGCAGGATCGGAAGCTCGGCCGGCCTGCCCGTCAGCACCCGCACCTGCCCGATCACCCATTGCAGGCCGACAAAGGCGATCTGTACCGGCCAGAACAGCACATCGACGGCAAACCCGACGCCGCGGCCGCCCCAGGCGAGCAACCGATCGCCGATGCCCGGCGCGTGGGTGCCGTCGCCAACCTGGCGATCATCCTGCCGCAGGAAGTGCGCCAGCAGCCAGATCAACAGGGCCATCAGCGGCGCGACGCTGAAAGCAATGGCGATGCCCGGGCCGTATTGCAGCGACCCGATCGCCTTCTCATAGGCCAGGATGGAATAGAGCTTGGTCGCCCCGGCCGGCCCGCCGCCTGTCATCAGGAACGGCAGCCCGAACTGGTTGAAGGTGGAGATGAACGACAGCAGCAACGTCACCACGATGACGTAGCGCAGCGCCGGCAGCACGACGTGACGAAACCGTTCGACGGCATTGGCACCATCGACCCGCGCCGCCTCGAGCTGCTCCCGGTCCACCGCCTTGAGGCCCGAGAGGAAGAGCAGCACATAGAATGGAATACCCTTCCAGATATTGACCGAGATGATGCTGCCCATTGCCATCTGCGGATCGGACAGCCAGCCCAGTGGCTGATCGATGAGCCCGGCGCCCTGCAGGATCGGGTTGAGCCCGCCGAACAGCGGATCGTAGATGCTTTTCCAGGCCAGCGCCGTCACGATTTCGGGCACGATCCACGGCAGCAGCATGATGCCGCTCAACACGTTTCGCCACGGCAGGCGACTGTTGAGGATCAACGCGATGATCATGCCGACGAGAAACTTGACGCCCAGCGACCAGGCGGTAAATGCGACCGTGTTCTTGAGCGCCAGCAGATAGTCGCTGTTGCTGAGCAGTCGCTGGTAGTTGCGCAGCCCAACGCTGAACGTTTCGCCGGTATTGAAGTTGAAGGCGGTGGTGCTGGTGATGATGGCGCTGACGAAGGGCCAGAAGATCAGCCCCACCATGATCACCACCATCGGCAGCACGAAGATGTAGGCCACCTGCCAGTCGCGGCCCAGCAGCGTCCGCAGTCCGTTCCCGTTGCCGGCGGTGGGAGTCGTTATTGCATCGTGCAACGTCGCACGTTCATCCATGGCGGTCGTTCCATCTGGGGCGACAGGGGGCCGCCGCTGTTCACGGGGACCATCGCCGCGCCGCAAGGGCGACGCGGCGATGGGTGATCAAAGCCGGCGGCAGCACGCGGCCGCCGCCATGCCGCCCGCTAGGGCTGCATGATCCCGCCTTCCTCGAACAGTTGCACGATCTTGTCGTGCGCGTCCTTCACCGCCTCGGCCGGCGTCATGCGCTTGGCGATGGCGTTGCCCACAGATTGCTCGAGGATGCCCTGCGCGCGGATGGCACCGAACTGCGGGGCAGGCTTGGCCGGCCAGGTCTCGCCGAGGAACGGGTTCTCGACGCTGACCTGTTCCTTGATGATGGCGTAGTTTGGATCGGCCGCCAGCAGCTCCGGCGTCCACAAATTCTCGTAGGCCGGCATGAACAGGCCGCCGGCGATGGCCGACATCGGCGTGAAGTTCTTGGGGTCGATCATCTCCAGCGCCAGCTTCTTGGCCAGATCCTTGTTCGGCGCGTTCTTGAAGATGGTCAGCCAGCCGCCAACAAAGCCGCCGTCCCGGCTGTCGCCATTGTTGGCCGTCGGCGCGCGCAGCAGCGTGATGTTGGGAAATACCGGGTTCTTGTCCTTCTTGGCCTTGGCGTAGACCGAGAAGGCGTTGAGCGTATAGCCGATGCTGCCGGCCAGCCACGCCTCGTTGTTGCCGGTGTCGTTCCAGCTTTCGACGCCCGGCGGCAGCATAGCGGCGTACTTGCCGTTGCGGTCGTAGGTCTCCGCCAGCCATTCATAGGCGGCGACCGTCTCGGGCGAATTGAACTGCACGATCTGCCCGGTCTCGTCGGTGTAGTGACCACCGAAGGCCTGCACCACGGAATTGAGGAAGCCGTAGCCGTCGCCCGACTGGTTCGGCGTCAAGCCCCAGCCGTAGAAATCGGGCCCGGAGATCGCCAGGGCAGCCTCGCGGCGGGCGCTGAGATCCTTCAGCGTTGCCGGATCGATGCCCTTTTCCTTGAGCTTGTCACCGCGGAACATGTATGAGGTCGTTGCCGCGATGTAGGGGATCGAGGCCCATTTGCCGTCGAACTTGCCGTTGATCTCGGCATTGATGCCCGGCATGATCCGGCCGTAGCGCTTGATCGCCTCCTCGACGACGTCGGTCATGTCCTCGACCAGGTCGAGCGCATGCATCTGGGCAATATTGACGTTGGTGGTGTAGGCGAAGTCGGGCGGATTGCCGGCCTTCACCGCTGCAGTCATCTTGCCCAGGAAGTCGCCGAACGATTCCGCGTTGGTCGTCGAAATATCGAGTTCTGCATTGTTGGCCTTGGCGAACGCCGCGACCGAGTCGCGGAACATGTTCTGGGCCTCTTCGAAATATTCGGTACGGTGGATTACCGTCAGCTTGCCCGACGCGCCCACCGGCAGCGGCATGTCGGGCTTCTTGTCGTCGGCGAAGGCGGGCACGCCGGTCCCCGCCAGTACCAGCCCTGCACCGGTCAATGCGGTGCCCCTTAGCAAGTCTCGTCGGCTGATCTTGTCCATGCTCATAGCAACTACTCCTCCCAGATCAATAGTGCTGATTTTGAGATAAGGAGACCCGGCCGGGCGCACGGGTGCGCACGCCCAGTCGATCATCAGATTTATTGTCACCACCCGCGGGCGGCGACTTCCCTCGATTGTCTCCCTCTCCCTCGCATCGGGCTTAACACGCAATGAAAGCGCTATCAACGCGAAGCGTGGGGCGGACTATTCACCGGTGAGTAACGTGCGTCAAGATGCCGGTATCGCCTTCCCGCTTCAGGGGCGGCAACCGTCGCCGGGTAGAACGCCACCCTACTCGAGCAGAATCGGCCACCCCTTGCACCGGCTGGCGCATCAGTCCACTCTGCCGCCGCCATGCGCATCGACTGCGATATCCACCCCTTTGTGCCCAATACGCGCGCGCTGTTTCCGCATCTGCCGCCGCATTGGCGGGAAATGAGCGAAGTCCGTGGCATCGACGACCTGCACAGCGTCAATTACCCCGACATGACGCCGCTCACGGTACGTGCCGACTGGCGCCCGCAGAAGGGGCGGCCGGCCACCACCGCCGCAATCGTCGGCGCTCAGGCGCTCGATGCGTTCGGCAGCGACATCGGCATTCTCAACTGCCTCTATGGCGTGCAGACGCTCTACAGCGACGACCTTGCCGCGGCCTATGCCAGCGCCCTCAATGACTGGATCCGCACGGAATTCCTCGATCGTGACCCGCGCTTCCGCGCCTCGATCGTGGTGTCGCTCGAAAATATCGACATAGCGGTGGCCGAGATCGAACGCTGCGCTGCCGACCAGCGCTTCGTGCAGGTGCTGCTGCTCGCCGGAACGCCACATCCGATCGGCAAGCGCCTCTACTGGCCGCTGTTCGAGGCGGCGGTGACGCACGGCCTGCCCGTCGCCCTGCACGCCGGCAGCGAGTTGCGCAACGCGCCGACGGCCCTCGGCTGGCCGAGCTACTATCTCGAGGACTACATCGCCAACGCCCAGACCTTCCAATACCAGCTCACCAGCCTGTTCACCGAAGGCGTGTTCAACCGTTTTCCCGAACTGAAGCTGGTGATGCTCGAATCAGGGTGGACCTGGCTGCCGCCGCTATTGTGGCGCATCGCCAAGTACTGGGGCGGGCTGCGTATGGAAATTCCGTGGGCGGACCGCTCGCCGGCCGAGATCGTACGCGACCAGGTCCGGTTCTCACTTACGCCTACCGACGGGCCGGCCGACGCCGACCGACTGCGCCGCGTGCTCGACCATATTGGCTCGGACGACGTGCTGCTGTTTTCGACCGACTACCCGCACGCCCAGTTCGCCGGTACCGACGTGTTCCCTGCCGGCATCGGCGACGAGCTGCGCGAGCGCATGTCGGCCACCAACCCGCTCGCAACGTACCCGCGGCTGGCCCAGCGCCCGGAGGGCAGAGCCTGATGCAGCGCCCCGCCGACATCGTTGATTGCGACATCCATCCGGCCGTGCGCAGCATGGCCGATCTCGAGCCGTGGCTCGACCGCCAGTGGATCGACCACTACCGGACCTACGGCGCGCTGCGCCAGACCCACTACGTCACCGGCGCGCCCTACCACAAGAGCCAGCCCAATGCTTCGCGGCGCGACGCCTACCCGCCTGAGGGCGGTCCACAGGGATCGTCGCCGGGGTTCCTCGCGACGCAGCATCTCGATGCAAATGGCATCAGCGTGGGCGTGCTCAATCCGCTGGTGCAATCGCAAGGCGTGCGCAACCTCGCGCATTCGGCCGCGCTGTGCCGCGCCATCAACCACTGGCAGGCGGAAACCTGGTTGGCGCGCGAGCCGCGCCTGCGCGCCTCGATCGTCGTGCCCTACGAGGATCCCGAAGTCTCGGCGGATGAGATCCGGCAATGGGCCGGCGACCGCCGCTTCGTCCAGGTGCTGCTGCTGTCGCGTACCTCGTTCCTGCCCGGCAACAAGCGCTACTGGCCGATTTACGCCGCCGCCGACGAAGCGGGCCTGCCGATCGGCATCCACGCCTTCGGCAATTCCGGCTGGCCCGTCAGCAATGTTGGCTGGCCCAGCTTCTACATGGAAGAAATGGTCGGCCACGCGCAGACCAGCCAGTCGGGCCTCGTCAGCCTGGTGCTGGAAGGCGTGTTCGAACGCTGGCCGGCGCTCAAGGTGATCCTCGTTGAGTCCGGCTTCACCTGGGCGCCATCGCTGCTATGGCGGCTCGACAAGGCGTTCGACACGCTGCGCTCAGAAGTGCCGCACCTGAAGCTGAAGCCGAGCGAGTATATCAAGCGCAATGTCTGGTGGACCAGCCAGCCGATGGACGAGCCCGAGAACCGGCGCTTCCTTGCCGACATATTCGACTGGCTCGGCTGGGACCGCCTGTTGTTCTCGTCCGACTATCCGCATTGGGATTTCGACGATCCCAGCCGCGTCATCATGTTCCCGGCGAGCGACGAGCAGCGCCAGGCCTTCTTTTCCGGCAACGCCCGCGCCGTCTACACCCTCTGATGCCCAGCCACGTCGTTGCCGCCACCGCCGAGTTTCCACCGGGCACGCGCCGCGTGATCGACATCGATGGCCGCGCCGTCGTCGTGTTCAACGTCAAGGGTGAGTATTTCGCCCTGCTCGACAAGTGCCCCCATAATGGCGGCAGCCTCGCCGCAGGCGTGGTGACCGGCCTGCTGCAATCGGCCGGGCCTGGCTGCTACAGCTATGTGCGCGAAGGCGAGATCATCCGCTGCCCCTGGCATGGCTGGGAATTCGACATCAAGACTGGAAAATCGTTCTGCAGCGTTATCCGCGCTCGCGCCCGGGCGTTTCCGGTGCATGTCGAACCCGGCCAGACCATCGTCGAGGGGCCCTACCGCGCCGAGACCGTCCCGGTGCGGATCGAGAACGACTACGTCGTGGTCGATGCCTAGGTCGTCATCGCTTGCCTTCGCCGGGCGCGGGGCGTAACCCCGAGCAAACCCGCAACGGACGTCATCATGCCCCTGAGCCAGACCGAACTCGACAACGCCCTCGCCTATGCCGACGCGCACCTAAACGACAGCCTGAAACGCCTCAAGGACCTGGTGAGCATCAAGTCGATCTCCACCGATGCCGCCTACAAGGCCGAATGCCAGCGCGCCGCCGACTGGCTGGTGGCCGATCTCGCTTCCGAGGGCTTTGTGGCGTCCGCACGACCGACACCCGGCCACCCCGTGGTGGTGGCGCATGCCCCCAGGGTCGAGGGCCCGAAGGCGGTGTTCTATGCGCACTACGACGTGCAGCCGGTCGACCCGTTGAATCTGTGGACCACCGATCCGTTCGATCTGACGGAGATCACCCAGCCGGACGGCGAGGTGCATCTGGTCGGGCGCGGCACCTCCGATGACAAGGGGCAATTGCTGACATTTGTCGAAGCCTGCCGCGCGCTGCGCGCCACCACCGGTCGGCTGCCGATCAACGTCACCCTTTGCCTCGAGGGTGAAGAAGAATCGGGCGGCAAGAACCTGCCGCCGTTTCTCGATTCAGCGCGCGAGGAGCTCGCGGCCGACGTGGCGCTGGTCTGCGATACCGATTTGCTTGACCCACAGACGCCGTCGATCACCACGATGCTGCGCGGCCTCGTCGGCGAGGAGGTAATCATCACCGCCGCCAACAAGGACCTGCATTCGGGCATGTACGGCAATGCGGCGCGCAACCCCAACCAGGTGCTGGCCGACATCGTCGCCAGCCTGCGCAACCCCGACGGCTCCGTGGCCATCGAAGGCTTCTATGACGATGTCAAGGAAGTGGATGCAACCACCATGGCCAGCTGGCAAAGCCTCGGCTTCGACGGGGCCGCGTTCCTCAAGGACGTCGGACTGTCGATCCCGGCCGGCGAAGCCAATCGCTCGGTGCTGGAACAGACCTGGTCACGGCCCACCTGCGAAATCAACGGCATGATCGGCGGCTATACCGGCGACGGCTTCAAGACCGTGATCCCGGCCAAGGCGAGCGCCAAGATCTCATTCCGGCTCGTTGCCGACATGGACCCCGGCAAGGTCCGCGCCGCGTTCCGTGCGCATGTTCGCGCCCGCATCCCCGCCGACTGTTCAGTGGAGTTCCATGAGCACGGCGGCAGCCCGGCAATGTCGGTGCCGACGACCGGAAAGTTCCTGCAGCAGGCGCGTGCCGCCCTCGCCGATGAATGGGGTCGACAGGCGGCGCTACGGGCGTCCGGCGGCTCCATCCCCGTCGCCGGCGACTTCAAGCGTATCCTCGGGCTCGACACGCTGCTGATCGGCTACGCCAACGCCGACGACCGGATCCACTCGCCCAACGAAAAGTACAACCTCAAGAGCTTCCACAAGGGCATCCGCTCTTGGATCCGCATCCTTGCCGCCTTCGCCGCCTGAGGACGCGGGCCGCGCCAAAAGCAAAAGGCCCGCGCAGCGGGCCTTTTTCAACGTCAGACAGGCGAAAAACTCAGCCCTGGCGAGCCTTGTAGCGCTTGTCGACCTTGTTGATGATGTAGACGCGGCCACGACGGCGCACCAGCTTGTTGGCACGGTGGCGCCCCATCAAGGCCTTGAGTGAATTGCGGACTTTCATCGGGCAACCTCGAAGACAAAACAAAAAGAGGCGCCGCGCGCCCTTTGGAGTGGCCGGACGAATAGAGGCAAAACCCGCCTCTGTCAACGCTTCCGGGCCGGCCAAGGGGCCGATTTTGCCGCATTCTCCGGCCCCTCAGCGGCTAGACCCGCTCGGCCGCCGATTCCATGCCGGGCATGTGGTCGATTTCCTGCCAGCGATGGCAGGCCACCAGCCGTCCCTCGCCCGCGCCCTCCAGCAACGGCCGCTTCTCGGCGCACAGCCCGATCGCATAGCGGCAGCGCGTACGGAACGTACATCCGGACGGAGGATTGATCGGCGACGGGATTTCTCCCGTCAGCGCATCGATATTGCGCTCCCGCGCCCGCTTCGGGTCAGCGATCGGCACCGCCGTCAGCAGTGCCTTGGTGTAGGGGTGCTTGGGATCGTCGTAGAGTTGGTCGCCCGGTGCCAGCTCCACCATGCGGCCGAGATAGAGCACCAGGATGCGGTCCGACACGTGCCGCACCACCGACAGATTGTGCGAGATGAAGATCAGCGTGAGCCCGAACTGCTCCTTGAGCTCACTCAAGAGGTTGAGGATTTGCGCCTGGATCGACACGTCGAGCGCCGACACCGGCTCGTCGCAGACGATCAGCTTGGGCTCGGTGATGAGCGCCCGTGCAATGCCGATGCGCTGCGCCTGCCCGCCGGAGAATTCGTGCGGATAGCGGTTGATCATCTCGGGCTGCAGGCCCACCGCCTCCATCATCTTCATCACCCGCTCGCGGCGCTGCTGCGCATTGAGCTCGGGCAACAGCGTCTTCAGCGGGTCGGCGACGATCTCGCCCACCGTCATGCGCGGATTGAGCGATGCCTGCGGGTCCTGGAAGATGATCTGCAGGTCGCGCCGCTTCCGGCGCATCGACTCCGCATCGAGCGCCATCAGGTCCTTGCCGAGCCACAGCACGCGGCCCTCGTCTGGCCGCAGCAATTGCAGGATGCAGCGCCCAAGGGTCGATTTGCCACAGCCGCTTTCGCCGACGATGCCGAGGGTTTCGCCCTGCTGGATGGAGAACGAGATATCCTGCAGCGCCTTGAGCTTCAGCTTCGGCCTGAACATGCCGCCAGCGATCGAGAAGGTCTTGGACAAATTCTCGATGCGCAGCAGCTCGTTGCTGGTGTCGATGCTCACGCCGCACTCTCCTCTGCAACAAGCGCGCGGGCATAGTGGCACGCCTTCCTGCGGCTGCCCTCGCCGAACTCGAGCAATTGCGGCACCTCGCTGAAACACCGTTCGAAGCGGAAGGCGCAGCGCGGATGGAAGGCGCAGCCACGCGGCAGGTGCTCGAGGTTCGGCGGCGAGCCGCTGATGGAATTGAGCCGTTCGGTCTTTTCCTCGACGTTGGGCGTCGAGTTGAGCAGGCCCAGCGTATAGGGATGCCGCGGGTCGTAGAACAGCTCGTCGACCGCGCCGGTCTCGACCGCCCGGCCCGCATACATCACCATCATGCGGTTCGCGAGGCCGGCCACCACACCCAGATCGTGCGTAATGATGATCAGCGCCGTGCCGAACTCCGCCGTAAGCGACTTGAACAGCTCGAGCATCTGCGCCTGTACGGTGACGTCGAGGGCCGTGGTGGGCTCGTCGGCGATCAGGAGCTTCGGCCGGCACAATAGCGCCATCGCAATCATGATGCGCTGCCGCATGCCGCCCGAACATTCGTGCGGGAAACGGGTGAAGATGTTGCGGGCGTCGGGAAGCTTGACCGCATCGAGCATGCGGATCGCCTCGGCCTGCGCCGCGGCCCTGCTCATCGCCTTGTGCAGCACCAGGACTTCGACCAGTTGCTCACCCACCCGGATGTAGGGATTGAGCGAGGTCATCGGGTCCTGGAAGATCATGGCGATCTTTTCGGCGCGCACCTTGTTCAGCTTGGCCTCCGGCAAGCCCAGGATTTCCTGGCCCTCGAACAGCACGCTGCCCGATGAAAAGCCGTTCTGCGCCAAAAGCCCGATGAGCGAAAACGCGGTCTGCGTCTTGCCCGAGCCGCTCTCGCCGACGATCGCCAGCGTCTCGCCCTGCTCGAGTGAGAAGCTGACCTTGTTGACGACCTGAATGTCGCGGCCGGGCATGTGGAACCCGATCGACAGATCCTTGACTTCGAGTAGCGGCATTAGCGGTCCTTCGGGTCGAGCGCATCACGCAGCCCGTCCCCGGCAAAAAAGAAACTGAACAGGATGACGACGAAGAAGGCGAGCGGGAAGCCGATCTGCCACAGCTCACCATATTGCATCGTCTGCGCGCCTTCCGAGATGAGGGCGCCAAGCGACGTGTTGGGCTCCTGGATGCCGAGGCCCAGGAACGAAATGAAGCTTTCGAGCAGGATGATCTCGGGGATCAGCAGCGTCGCATAGACCACCACGATGCCCAGCAGGTTCGGCACGATGTGACGGAACACTACGGCGAGCGGCTTGACGCCGGTGGCGATGGCCGCCTCGACGAATTCGCGGTTCTTGAGCGTCAGCGTCTGCCCGCGCACCACGCGGGCCATGCCGAGCCACGAGATGAGCCCGATGCCCATGAACAGCACGACGAACGAGCGGCCGAAGATGATCAGCATCAGGATCAGGATGAACAGGAACGGGATCGAATAGATGATGTCGACGAAGCGCATCATGGCGCTGTCGAGCCGGCCGCCGAAATAGCCCGCGACCGCGCCATAAAGCGTACCGACGACCACCGCCACGGCGGCACCGAGGATGCCGACCGCCAGCGAAATCTGCGTGCCCTGGATCACGCGCGAAACAGGTCACGGCCAACCTCATCGGCGCCGAAGAAGTGCCCGGTCTCGATCGACGGCTGGCCCTTCTCCGCCACCATGCCGATGATGCTCCAGTCGATCTTTTCGATCGACCAGGCCGCAAAGAACGGTCCGATGAAGGTAAACAGCACCACCGCGATCAGCACGATGACACTGACCACCGCAGCCTTGTTGCGCATGAAGCGCACGCCGGCATCCTGCCAGAGCGAGCGCCCCTTGATCAGCGCCGCCGGCCCGACCTCGGGCTCCGCGCTTGGGGTTTCGACACGTGTTTCAGCCAGCATTCTTGTTGGCTCCTAGTAGCGAATCTTCGGATCGATCCATGCATAGAGCACGTCGACCACCAGATTGCCGGCGATGGTAAGGGCACCGAGCAGCACAGTAACGCCCAGGATCGTCGAATAGTCGCGGTTGAGCGCGCTGTTGACGAACCACTGGCCAATGCCGCCGGTGGAGAAATAGAGATCGACCACCACCGAACCAGTGATCATGCCGACGAACACGGGCCCCAGATACGACACCACCGGCAGCAGCGCCGGCTTCAGCGCATGCTTGATCACCACCTTGTAGCCCGGCAGCCCCTTGGCTCGCGCCGTGCGGATGAAATTGGAATGCAGCACCTCGAGCATCGACGAGCGGGTGATGCGCGCGATGTTGGCGAGGTAGGTGGCTGAGAGCGCGATGACCGGCATGATCACGTACGGCCACTTGCCGTCGTTCCAGCCGCCGCCCGGCAGCCAGTGTAGCCACAGCGTGAAGATCAGCACCAGGATCGGTGCCAGCACGAAGTTCGGCACCACCTGCGCGCCGATGGTCACGCCCACGGCGAGATAGTCGGCCCAGCTGTTCTGCCTCACCGCGGCGATCACTCCCATGCTGATGCCAACGACGCCGGCCACGATGAAGGCCCAGAAGCCGTAGGTCAGGGTGACGGGAAATCCCTGCGCGATGATGTCATTGACCGAGCGGTCCTTGTATTTGAACGACGGCCCGAAATCGAAATGTACGACGATGTTCCAGACGTACTCCACCAATTGCTGCCATTCAGGCTTGTCGAGGCCGTAGCGGGCATAGATGTTGGCGAGGACGTCGCGCGGCAGGTTCTTTTCGCCGGTAAACGGATTGCCCGGCGCCATCTTCATCAAGAAGAAGGACAACACGATCAGCACCAGCAGCGTGGGGATCGCTATGGCCAACCGCTTGAGAATGAAAAGCAGCATATAGAGGTGTTCCAGTTCGATGCGGGATGACCGCAATGGCTGAAGCCCCGCGCAAATATGCGCGGGGCTTCGATCTCAGACGTCAGGTTCAACCTTCAGTCTTGTAGAGGTCCTTGCCGTACCAGACCTGCTCGACGTTGTCGTAGGGCCAGCCCTTCACATTCGTCTTCTGCAGGAACACCTTGGTGTAGAAGTAGATCGGGATGATCGGAATGTCCTTGGCAACCTGCTGTTCGATCTGCAGGTACTGCTGGTTCGGATCTTCCGAGGTCGACGACTCCTTGAGCCACTTGTCGACATCCGGGTTCGAGTAGCCCGAGTTGTTCTGCGACGATGTCGAATCCATCAGGCCTTCGAAGGTCGAAGCCTCGTTGTAGTCACCGCACCAGGCGTCGCGCGACACTTCGAAATCGCGCTGATGGCGCTTGTCGAGCAGGGTGGCGAACTCCATGTCCTGCAGCGTCATGTTGATGCCAAGCTTCTCCTTGAGCATCTGCGACACCACCGTGGCGATCTTCTTGTGCGCTTCCGAGGTGTTGTAGACGTAGGTGAAGCTGATCGGCTTGTCCGGGCCGTAGCCGGCGTCGGCGAGCAGCTGCTTGGCCTTGGCGTCACGGTCGGCCTGGCTCATCTTCGCCATTTCGACGTCCGGCGCCTTGAAGCCTGCGGTGGCCGGCGGCGTGAAGAAGTAGGCCGGGATCTGGCCGCCTTGAAGCACGTTGTTGACGATCACGTCGCGGTCGATTGCCATCGAGATGGCCTCACGCACGCGCACGTCCTTGAGCGCCTCGACCGGCTGCTTGTCGGTCATGTTGATGTCGAAATAGTAGGTGCACAGCTGCGGCACCGAATGGGCCTCATCCGGGTACTTCTGCTTCATGCTCGGATACTGGCCGGCCGGCACGTCGGTCTGGTCGACCTCGCCCGACAGGTACCGGGTCACGCCCTGGTTCTCGTCGTTGATGGTGAGGAAGTTGATGGTTTCGAGCACGGTGTGCTCGTTGTCCCAGTATTTCGGGTTGCGCTTGAGGGTCACGCGCTCGCCGGGCTTGTTCTCGGCCAGCACGTAAGCGCCGTTGCCGACAATGTTCTCGGGCTTGGTCCAGTCGTTGCCGAACTTCTCGACCACCTTCTGCGGGATCGGGAACAGCGTGGCGTGCGCGGTGGCGCGAACGAAATACGGAACCGACTTGTTGAGATCGACCTCGAGGGTCTTGTCGTCGATCGCTTTCACGCCGAGCTGGTCCGGCGGCATCTTGCCGGCGACGATATCGTCAGCGTTCTTTACGCCCAGAAGACCGGGAAAGTAGGAGTAGTTGGAGGCTGTCTTGGGATCGACCGCACGTTGCCAGCTGTAGACGAAGTCGCTGGCCTTGACGGGATCGCCGTTCGACCACACCGCATCGCGCAGGTGGAAGGTGAATACGGTGTTGTCCGCATTGACGTCATAGCTCTCGGCGGCGCCGGGAACCGGATTGCCCTTGGCATCTTCGTTGTAGAGGCCCTCGAAGAGGTTGCCCACCACATACGACGTGTCGACGTCTTCGACGATGTCGGGGTCGAGCGAATTGATGTTGTCGAGCACGCGGTAGTTGAAGGTCTGGTCCGCGGCGAGCTTGGTGCCGTCGGGCACACTGGCGGCGAAAGCGGGCATCGTAAGGGCGGTAGTGCCCAGAAGGGTCACCGCGACCGCGGCCGCCCCCAGAATGGCTTGGAGTTTCATTGGAATCCCATCTCCTTTTTGACGTTTCCCGACAGCCCGGAGTTCATTGCTCCGGGCACTTCTTTTGGGCCCGCGGATTTGACCCGCCGGTCAAGATTAGCCGAACCCTATATGGCAAAAGCGTCCACTGACAAGCGAAAGCATGACGTAAGCGTCAAGTGCTCGACGATGCGTCTTAATGCATTGAATCGCATGCGCATTCGGTAGGACGACGGTTACGCCCCCGCCGGACGCGTGGCGCCGGTCGATGGCTGGCACCTGAACCGATCGGCATGGCGTGCAAAGTCAGGCGGCACGCTCGATGATCGCGGTTACCCCCTGCCCTCCGGCGGTGCACACGGAAATCAGGGCACGCTGCTTCATTTCGGTTGCCAGTTCCTTGGCGGCCAGGCCGAGTATGCGGGCGCCGGTGGCGGCGAATGGGTGGCCGTATGCGAGGCTCGACCCCTTCGGGTTGAGCTTGCTGCGGTCGATCGAACCCAGCGGGGCGTCCCGGCCGAGCACGGTGCGGCAATAATCGGGATCCTCCCAGGCCTTGAGCGTGCATAGCACCTGCGCCGCGAACGCTTCGTTGATCTCGTAGAGGTCGAAATCCTGCAGCGCCAGCCCGGCGCGTTCCAGCATGCGGCTCACCGCGATCGTCGGCGCCATCAACAATCCGTCGCCGTGCGCAAAGTCGTTGGCGGCGACCTGCCCGAACGTCAGATAGGCGAGGATCGGTAATCCGCGCGCCTTCGCCCACTCGTCGCTGGCTAGCAGCACTGCCGCCGCGCCATCGGTGAGCGGCGTCGAATTGGCCGCGGTGAGCGTACCCTCGCCGGAACTCCGGTCGAACGCCGGCTTCATCGTCGCCATCTTCTCAAGGCTGGTGTCGGCCCGGACGTTGTTGTCCTTGAGCACGCCGGCGAACGGCACGATCAAATCATCGTGGAAGCCTTCGTCATAGGCGCGCGCCGCGTTCAGATGGCTGGCGAGCGCCAGCTCGTCCTGCGCCTCGCGCGAAACCTCCCACTGCCGGGCCATCAACTCGCAATGCTCGCCCATGCTGAGCCCGGTCCGCGGCTCCTGCGTCGACGGCGCCACCGGCGCCAGCTCACCCATGGTGAAGCCCTTGAACACCGCGAGCTTCTCCCTGGGCGTGCGGGCCCTGTTGAGTTCGACCAGCCGGTGCTGGAATTTCGTTCCAAAGACGATCGGCGAGTCCGAGACGGTGTCCGTGCCGCAGGCAATGCCGCTATCGATCTCGCCGGTGGCGATCTTGGCACCGAGGCTGAGCGCCGCCTGCAGGCTGGTGCCGCAGGCGATCTGCATGCTGGTCCCTGGGGTACGCGGCGAAAATCCTGCATCGAGCGCTGCCTCGCGCGCCAGGTTGAAATCGCGGCTGTGCGACAGCACGGCGCCGCCCATGATTTCGCTCACCGGCTCGCCCCTCAACCCGAACTTGTCAGCGACGCCGCCCAGCGCCGCCGTCAGCATGGTGAGGTTGGAGGCCTCGGCATAGCCTGTGTAGGCGCGGCAGAACGGGATACGCGCCGACCCGACAATGGCGATCTTTCGCAATTCCGCCATTTCAGGCCTTCCCTTCTTTGCGCGCTTGCATCGGGCCACCGAGGAACGGCGCAAACCCAGTTCCCAGGATCACCCCGATGTCGGCGAGGTCGGCATTGGCAACCACGCCTTCGCCGACCACCACTTCGGTGGCATCCACCAGCGGCTTCACCAACTCGCGGCCCAGCCCCGCGAGATCGTTGTGCGTCGGCACCGGCCCCCTCTGGACCTTGCCGTCGACCCATTTGTAG
Organism: Pseudomonadota bacterium; assembly: GCA_023390785.1. Lineage (GTDB taxonomy): Bacteria > Pseudomonadota > Alphaproteobacteria > Rhizobiales > Devosiaceae > Devosia_A. The sequence continues at coordinate 22,427 of JAEWCE010000129.1, forward strand.
AAACCCTCGCCGGTCTTGCGACCGAGCTTCTTCTGCGCCACCAGCGCGGCGAAGTGCGACCCCTCCGGGAGCGCCTGGCCAAGCTCGCGTGCCACGCTGGCGCCCACATCGAGCCCCACCGTGTCCATCAGCTCGATCGGCCCCATGGGCATGCCGAAGGCGACCGCCGCCGCATCGAGCAATTCCTTGCTCTCGCCGTTCTCGACCCGCTGCACCGCCCCCATCATGTAGGGCATCAGCACCCGGTTCACGAGGAAGCCCGGCGCCGACTTGACCAGAACCGGACTCTTGCCGATGGCAAGCGCAAAGCTCGCGCCGCGCGCCACATCGGTATCGACATTGAAGCCCGAGCGGATGACCTCGACCAGCGGCAACTGTGCCACCGGGTTGAAGAAGTGCAGCCCGATCAGGCGCGACGGATCGCGTAGCCCCTCGGCGATTCGCTCGAGCTCGATCGACGAGGTGTTGGTGGCAAGAATGGCGTCGGCCTTGGCCCTGGCCTCCACGTCGGCGAAAATCTTCTTCTTGATTTCGAGGTTTTCCACCACCGCCTCGATAATCACGTCGGCCCGCGCGATCCCCTTGCCGGTCGGGTCGGCCTCGAGCCGCGCCACCGCGGAATTGACGGCGGTGCGGTCCTTGAGACGCTTGCGAAACAGCGCCTTGGCTCGCGTGAGCGCCGGCGTGATCCGCTCCATGTCGAGATCCTGCAGCGTGACGCCGAGCCCGCGCAACGCGCACCAGGCGGCGATGTCGCCGCCCATCACGCCGGCGCCGATCACATGCACGCGCGCAAAGCTCGGCTTCTCCTTGCCGCGCAGGCCCTGCTTCTTCAGGCTCTCGCTGAGGAAGAACACGCGCCGCAAATTGCGGGCCGTATCGGTTGCCATCAGCGGCACGAAGCCACCCGCCTCGGCATCGATCATTGTGCGCCAATTGTCGCCGTACCGCTCGAACAAATCGATCAGCGCGAATGGCGCCGGATAATGTTCCCTGCGCACCTTCTTGGCTGTCTCGGTGCGCATTTTGGCAACGATCCGGCTGCGGATCGGGCCCCATGCCATCACCCGCTCGATGAACGGGGCGGGACCGGACCTACGCTTCTGCTGCACGGCCTTGCGCGCTTCCCAATGCAGCATGTCGCGGTGCCGCACCAGCTTGTCGATGAGTCCCATGCGCCGGGCGGCGCTGGCCTTGATCATGCGCCCGGTGAGCATGGCCTGCATGGCCTCCACGGGGCCGGCCTGGCGGATCGACCGGCCGGTGCCGCCGAAGCCGGGGAAGATGCCCAGATTGACCTCGGGGAAGCCGACGCGGGTCTTGTCGTCATTGACAGCGATCCGGTAATGGCAGGCGAGCGCCAGTTCGAGCCCGCCGCCAAGTGCGAAGCCGTGGATCGCCGCGACCACGGGCGCCTTCATGTTCTCGATCCGGTCCATCACCGCATGCGCGCGCCTGAGCGCCTCGGGCAGGATCGCCGGATCGGACATCTGGTCGAATTCGGTCACATCGGCGCCGGCGATGAAGCCGCTGTCCTTGCCCGACTGGATGACCAGCCCGACCACCTCACCGCTTGCAACCAGGTCTTCGATCCGCAACAGCGCCGTTTCGAGCTCGCTGATCGACAGCCGGCTCAGGGTATTCACCGGGGATTTCGGCGTGTCGATGGTCAGCCAGCCGATCTTTTCGATGTCGACTTCGAAACGCCAATTGGTCATGGCAGGCATTTGCGGTTGCGGCACGGCGGTATCCTCTTATTCCGCAGCGCGGCCGGTTTCGCTCCGGCGCGTCAATTGCTTTGCAGCGAGTTCGTCGAACTCGAAATCATCAACCCGCACGACGCGGTCGGTAGCCTGATCGGCGAGACGCAGCACCGCCGCCTCCGACTCGGTCAGCACCTTGGCGTCGACGGCATCGGTGATGGCATCGCGGTCAAGCCGGCGTTCAACGACGCCCTTCTTTACCGCTTTGACGAACTTCGCCTCGATCTCTTCCGCACGTGTGACCTTGACCAATGCGTCCTCGAGCACTCCAGTCACGTCCTTGGGGTCCATGGAGACATAGGTGCCCATGGTCAACCGGTCGCGGAAAGCCCCAGGTCGCATCACCGAACGGGCAAAGCGATAGGTCTCGCGATCCGATGCCGGTCGCTGGCGCCGCCCGAGCGGGAACACCAAAACGCTCATCAGCCACCCCAGGAAGCGATTGGGGAAGTTGGCGAACACCGCGGCAAAGCTCTGCTCCATAGCGAACAGATGGTCCTTGACGATCGCATCGACCAGCGGCCCGTCTTCGCGAATCCGCCCCTCGTCCTCGTAGCGCTTAAGGACTGCAGAGATGAGGTACAGATCGGAGAGGATGTCGGCCATGCGCCCCGAGATGCGCTGCTTGCGCTTGAGGTCGCCGCCGAGGAACGCCACCGTCCAGTCGCCGACCAGCGCGAACGACTGCGAATAGCGGGCGAGTGCACGATACCAGCGCGCCATCTCATGCTGCACCGGTGTCGAGGCAAACCGTCCTCCGCTCAGCGCATGCAGGAACGACCCTGCCATGTTGCGCAGCATGAAGCTGAGATGGCCGCCAAAGGCCGCATCGAAGGCTGCAATGCCATGGCGGCGGTCGGGGTCCTGCGCCGCGGCGATTTCGGCATAGAGATAGGGATGCGCCCGCAGGGCACCCTGCGCAAAGGTGATCAACGTCCGCGTCAGGATGTTGGCGCCCTCGACCGTGATCGCCACCGGCGTCGTCATGTAGCCCGCGAACAAATAGTTCGACGGACCATCCTGCAACGCGCGGCCGCCGTGGATGTCGAGTGCATCGTTCACCCGGTCGCGCATCGCGTCGGTCGTGCGGTATTTGAGCAGCGCCGAAACCACCGCCGGCTTCTGCCCTTCGTCGACCATTGCCGCGGTAAGGCCGCGCGCCGCCTCGAAGGTATAGGCCGAACGCACCAGCCTACTCAGCGGCTCGGCGACGCCTTCCATGATGCCGACCGGAATGCCGAACTGCCGCCGGATGCGGGCATAAGCGGACGTGACGCGCAGCGCGTGCTTGATCGACACCGTGCCGATGGCCGGCAAGGAGATGGCGCGGCCGGTGGCGAGGCACTCCATCAGCATGCGCCAGCCCTGCCCCACATAGTCGAGCCCGCCGATGAGGAACTCCATTGGGATGAACACATTGCGGCCCTTGATCGGACCGTTCATGAACGCGGCGCGCGCCGGATAGTGCCGGCGGCCGATCTCGACACCGGGAAAGTCGGCCGGGATCAGCGCAAGGGTGATGCCGCGGTGATCTTCGTCCCCGATCAGGTGGTCTGGATCATGCAGGTGGAAGGCAAGGCCGATCAGCGTCGCCACCGGCGCCAGCGTGATGTAGCGCTTGTCCCAGCTCACCTTGACGCCGAGCGTTTTCTTGCCCTGGTACATGTCATAGGTCACGACACCCACGTCGCGCATGCTCGCCGCGTCCGAGCCCGCATACGGTCCGGTGAGCGCAAAGCATGGCACCTCCAGGCCTCGTGCGAGACGGCGAAGATATTTCTCCTTCTGCTCGGGCGTGCCGTATTTTTCGAGCAGCTCGCCGGGTCCGAGCGAATTGGGCACCATGACGGTGATACCGGCCGCAACCGAACGGCTCGCAACCTTGCTCACCACCTGGCTCTGGGCCTGGGCGGAAAAGCCGAGCCCGCCCCATTCCTTGCCGATCAGCATCCCGAGGAAGCCCTGTTCCTTGAGATAGGTCCACACCTCCGGCGGCAGGTCGGCGCGGTTGTGGCGGACATCCCAGTCGTCGATCATGGCGCAGACGGTATTGACCGGCCCGTCCATGAAGGCCTGTTCCTCGGCGGTGAGTGTCGCCTTCCTGATGTTGAGCAGCTTGTCCCAGCGAGGACGGCCGGAAAACAGCTCGGCATCCCAGCCGATGGTTCCCGCATCGAGCGCTTCCTGCTCGGTGCGCGACACGCGGGGCAGGATCGATTTGACCATGGCATAGGCCGGGCCCGTGACGACGGCGCGGCGGATGGCGGTGATGGACAGCAGCCCGAGCAACGCCGCCGGAAGCAGCGCCAGAATCCACCCGCCCAGATCGGTAAAGATACCGAACGTTGTGCCGTCGGGGCCCCAGCCGAAGCGCGTCAGGATGCCGATGACAAGGGCGGCTACCGCCCAATGCCAGAGCTTTGCCCGCCGCATGGCCAGCGCGAAGGCCACCACGATCGCGATGACGATAATGACAAGCGCCAGCATTGCCCGTCCTCCGCTCGAACCGCCGCACGATTGGATTCGCCTGTCTGCTCTTAACCCTGCGATCCCACGTGTTCAAACATCATAGCGCCTGATTGACGTATACGTCAATCAGAAGCCGTAAACGACATCCTGTGCATTGCCGTTACGTCCACCCTTTGACGCTTAGGTCAACCCATGCTCTATTTACTCGTTGGACGGGCGCACACCGAGGAGGACGACCATGGCTTCTGAGCACGCAGCGGACCATCCGCGCCCATGGGTGGATCACTATCCCGAGGGGATCATCTGGGACGCCACACTCAACCTCACCCCCGTGCACGAGCAGGTGCTCTCCGCGTGTGCGAGGACACCCGACAAGGTGGCCCTCGACTTCCTTGGCGGCAAGACGACCTTCGGTGAACTGGCCCGCATGATCCGTGCCTTCGCCGGCGCGCTCCAGACCGACTATGGCATCGGCAAGGGCAAGCGGGTGGCACTGCTGCTGCCCAATACCCCGTTCTACGTCGTTGCCTACTATGGCGTGCTGCTGGCCGGCGGGACGGTCGTCAACTGCAATCCGCTCTATACCGTGCACGAACTCTCGCATATCACCTCCAACGCCGGTGCCGACGTGGTGGTGACGCTCGACCTCAAGCAGATCTACGAGAAGGCTGAAGCGCTGGTCGCCGCGGGACATATCAAGAGCATCATCGCCTGCCACTTCCCGCAGGCACTGCCGCTGGTCAAGCGCATCCTTTATTCCATTGCCAAGCGCCGCGACCTCGCCGACATCCCGTCCTCCGCCAACGTCGCCTGGTTCCACCAGCTGGTTGCCAAGGCGAGGCCGCCCATCCCGGTGTCGATCAATGCCGAAACGGACGTGGCGGTGCAGCAATACACCGGCGGCACCACTGGCCTGCCCAAGGGCGCCATGCTCAGTCACGCCAACATCGCCGCGAACATGAGCCAGATCGACGCCTGGGGCTGCGGCCTGTTCTACCCACCCACCAAGGTCGTCGCCATCCTGCCGTTCTTCCATATTTTTGCGATGACTGTGTGCATGAACGTGCCGCTCTGCAACGGTGCGATGGTGGTGATGATGCCGCGCTTCGAGATGAAGGGCTTCCTCGGTATGCTGCGGACAGAGCGTCCCAACGTGCTGCCGGCCGTGCCGACGCTGATCCAGGCCATGAGTAAGCTCGGACCCGAGCAGGCGAAGCTCCTCGACTGCCTCGACGTGGTGATCTCCGGCGGCGCGGCGCTGCCAAGCGAGGCCCGCAGCCAGTTCGCCAAGGTCTGCAAGGCCATCCTCGCCGAAGGCTATGGCCTCACCGAGGCCTCACCGGTGGTTTGCTGCGCCGCACTGCGGGTGCCCAGCAAGCCGATGTCGATCGGCCAGCCGGTTCCAGCGACCGACATTCGCTTCGTCGACATCGAAACCATGCAACCCGCCAAGCTCGGCGAGCGTGGCGAGCTGCAGGTCAAGGGTCCGCAGGTGATGCTCGGCTATTATGGCAATGCGGACGCGACGCGCGACGCTTTCATGGATGGCTGGCTGCGCACCGGCGATGTCGGCTATATCGATGGCGACGGCTACGTGTTCCTCGTCGACCGCATCAAGGACCTGATCATCTCGTCCGGCTTCAATATCTATCCACGCACCATCGAGGAGGCACTGATCGCCAACCCGGCGGTGGACGAGGCCAACGTCATCGGCGTGCCCGACGACTATCGCGGCGAGGCCGCAGTGGCCTTCGTCAAGCTCAAGGCGGATCAAACCGTCACCGAGTCCGAGCTCAAGAAATTCATTGGCGAGCGGCTCAACAAACTTGAAATGCCACGCGAGATCATCTTCAAGGACCAACTGCCCAAGACCCTCATCGGCAAGCTGTCGAAGAAAGAGTTGCGCGAGGAGTACCAGGCGATGAAGGGGAAAAAGAGTGAACCGGCGTGAGAGCGAGACCCGCGACCTGTTTGCGATAGCCGATCTCGCCCGCGAGTTCGGCATCTCCACCCGGGCTATCCGCTTCTACGAGAGCAAGGGCCTGCTCAACCCCGAACGCGTCGGCTCGACCCGGGTGTTCCGCCGCCGCGACCGCGCCCGGCTGATCCTCATCCTGCGCGGCAAGCGGCTGGGCTTTTCGCTGCGCGACATCTCCGATTATCTGAGCCTGTATGAGGCGGACCGCACCCAGCGCGCGCAGGTGAGCCTCTTGCTCGACATGGTCGACCAGCGCACCCGGATGCTCGAGCAGCAGCTCAGCGATCTACAGCTCACGCTCGGCGAATTGCGCGAGATCAGGGCGCTCGCGACCGAGCGGCTGGCGCAGGCGGGCTAGGCGACCCCGCGCATCGGCTGGCGCTGGTGCAGCTCCAGCCAGTTGGCGAAGCCCGCAGGCGGCATGGCTTCGCCGAACAAATAGCCCTGCAGCACGTCGCAGCCGAGCGCCTCAAGGAAACGCCGCTGTGCCAGGGTTTCGACCCCCTCGGCAACAACCCTGAGCTTCAGGCTTTCGCCGATGCGGATCACGGCGGTGACCAGCGTGCGGGCCGCCTCGCTGTCTTCGATGTTGGCCATGAAGCTGCGATCGATCTTCAACTCCTTGACCGGCAGCCGCGCCAGGTGGCTGAGGCTGGAATAGCCGGTGCCGAAATCGTCCATCGACAGCATCACGCCCATATCGCACAGCATCGCGGCATTGGCGCTCGCGGCCGGTGACGATCCCATCATCACGCTTTCGGTGATCTCGATGGTCAGCCGCTGCGGCGTGATGCCACTCGCTGCAAGCGCCTGCCCGACGAGGTGAGGGAACGCCGGATTGCCGAACTGGATGGCCGAGATATTGACCGCGAGTTGCGGCACGTCGTGACCGCTATCGTCCCAGCGGCGCAGTTGGCTCAGCGCCTCGAACAGGCAGAATTCGCCGATCGCTTCGATCAGCCCGCAATCTTCGGCCAGCGGGATGAACCGCGCCGGCGGGATCGCGCCCAGCGCCGGATGCTGCCAGCGCGACAAGGCCTCGACGCCGGCAATGGCACCCGTCCGGGCATCGATCTGCGGCTGGTAGGCGAGCGTCAGCTGGCGCGTCGCCACGGCATCGCGCAACAGCGCCCCCAGCAGCAGCCGGTCCTGCGCCTTGCGGTTCATCTCGGCATCGAAGAAGCGGTAGGTTCCGCGCCCCTCCGCCTTGGCGACATACATCGCGGTGTCGGCGTTGCGCATGAGCGTCGCTGCATCGCGTCCGTCGTCGGGGCAGAGGGTAATGCCGATGCTCGCGGAGGCAGGCAGCGACACGCCGTCGACGAGCACCGGTTCGCTCAGCTTTTCGAGCAGCACCTCTGCCACAGCCCTGGCACGGGGCGCATTGGCGCCATTGAGCACGATGACGAACTCGTCGCCGCCATGGCGCGCCACGATATCTTCGGGCCAGACCACGCCCTCGAGCCGCTCGGCGATCTCGTTGAGGAAGGAGTCACCGATGGCGTGGCCGAGCGTGTCGTTGACGTCCTTGAAGTGGTCGATGTCGATGAACACCAGCGCCGCCTGCGGCTCCACGGCCCGGTCGAAGCAGCGCTCCATCTCGTCGCGCAGCTTGGCGCGGTTGGGCAGGCCGGTCAGGCCGTCGTAGTAGGCGAGGCGGGCGATGCTTTCCTTGCTCTCGTGTCGCTCGAGCGCGAGGATGCAAAGCTGCACGCAGGCATCCACCACCTGCTGGTGCCAGGCATCGGGCCCCCGCTTGTCGCGGAAGTAGAAGGCGAAGGTGCCGGCCACGCGCCCCGTCTTGAGCTTGATCGGGCTCGACCAGCAGGCGACGAGACCTAGTGGTAGCGGCAATTGCTTGTAGTCGGCCCAAAGCGGGTCCGTCTCGATATCGACCACCGTCACCGCCTCGCCGCGCCAGGCGCAGGTGCCGCACGAACCGGCGCATGGGCCGATGGGCAGGCCATCGATGGCCTCGCCGTAATAGTCGGGCAGCGACGGCGCGGCCAGCGGGTGCAATCGCCGCTCCTGGTCGACTGCCAGCACGGTGCAGACGATCTCGGGGAACATGGTTTCGACGCGCTCGCAGATCAGCGTCATCACGGCATGGAGCGGCATCTCCTGCGCCACCGCCTCCAGCACGTCGCGCTGCAGGTTCTGGATGTGGCGCGACTCGGTGGTGTTTTCGAGAAAGCCGATCAGGTGGTCGCACTGGCCATCGTCCCCCAGGATCGGACGCAGCACCATGGTGAGCCAGAGCTCCTGGCCGAAGCGGTCGTAGGTACGCACTTCCTCGCGCACCGTGCGGCCGCGGGAGAGGTCGGCCCAGAGCTTTTCGTAGTCGGCGTCGCCGTAGCGCGAGCTGCCCAGCACTTCGCGGGCGCGGCGGCCATAAACCTCGTGTGGCTCCCAGCCGAGGATGTCGGTGAAGGTGCGGTTGACGAACACAATTTTGGCCGCGCCGTCGGTGACGTAGATGGCCGAGTTGGACTCGTTGACCGCCAACTCGATCGCCTCGAGCCGGCGTGCCTGGTTCTCGTCGATCGCCCCGTTCACATCCATCGGCCCCGACGCGCCTTCTGCGCGCCTTCCAATTGCAGCCGAGTAGGCGACGCCGAGGGTAAACAATTGCATTACCGGGACTGCCCAATGGGGTTCAAACTGCCGCAAAACCGGATGATGGTTGCGAAAGCCTTGCGGACGCCCGCTATTTCGGCTTGCCGCGCGGTTTGACGTTCGTTGTCATCGGGCTTGGCTTCTTCGGCCGGACCCAGCCGCGGGGCGGCACGGCAACCGGAATATTGGTGCCGAGCCCCATCTGCCCTGGCGGCGGCTTGCGGATCGACGGGCCCTTCAGCGCCTCGATCTCGTTGCGCAGCGCCGCCGCCCGCTCGAACTCCTCGGCCGCCGCGGCCTCGGCCATCTGCCGGGTCAGGTCTTCGATCTTCTTCTGGATGGACTGCGACGACATCACGTGGCCTCCACGAAGATCTGCATGTCGGCGAGGGTTGCCGCCTCCGCGGCCGGCTTGTCCCAGCGGATGCGGTTGATGCGCGGGAAGCGCAGGGCGACCCCGGATTTGTGCCGGGTGGAGCGTTGTGCGCTGTCGAAGGCCACCTCGAACACCAGTTCCTTTCTCACCTCGCGCACCGGTCCGAAGGCCTGCACCGTATTGTTGCGCACCCATTTGTCGAGCTGCTTCAGCTCCTCGTCGGTGAAGCCGAAATAGGCCTTGCCGATCGGCACGATCTCGTTGCCGGCCCAGACGCCGAACGTGTAGTCGGAATAGAACGAGCTTCGCTTGCCATGCCCGCGCTGCGCATACATCAGAATGGCATCGACCACGTTGGGGTCGCGCTTCCATTTGAACCACAAGCCCTTGGGACGGCCCGGCACATAGGGTGAGCTCCTGAGCTTCAGCATCACGCCCTCATGCCCATGCTCGGCGGCGCCGCGCCGGCGCATTTCGGCCAGCTGCGGCCAGTCGGCGAACGGCAGCACCTCGGACACGTCCATGCGCGTCTGCGGGTGGCGCGCGAACCAGGCTTCGAGACGCTGGCGGCGATCGCTCCAGGGCAGCGTGCGGATGTCGTCGCGGCCGTCGAACAGCATGTCGTAGACGCGCACGAAGGCGGGGAATTCGTCCATCAGCCTCGGTGTTGCGACCTTGCGGTTGAGCCGCTGCTGCAGGTCGTTGAACGGCGCTGCCTGCAGATCGCGCCCCACCAGCAGTTCGCCGTCGAGCACGCCCTCGCCGAAGACGTTGTCGACCAGATCGGGGAACCCCGTCGCGATATCGTCGCCGGTACGCGAAAACAGCGAGGCCCGGCCCCGCCCGAGAATGAGCTGCACGCGAATGCCGTCCCATTTCCATTCGGCCGCAAACTCGGCCGGATCGAGCACTGCCAGGTCCTTGGCCTCGTCGATGGGGTTGGAGAGCATCAGCGGATGAAAGCGCGAGTCATGGTCGATGTCGGGCCGCTCGGCCGCGCCGTCGAGCCAGGCGAAGAGCTCGGTGTAGGGCATTTCGAGTCCGTGCCAGATCTCTTCGAGCTCCTGCAGGTCCTTGCCGCTCATCTCCGCCAGCGCCGTCTTGGCGAGGCGGGCATTGACGCCGATGCGCAAGGCGCCCGTTGCCAGTTTCACCAGCGCCCAGCGCTCATTGATGGCCGCGCGGGTGAGCAGCGACGCGATGAGCTTGGGTAGCGCCGACTTCGCGGTGGTGTTGAACAGCTCGATCAGCTCGGTGAGCGACGGCAGGTCCTGCTGCGCGCCATGGTGCGGCCAGATCAGCGCGATCGTCTCGCCCAGGTCGCCGACATAGTCGTAGCTGAGCGCAAACAGGTGCGGATCGACCTCGGCGGTGACCACTTCGCGCAGCACCGCCGGCTTGACGTTCTTGAACGTCAGCGCCCCGGTGAGGATGGCGAGCGCATAGCCGCGGTCGGGGTCCGGCGTCGCGGCGAAATACTGAACCATCGCCTCGAGCTTGCGGTTGCGCGACGGCGTGAGCGCCAGCACTTCGAGGAGCTGCGCGAACTTCTTCATTGGCCCTCCTCGCTGTCCTCGTAGGCCTCGATGCGCAGCGGCTCGGCGGCAAGGCCCTGCTGCTGGCTCCAATAGACCAGCGCGTCCTCGCGGCCATGCGTGACCCAGATGGTGGAGGCGCCGGCTTCGGTGATGGTCTGGCGCAGCTCGTTCCAGTCGGCATGGTCGGAGATCACCAGCGGCAGCTCGACGCCCGATTGCCGGGCGCGCTGCTTGACGCTCATCCAGCCCGAGGCGACGGCCAGCACCGGATCGGGCAACCGCCGCGACCAGCGGTCCTTGATGGCGGACGGCGGTGCGATGACCACCTGCCCCGCCAGTTCCGCCTTGGGCACGTCCAGCGATGGGCGCAACTCGCCCAGCGCGATGCCACGCTCGACATAGAGCTCGCACAGCCGGATCATGGCGCCGTGCAGGTAGATCGGCGCGTCATAGCCCGATTGCCGGAGCAGCGAGATGACGCGCTGCGCCTTGCCCAGTGCATAGCAGCCGATGACGTGGGCGCGCTCGGGAAAGGCGGCGATGGAACGCCGCAGCCGGGCGATCTCGTCGGCCGGATGCGGGTGCTGGAACACCGGCAACCCGAACGTTGCCTCGGTGACCAGCAGATCGCATTTGACCAGCTCGAATGGCTGCGCCGTGCGATCCTCGAGCCGCTTGTAGTCGCCGGTGACGACGATGCGCTGGCCGCGGTGCTCGAGCCGCACCTGCGCCGAGCCGAGGATGTGGCCCGCCGGATGGAGGCTGATGGTGACGCCATCGATGTCGCGCGTTTCACCATAGGGCAACGGTTCCCAGCGCCCGGCCGCGTCGGCACCGTAGCGCGCCTGCATGATGGCGATGGTGTCGGGGGTCGCGAGCACCGCGCCATGCCCCGGGCGCGCATGGTCGGCATGCCCGTGCGTGATGATGGCCCGGGCCCGCGGCTGCGGCGGATCGATATAGATGCCGTTGGGCACGATGCGCAGATCGCGCGTGAGGAAGGGCTCCATGCTGGCAAGCATAACGCGGCGGACATGAGGGGGTTCACCTTTCTTGCGGGCGAGCGAACGCGCCCGGTGGGCCGGGTGGGAGGCAGTCGCGCCGCATCGACATGCGGCATGGCGAGGCTCCTGTCCCGGAGCCGGTAGACGGCGTGAAATGAGACCGGAGCCTCG
>JAEWCE010000140.1 GCA_023390785.1 Pseudomonadota bacterium
GTTGAGCGCCTGGGTACGGAAGCGATCGGCAGTGATGACGATGACGCCGTCGTTGCTGAGGCGCGAGCCGGCGAGCCGCGCCGCCCGCGCCGTCACCGGCTAGGGCAGCGACGGCGAGGCGCCGAGATCGAAGCGCAGTTGCGCCGCGGTCGAGACCTTGTTGACGTTCTGCCCGCCCGGCCCGGAGGCGCGGATGAAGGCAATGACGATCTCGGCCGGATCGAGCGACAGCGACGCGGTGATGGCAAGACGGTTCGGCATCGGCACAGCATAGCCGAGCGTAGCGGTTGCACCAGAAGTGACAATGCTCGCCGCCCACGACCTTGCCGCCGCCTATGACGGGCGGGTGGTGTTTTCCGGCCTCGATTTGACGCTGGAGCCGGGCGCGCATGCGCTTACCGGTGCCTCTGTCCGATCGGGTCTCGGCGTAGACTCTGGGGGCCAGGAGGTGCCGCCCAAAGTGGCCTTGATGCTGTCGCCGGCGAAGCCGTCGGCGCCGCAGGCGTCGTCGGCGTGGAGGGAAGGGTTGGCGCCTGCAGCCGGGGCGCACAAGCAACCCTGCTGCTGGTGTGCTCAATCGACAACTCTCTGTGCAAATGACGGCGGGCGAAAAACCGGCTAGAACACGGCGGTCGTTTCGGGGGGAAATCCATGCCATCGCGTCTGTTTGCCGCTTTCGCCGCCGGCCTGCTGCTCACCTTTCCTGCCGCGGCCGCCACCAGCCTGCCGGGGGGCGCCACGTCGCTCACCGAGGCGCATGACGACTGGACGGTGCGCTGCAACATCGAGCAGGGCAATGTGCACTGCGCGGCGCAGCAGGAGCAGTTGTCGACACAGACCAAGCAGCGGGTGCTGGCGATCGAGATCCTGCCCGGCAAGGGGCTGCTCGACGGCACGCTGGTGCTGCCCTTCGGGCTGGAACTGAGCAAGGGCGCGGTGCTGAAGGTCGACGACAAGCTGACCTCGCCGATGCAGAGCTTCAAGACCTGCCTGCCGTCGGGATGCCTGGTGCCGCTCAGCATCGGCGCCGACTGGGAGAAGGCGATGCGCGCCGGCACTGCGCTGACGATCGCGGCACAGGCGGTCAACGGCCAGGCCGCCAAGTTCTCGATCTCGCTCAAGGGGCTGGCCGGGGCGCTCGACCGCATCGCCGAGCTCACCAAATAGCAAGGGCCCGCCGAAGCGGGCCCTGCCGGGTTTTTGTGGAACGGTGGTCTATTTGACCTGGCCGATATTGGCGGGGGTCTCGCCCGGCGACAGCAGCGCCCGCCAGATGATGCCGCCCAGCGCGCCGCCGACCAGCGGGCCGACGATGAACAGCCAGATCTGGCCCCAGGCGCCGGTGGTGGCAAAGATCGCCGAGGCGATGGAGCGCGCCGGATTGACCGACAGGTTGTCGACCGGGATGCCGATGATGTGGATTGCGGTGAGGCAGAGGCCGATGGCGAGCGGCGCGAAACCGGCCGGCGCCGCGGTGCTGGTGGCGCCCAGGATCACCAGCACGAACATGCCGGTGAGCACGATCTCGGTGACCAGCGCGCTCAGCATCGAGTACTTGCCCGGCGACAGATCGCCATAGCCGTTGGCGGCAAAGCCGCCGGCGGCGAAATCGGGAGCGCCCGAGGCGATCCAGTAGACGATCACCGCCGCCACCGCGCCACCGACGATCTGCGCGATCCAGTAGGGGATGAGGTCCTTCCAGTCGAAACGGCCGGCGACGGCAAGGCCCAGCGACACCGCCGGGTTGAAATGGCCACCGGAAATGCCGCCCATGGCGTAAGCCATGGTCAGCACGGCGATGCCGGCCGCAAGGCCGACGCCGATGAAGCCGACCCCGACGGTCGGAAAGCCAGCCGCCATCATTGCCGTGCCGAGCACCGCAAGGACCAGCCAGAAGGTGCCGAAGAACTCGGCAAAGAGTTTACGAGCCATGACGCAATCGCCCCATAAGGTTTCCCACCGTCCGAGGGTTAGCCTCAGGCGCGATGTGGCGGAATCGCCGGCGCGGGGTTTCGCACCGGAAACTCACGCAGCAGGGGCTCGAGATGGTCTTCGAACAGCAGGCCGGGGCGGGCGGCAGCCGCAGCGGGATAAGTCTCCTCGGCCATGAGCGAGAGGCGAAGGAACGCCGCCATGCCCTCGGGGCCGGCGGGATCGGCCATGGGGTAGTGGCCGGTTTCGAGGCGGCGCAGCATTTCGCGTTTGCTGCGGAGCATCTTTTCGGTGACGCCGGGGCCGTTGCTCATCGACACGGTGAGCTTCAGATAATCGTGGAGCGGCGTGCCCAGGTGCCAGCTCGCCGGCACCGTGCGGTAGAGCTGCAGCAGGAGCTCGAGGTCGGTCATGTTGGTGAGCTCGAGGTCATAGCGGGCGTCGGTCCTGCGGCGATCCCACAGCAGCATCGAATCCATCGACAGGCAGGTCCATTTGTAGACGGCAGGCGCGAGCTCGCGGTCGGCCCCCTGTCCGACGAGGCGCAGGCGGCGGCCCTGTTCGTCGAACTCGTCGAGCGCCACCGAGACGATGGCGTGGTGCTCGAGCGCGGCGACGGCGCGTTCGAGCTTGTCGGGCTTGAAACGGTCGTCGGCATCGAGGATGGCGGCGTGGTCGGTGCCGATGGCGTCGAGGGCGACATTGCGGGCGCGCGAGGCACCGCCACCGATGGCCCCCGAGGAGAGGAATTTGAGGCGGCCGTCGCGGATGCCGGCGGCGGCCAGCAGCGCCTCGTAATCGACGCCGTCGTCAGCAATGATGACGTGCTCGAACGCGGTGTAGGTCTGGGCGAGGACGGAGCGGACGCAGGCGACGATCCAGCGTTCGGCCCTGTAGGCGGGGGTGATGACCGCGACGGTCGCAACCATGGCTCAACCTTGAAGGAGACCGTGCCCGGCCCCATATTCGGGCAGTCCGCCGGTGCCGCTGAGATTTGGGCCGGAGGGCAACGTTGCTTGTTGAAGGGCGGATCGATGTCCCGCGTTTCGTTGTTTTCGGCGCCGTTCCTTTTGGGCTTCGATGCCTATGAGGAACGTATCGACCGGCTCAGCCGGGCCGCGGACGGCTACCCGCCCTACAATATCGAGCGCAGCGTCGATGACGACGGCAGCGAGCGGTACCTGATCTCGATCGCGGTGGCCGGGTTTGCCCTCGGCGATCTCGAAATCGTGTGGGACGACACGCAATTGGTGGTCCGCGGGAAGCAGCAGGACGATGGGTCGCGCCAGTTCCTGCATCGCGGCATTGCCGCCCGGCAATTTCAACGGAGCTTCCTGCTGGCTGACGGCGTTGAGGTGAAGGATGCCGTGCTGGAGCACGGCATGCTGGTCATTTCGGTGCTGCGGCCCAAGATCGAGAAACTCGCCCGGCGCATCGACATACGTTCTGCCTAGGAAGGGGAACATCATGCAAGACAGACCAGAAGAGACCAGTTTCGACAACCCACTGCGGCACCTGACGCCGGCGCAGTTCATGGCGCTGGGCGGCAACGCGGTGGTCTATGTCCGCTCGATCAAGGGCGGCAAGCTCAACGAGATCATGCCCCCCGACGAAATGGAAGCGTCGGACGACGACGCCGACTTCCAGCTGGTGGTGTCGGCCGACGGCTCGCCGTTGCTCGTCGCCGACAGCGTCGAGGCGGTCGAGGAGTGGCTCAGCGACAAGAATTTCGGCATCGTGGCGCTGCACTGAGCGGCGGCGCAGTCGCTTTGTGCTGCGGCACAGCACCAGGTGCGAGGACGTATCGCACGCCCCCACCCGCTTGCGAGGATCGCGCTGCTCAGCAAGCCCGCGACCTCTCCCCGAGGCCGAGGTGAGCCAGATTTCCAGATCCCCTAGCCGATCTGCCCAGGCGGTCAGGCTGCCTTGGTGGCTTCCAGGGGCTGGGTGAGGATGGCGTAGAGCTTCTTCGGGTCGTTGGTGGCGCGCAGGGCTTCGGCGACGCTGTCGGTCCGCAGCACGCGGGCCACGCGGGCCAGGGCCTTGAGGTGGTCGGCGCCCGAGCCCATGGGGGCAAGCAGCATCATGACGATATCGACCGGCTGATCGTCGACGGCTTCGAAATCCACCGGAGTCTCGAGCTTCATGAACACGGCGAGCACGCCCCTGCCCTTGAGCGGGGAGAACTTGCCGTGCGGGACGGCGATGCCGTTGCCGAGCCCGGTCGAGCCGAGCGATTCACGGTCATTGAGGGCCTCGAACACTTCGTCGGCCGATTGCCCGGTCAACGATGCGGCCTTGCCGGCCAGCTTCAAGAGGACGTCGCGCTTGGTGGTAATGTCCGTGCAGACAAGCACGGACTCCTCGGAGAGGATGTCGGCCAGTTCCATTAATATCGAACCCTAAATTCTTTCCGGCGCCGGAGGTTGGATTGTTGCGATCTTCAGAAGCTGAAAATCGCTACGCACTGGGAACGCTCTAGTTCGCCCTGAGGGCAGGATCGATCCAGCCAATATTGCCGTCGGCGCGGCGATAGACCACATTCAGCCCGCCATGTCCAGCATGGCGGAACATCACAATATCGGCCTGTGTAAGATCGAGTTCCATGACGGCTTCCTCCACGCTCATCTGCCGCAGATTCCGGGTCGTTTCGGCGATCACGGGCGGCGAATAATCCTCGGCGAGCTCGTCGTCGGCATCGTCGGGCGCCTGCAGCACATAGGCCTGGGCGGTGTCGGCGACGTCGCCATTGGCGGGGTGGCGGCGCTGCTTGAGCTTGCGGTTGTAACGGCGCAGCCGCTTTTCGATGGTCTCGGTCAGGATCTCATAGGCGGAGATGGCATCGCCGCCATAGGCGCTGGCCTGCAGCACGGCGCCCGAATCGAGATGCACCATGCACAGTGCATTGAAGCCGGACCCTTCGGGCTCGAGGGTCAGGTGGCCGGTGTAGCCCCCGTCAAAGTATTTCTTCACGACGCCGTCGAAATGGCCCTCAGCCCTGGTCCTGAGCGCATCGC
The DNA here is from genome assembly GCA_023390785.1 of Pseudomonadota bacterium. Classification (GTDB taxonomy): domain Bacteria; phylum Pseudomonadota; class Alphaproteobacteria; order Rhizobiales; family Devosiaceae; genus Devosia_A. The sequence continues at coordinate 4,950 of JAEWCE010000140.1, forward strand.
CCACATCCATGTTCTTGCCTGAGACGCGTAGGGTCATGGAACTCCTCTTGGGGTGGTTGATCCTCCGGCGGCCAACGCGGACGTCGACCGCGTTCCCCGAGACTAGACCCGGGGAAGCTCCAGGAGCAATGCGCAAAGGGGGCCACGGTTGCGGCGCCGAACCGGCCGGTTCGGCGGAATTGCCGGTTGATTTCCGTGCCGAAAGGTGGGTGCGATCGGGCGCCGCTCAGCGCGCCGCGACCAAGGCGCGCTTCTGCCGCCGGCGGATCACCGAGGAGGGGATGTTCATGCCCTCGCGGTATTTCGCCACGGTGCGGCGCGCGACCTCGATCCCCTGCTCCTTGTGCAACATTTCGGCGATGGTGTCGTCGCTGAGGATGTCGTCGGCCGGCTCGGCGTCGATGAGCTGGCGGATGCGGTGACGCACCGCTTCGGCCGAGTGGTCGGCGGCGCCGGTCGAGGAGGCGAGCGCGGTGGTGAAGAAGTACTTCATCTCGAACAGGCCGCGCGGGGTCGAGACGTATTTGTTGGCGGTGACGCGGCTCACCGTCGATTCGTGCATGTCGATGGCGTCGGCGACGAGCTTGAGCGTCATCGGCCGCAGGAAGGCGATGCCGCGATGCAGGAACGCATCCTGCTGGCGCACGATCTCGGTGGCGACCTTGAGGATGGTCTGGGCGCGCTGGTCGAGACTCTTGGTCAGCCAGTTGGCGGTCTGCAGGCAATCGACGAGGAAGGCCTTCTCGGCGCTGTCGCGGGTCTTGCCGGTGACGGTGGCGTAATAGGTGCGGTTGACCAGGACGCGCGGCAGAATGTCGGTGTTGAGCTCGACGATCCAGCCGGCGGGGCCTTCGCGCACGAAGACGTCGGGCACCACCGCCTCGACCGGCCCGCGCTCGAAGGCGCGACCGGGCTTGGGATCGAGGGCGCGCAGCTCGCTCAGCATGTCGGCGAGATCGTCGCGGTCGGCGCCGACGGCGCGCGCCAGCGCCGCGAGGTCGTGGCTGGCGATGAGATCGAGATGCTCGAGCAGGCGCTGCATCATCGGGTCGAGCCGGTCGCGCTCGCGCAGCTGCAGCGCCAGGCATTCGGGCACGCTGCGGGCAAAGAGGCCGACCGGATCGAGCGTCTGCAGTTTGGCCAGCACCGCTTCGACGGCGGCGAGCGGGGCGCCGAGTTGGGCCGCAACGGTGTCGAGCTCGAGCGCCAGGTAGCCCGCCTCGTTGAGGCCGTCGGCGAGAAAGCGCGCGATCAGCCGCTCGGCCGGATCGTCGAGGAGCAGGCCGATCTGTTCGTTGAGATGATCGGCGAGCGTCGGGCGGGCGGCAACGTATTGGTCGATGTCGGCCGCCTCGCCCGCATCGGACAGGCCGCCACCGCGGCTCCAGTCGGCGCTGAGGCGGTCCTCGCCGCGCTGCTCGGGAAAGACGTTGTCGACCTCGGTGTCGAAGCTCCCGGCGATGGCATCGGCGTCCTGGATCCGCTCGCCGGCCTCGACGGCGTCGTCATAGGCGGTGATTTCGGGCGCCGGCTCGGGCGTCTCCACCGGCTCGGTGCCGTCCTCGCGCTCGAGCAGCGGATTGCGCAGCAGCTCGGCATCGACGAAGGCGCCAAGCTCGAGATGGCTGAGCTGCAGCAGCCGGATCGACTGCATGAGCTGCGGCGTCAGCGTCAACGATTGCGATTGCCGGACCTCGAGCCGAGGCGACAGCGCCATGGAGCCTATCCCGTGTGTTCAGCGCCGCGGGGAGCGCGGCACCAGGCGGACCATGGCTTATTCGCGGCGCGAGGGCAACCGTCGAGGGCAAGAAGCGTGCCAATATGGGGTGAATGGTGAATGGTGAATGGTGAATGGTGAATGGTGAATGGAAGAGGGGGTCGCGGATAGTGGCTCGTCAACCGGTGCCTTCTCGCTATCTTACCATTCACTATTCACCATTCACTCATTCGGCCTCACACCTCGAAGCTGTCGCCCAGGTAGACGCGGCGCGCTTCGGGGTCGGAGGTGATGACGTCGGGCTTGCCCTGGATCATGACGCGGCCGTCGTGGATGAGGTAGGCGCGATCGACCAGCGACAGGGTTTCGCGCACCGAATGGTCGGTGATGAGCACGCCGATGCCGCGGCGGGTGAGCTGGCGGACCAGCGCCTTGACCTCGCTGACGGCGATCGGGTCGACGCCGGCGAAGGGCTCGTCGAGCAGCATGAACACCGGGTCGCCGGCGACGGCACGGGCGATCTCGGTACGCCGCCGCTCGCCGCCCGACAGCGCCAGCGCGCTGACGTTGGCCAGATGCGTGATGCCGAACTCGGCGAGCAGCGCCTCGAGCCGCGCGTGGCGCTCGCGGCGCGAGCGGATGTGCGATTCGAGCACGGCCAGAATGTTGTTCTTGACGCTGAGGCCACGGAAGATCGAGGGCTCCTGCGGCAGATAGCCGATGCCGAGCAGGCCGCGCTGGAACAGCGGCAGGCGGGTGATGGCGTGGCCGTCGAGGCGCACCTCGCCGCGATCGGGCTTGATGAGGCCCATGATGATGGTGAACACCGTGGTCTTGCCAGCGCCATTGGGACCGAGCAGGCCGACGGCTTCGCCGCGGCGCACCGCGATCGAGACGTCGTGCACCACGGTCTTCTTGCCGAAGCTCTTGGCGAGCCCGTGCGCGACGAGCCAGCCGCTCTGGTCGATCCGGCCCTCTTCGCGTTCGTCGCTCATTTGGGCGTGAACACGCCGGTGACACGGCCGCCGCTGCCCTTGGCGGCCGAGAAGGTGGAGGTGTTGGTCAGCATGTTGACCACCAGCTCGGGGCTGCCGACGGTGCCGCTGGCATTGACGACGATGACGTTGCCGGTGAGGCGGAGGAGCTGGGTCCTGGGATCGTACACCGCCTTCTGGCCGGTGGCGTCCTGGTCGGGCGTCTTGATGCGGACGCTGCCGGTGGCAACGAAGCTCTTGATGTCGCTGGGGCCGCCCTCGCCGTAGTCGACCACGACTTTGGCCGCCCAGACGGTGAGCTTGCTGCGTAGCACCACGACCTGGCCGGTGAAGGTGGCGGTGTGCTCGGCGTCGTTGATAACGAAAGTGTCGCCGGTGATCTTGATGGGATCGGCGCCACCCAGACCCGCCGTAGCGGCCAGGGCCGGCGGCGCAGCGGCGAGAAGCAGCAGGAGAGCGAGGACGCGGCGTATCATTGCGGCAGCACCTCGGGCTCGGCGAACAGCAGAAAAACGTTGTTCCAGTCCGGCGTGGCGTGCGGCAGATTGGGCACGGTCAGCGTGGCGCGCTCGAAGCTCCAGACGTCGGCCGGGCCATCGAAGTGCATGTTGGCGGCGACCAGATGCGTGCCATCGGAGAAGGTGAGATCGACCGGGCCGTCGGCGGTGGTCACCTGCGCCTTCATGTCGGAGCGCACCGCCTGCAGCGTGCCGAACAGCCCGTCGGCGCTGCGCACATGGGTGATGCCCGGCACGGTGACGACGTGGGTGGCGGTATCGATGGTGGCGCTGTCGGCGGTGGCATGCAGGGCGGCCTCGCCGGGGCGTTCGAAAAGCAGATCGGGGCTGGTCATCTCGATGCTGTTGGGATTGTCGAGCGGCGTGCGCGCGGAGTCGGCCATTACCAGATAGCGCGAGCCGTCGTCTCCAGTCTCAGAATATTGGGGCGTTTCGACGACCAGTTGCCCGCGATCGATGCGAATGCCGGAGACGCCGTACTGGCGGGCGAGGCTGGTCAGCCACATCTGGCCCATCAGCACGAGGAAGGCCGCCACACCGAGCGCCGGGACCGCGAGCCGCAGCACGCCGACCAGCCGGTTGCGCCAGAGCAGCCGGCCGAGAATGGCCGCACGCTGATCGAAGGTCTGGGTGCGCGCCACAAGCATCAGGAGTGGGCGAAGATGTCCTCTTCGTCCCAGCCCAGCAGATCGAGCTCGATCCGCGTGGGCAGGAAACGGAAGCAGGTTTCGGCCAGCTCCAGCCGCCCCTCGCGCCGGAGCATGCGGTCGAGGTGGCGCTTGATGTCGTGCAGATAGAGGACGTCGGAGGCGGCATAATCGAGCTGCGCGTCGGAAATCTTGTCGGCGCCCCAGTCGGAGCTCTGCTGCTGCTTGTTCATGTCGATGTTGAGCAGCTCACGGGCAAGGTCCTTGAGGCCGTGGCGGTCGGTGTAGGTCCGGGCGAGCCGGCTGGCGATCTTGGTGCACCAGACGGGGCCGACAACGACGCCGAAGCGATGCTTGAGCACCGCCATGTCGAAGCGCGCATAGTGGAAGATCTTGGTGCGGGCCGGATCGGTGAGCAGCGACACCAAATTGGGGGCCTGCGTGAGGTCGGCCGGAATCTGCACCACGTCGGCGCTGCCATCGCCGGGGGAGAGCTGCACCACGCACAGCCGGTCACGGCGCGGGTCAAGTCCCATGGTCTCGGTGTCTATGGCCACTTCCTTGCCGTAGCGCGCCAAATCGGGAAGGTCGCCCCGGTGCAATCGTGTGGTCATCAACGCCCCCAAATCGAAGTATCGGCGTGGTTTGCCACAGCATCTTGGCATTGGAAAGGCCGCAGGACGCCGCGATCCGGCCCGGCGCCGGCCGATTTCCTGCCCGCTGCAGGCATGTCTCGTATGCCCCCCGCCGGGTTTACAGGGCGGGCACGGCGCACCACGTTCCCGCGCAAATGCAGGGCGCCTGCCCTGCCCCAGACGAAAGGACGTGCCAGATGCGCATGACCCAGACCGACCAGGTGCAACCCAATTGCGAGCCGCACGCCGATTCCGGGCGCCCGGCGCGCGACCTCCCCGACAGCGGACGCGACAAGCGGAAACGCGACAGCATCCACCCCTGCCTGCGCGCGCTGCCGGATTATCCGGCGCGATAGGCCCGGCAGTCATGCCGGCGATGGCCATGTGAGGAGAGTGGTGCCCCGGAGAAGACTCGAACTTCCACGACTTGCGTCACACGGACCTGAACCGTGCGCGTCTACCAATTCCGCCACCGGGGCAACCGATGGGCGCCGTTCACCTAGGGGAGCGCCCTTGCTCTGTCAATCGGCAAACGCGCGGTGCCGGCGGGTTTTGGCGGAGGCGACCGCGCGCCGAGCCGTCTCGACAGTGCGCGCGGCTTCGCGATAGAAGCGGACACCTGTTTTTACGCGACGGAGCCGCCTGATGGATCACCCCGAACTGGTCACGATTTTCGGCGGCTCGGGCTTCGTTGGCACGCAGGTGGTGCAGCTGCTGGCGCGCGCCGGATACCGCATCCGCGTCGCGGTGCGCCGGCCCGACCTCGCGGGGCACGTGAAGCCGCTCGGCAGCGTCGGGCAGGTGGTGCCGATCCAGGCCAATGTGCGCAACAAGGAGTCCGTGGCGGCGGCGGTGCGCGGCGCCGGGATCGTCATCAATCTCGCTGCGATCGGCATCGAAAAGGGCAAGCAGCGCTTCCGCGCCGTCAACGTGGCCGGGGCGCGCAACGTGGCCGAGGCAGCGGCGGCATCGGGCGTGCGGACGCTGGTGCAGATGTCGGCGCTGGGCGCCGATGCCAATTCGCCCAGCCTGTTCGCGCGCTCGCGCGCCATGGGCGAGGCCGAGGTGCGAGCGCACCTTGCCGATGCCATCATCTTCCGTCCGTCGGTGATCTTCGGGGTGGGCGACGACTTCTTCAATACGCTGGGGCAGATCGCCCGCATGCTGCCGGTGATGCCGCTGTTCGGCGGCAAGACGAAGTTCCAGCCGGTCTATGTCGGCGACGTGGCCGAGGCGGTGGCGGCGGCAGCGCGCGGCGAAGCCAAGGCGGGAACCACCTATGAGCTGGGCGGCCCCGAGATCGTCAGCAATCGCGAGCTGACCGAGCGGGTGCTGCGCTACACCAACCGCAACAACCCGATCCTGCCGCTGCCGGCGGGCGTGGGCACGCTGCTGGCGATCCCGATGGGGCTGATGCCCAAGCCGCTGCTGACCGGCGACCGCGTGCGGCTGCTGGGACTCGACAATGTGGTGTCGGACGCGGCGATGGCCGAGGGACGGACGCTCGCAAGCCTGGGCATCGTGCCGCGACCGCTCGATGCCGTGCTGCCGAGCTATCTGTGGCGGTTTTCGCCCAACGGCCAGTTCGACCGGCAGACGGCGTGAACCCGCCTTTCCGCTCTGTCGATAGAACGGGTTGGAAGGATTAGAGGCAGGTCAGCGACAGGCGGGTGAGCAGCGACACCAGCTCGGACTGACGGCGGGTGCCGGTCTTGCGCATGACGCCGACGAGCTGGTTGCGGAGCGTCTGCTTGGACACTTCGCGTTCCTGGGCGAAATCGGCCAGCGTTGCGCCGTTGAGCAGCGCCTCGGCCAGCGTGGCTTCGGATTCGGTGAGGCCGAAGGCTCGCCACAACAGGTCCATCGGCAGCGCGGCGACTTCGAGACTGCCGTGCACGATGAGCATCACCAGCGGGCCCGGATCGAGGATCGCGTCGTGCAACTGGTAATTCTGGCTGCCGCGCGAGGCGACGCGGGCGATGGCGAGATAGCGGTTGTCGGTTCCGGGGCGGCCGAGCTGGATCACCGAGGTGGTCGAGCGCTTGGCGACGGCGGTCTTCTGGATGAGCTCGCGCATCTGCCGATCGACGTTGTCGTCGGCCGCGCGCAGATCCCCGTCGAAGCCGTTGAAGGGACCTTCGCCGAGCCGGCGCATGGCCTCGGCATGCTGGTTGGCGTAGTGGATGCGCATGTCGGTATCGATGAAGAACACTGCGAAGGGCAGGTCTTCGACCACGCTGTCGAGGTAACCGAAGCCGGAGGAGAACCGTGTTCTCTTGACGATCTCGAAGGCGCGACCAAGGTGGTAGGCGGCCTCGCTGAGCGCTGCTGTCGCCCGCTCGCGGACTGCGGGGTTGGAGGGCGAGTAGCGAATCTCGATCGCCATCTGTCGGGCGCCTTCGCGCAGCACGACGGCTCCGGTCGCCGCGAAGTAGTCACCCTGCTTGGCGAGCCAGTCACGCACATAGGGCGTCTTGCGCGCCTCTTCGCGCGGCAACAGCTGATCGTCCTGGTAGACCTGGAACGGCGCAAGGTCGGCGATGCCATCGAGGTAGGGGTTCTGTTCGGCGAAGGTCGACAGATAGGGACCGACCGCATCCGGGGTCAGCCCGCGATGCGCGAACAGCAGGCTCGAGCGCTTCCCCAGGTCATGGCCGGTGACGAGAACCAGGCATTCGGGGAACGCGGCCTGAAGGATGTCTAGAATACTGTCCCAGTTCGAGCGGCCGAGGGCCATCTCGTAAATGGAGCTAGTGAGGCTATTTTGCGAGTAACCCATTGCACTCCCCGCCATAGCGGATCTGGACCGGTTAGTCCCTGATCCCTCGCGCCGGACCGAGGGGGGTGCGACTGTGCTTATGTCGCGCTGTATTGGGTACGCATTCGCACTGCCCTTAGCAATTCATATACCAACATATAGTTACCGCGCGCGGCCGAACCGCCGGCCGGGCAGGCGTGATTCATAGTCCCGGGTGCCGCGTTAATCATGATTCGGGGCCGATCCGACCGGCCTTTGGTACATTTGTACTCCCTGTTGCCTCTGTCGTAATGCGAGACAGCATCAATATCATGTTGTTTCGCGAGTACGAGTAGAGAATGGTTACTGATTTGTTGTGTTAATATAATGGTTGGCGCTTGAAAAGTCAGACGCAGGTTTTCAGCCGCTATATTTGCTTTTTTCTTCGGGTTTTCTTTGTGGTGTTCTGCCCTCACGAGAACCGGCTCACCCGGTTGGCTCGGTCACCTCTTGAGGGAGTCATAGTATGCGTAATGTTATTCTTCTCGCCGGCGCCACGGTCGCTCTGACCGCCGCGATGGCGGTGCCGGCGCTCGCCAACGGCTACTGCCACAGCGGCGACCCGATCGTCCAGAATGCCAACAACAGCCTCAGCTCCGGCACCCACAACGCCGAGCAGGATATCTACCAGGGCGTGGATGGTGCTGTTGGTCAGGTTGCTCACTATGAGTCGTGGGACTTCCTGCACTGGTTTCCGACCAAGAGCACCATTCAGAAGCAGGATGCGTCCAACACCAAGTCGTCGAGCGGTGGTGGTCACCAGACGATCATCCAGGGCCAGGTTGGGTATCTGTGGAGCGAATGTGGTCCGGCCCAGAATCAGAAGGCCGAAAACTTCTCCAAGAACGGCAACGGCAACAGCCAGAAGGCCAAGCAGTTCCAGTTCGGCATTATTGTCCATGGCGAGGCCAAAGGCACCGCCCAGGACCAGTCCGCCAAGAACAGCACCGACAATGGTAGCTCTGGCAACACCCAGAAGACCAAGCAGAAGCAGTTCCTGTTCTCGTTGTTCGGCACTGAAGGCACCGTCCAGAGCCAGAGCGCTCAGAACAAGGTCAATTCTGGCAACGACAACTACCAGTCCACCAGCCAGTCGCAGAGCCTGTTCGTCGGATACGCCGACGGTGGCAACCATGGCGCCACCCAGGAGCAGACTGCGACCAACAATGTGTCCGGCGGCAGCGGGAACGAACAGTCGATCAAGCAGTCGGAATCGCTGGCCGCGAAGTCGCCCGACGGCACCGTGCAGTCGCAGACTGCCACCAACGATGTGTCCGGTGGCAACGACAACGAGCAGTCGATCACGCAGGTTCAGCACACCGTTCTGCTGAGCGGCAACTCGTACTAAGCCAAACAGGGATTTGAGGAAATTGTACATGCGTATCCTCGTCGTGAGTGCGGCCATCGCCGCACTCACAGTCCCGCCGGTTCAGGCGGCAGGACCGTCGCTGTGGCAGCTCTTCAGCGGCTGCAGCTTCAGCCCGGTGACCCAGTGCGCGAAGAACATCACGCACGGCAACGGCAACAAGGCCACGATCGCCCAGGACCAGTGGCTGCCCGGCTTCCAGTTCGGGTTCCAGACCCAGGACGGCAACGGCAACAGCGCCTACACCGGCCAGAAGGGCACCGACCAGTTCGCCCTGACGGTGCAGAAGGGCGACGGCAATCGGTCGTATACCGGCCAGAACGGCAGCTATGACTTTGCCGTTACGGCGCAGCTTGGCGATGGCAATACCGCCGGCACGCACCAGGAAGGTACGAACCTGGCTGCCGCCACCATCCAGACCGGCAGCAACGGCTGGTCAACGATCGGGATGTCCGGGAATGGCGGCATCGCCGTCGTCACCCAGTCCAACTAAGAGTGTTGGCGGCATCGCAGCCGCCAGCCAGATCGCTGAAAGGCCCGCCCGATTGGCGGGCCTCTTTTTTTGACCTGCTCGAGGAACGTGGGGCGAGGCTCGCGCGCAAATCCGGCGCGCCGGGCCTCAAGAGAAACAACGAAGGACCACCTTAGGCGCGGCGGCTTCGGGCCGAGCGATGGGCCATCATCCATCGAGGCCCAGCGCAGCTGTCGACCGGGCCCGCGCCAATGCTTTTGGACTCCCGTCGAGCAGCGGGCCGAGCTGGAGACGCCGACTACAGACGGGAGCAGTGCCCTGGCCGCGTCTTGGGCAGGACTATCCGCGACCCGGCGGACTATGCGCAGACGGGCGGCGGGTGTGCCCCCAAAAACAAACGGGGCCGCGCGGGCCCCGTTTCAGGAAATCGTAAGCCGGACGTCAGAAGTGACCGGTAAAGGTCCCGGCAATTCCGTAGGTGATCATCGAGCCCCAGCCGAAGCTGGTGGTCGGCCCAGCACCGCCGACGACGCCCGCATGGTTCACGGTCGGGACGGCCGACAGGTAGCCGACATTGCCATTGAGACCAATCGACTTGTTGCCCTCGAGGTCCCAGGACACGCCACCATTCGCCTTAGCGGAGAAGGCTGCGCGGCTCCCCAGGTCTGCCGTGTGGGTCGGGCCATCGACGGACAGGTTGGGCGACGCGCCGTTAGCCGAGTCGACGCCGCAGCAGGTGGAGTAGGTATCGTGCTCATTCCAGGTCGAATGCACGGAATACACGCCGCCTTCGGCACCGAGAGTGAAGGTTACGCCCGGCTGCGCCTGGAAGGATACGTTGCCTCCAAACACGCCGCCGAGGTAAGTGCTCATCAACTGGTCGTTGAGCGCGATGGTGAAGGTCGGAAGAATGCTGGGAGCCGCGACCTCGACAATATCAGCCGTAAAGGCGGTCGTGATGCCCTGAGAAAGAGCTCGCACACTCGGACCCGCGTAGACCTGAACTTTGGTGGCGCTGTCGAAGGTGCCAGCCATGCCGATGGTGAGATCGGCACCACCGTAGAAGATCGAGCGGGTGACGTCGGTCCGGATCTTCGCAGAGCCATCGGTGCTGTTGATTTCCAAAGCACCACCAGTTGGGTCTCCGATACCGACGAAGCCCGCGCCGGTCGTCGGCGAAGTCGCACCAGCGGCCACGACAAAACCCGGACCTGAGGCGTTCGGCTGGGCACCGCCGGCGTTGGCCGTGCCGCTGAGCGGGGGATTCGGAGCCGCCCCTACACCCGTGTTTGCACCGCCCGGCCCAGTTACCGAAAGGCTAACCGAGTTGGCATTGACACTAAAGGTCCCTCCGCCAGGGGTGGGAACGTCGACACCAGTGATGATTGTGTCCGAGGTGACCGAATCCGTCCAACTGCTCATTCCTACGCCGAACGACCCGTAGGCGTTGATGCCGAGGACCAGCCCCCAGTCGCCGGTGCTGCCGACGGTGGTCTGGCCGCTGAAGCCGATCATGCCGCCGATCATGTTGCCGCTGGCGACATGGCCGAAGGCGCCTGTGTCGTAGCTCGGGACGCCAATCCCGATGATACCGCCCGTGCCGCTCAGGGTGAACGTGGGGGCCGGGTCCTGCGCGAGTGCCGGCGCCGCGAGCGCCGTGGACCCCAGCAGTGCCGCCGCGATCAAAAGTGACTTTTGCATCGATTCTGCCCTCAAGATTTCCCTGACTTTGCCGCAGGACGAACACACTTGTCCAGAAGTTGCGGCAGGTTTTGGGTCAGTTCTCCACTTCTGGACTTGGGCCCTATGCTAATCCTAACCGCTTAATATTGTTCTACGATTTGCAAACCCTGGAAAATCGATAAGGTCGGCTTAAATCAAATGTTGGCGCCTGTGACTTTGTCGCCACGCCCCTTTTCTTGGAGTCTATTGACCCGCCACAATCTAGCGAGGGACTGGAAAGTCGGGTGCTAACGATTTGATAACGAAGAAACGCCGCTCGTGGTCGTCAACAGGCGAGGTGCCGAGCGTTGGGCAGACGGGCTTTTACTTGAACAGCAGCACGGCCCAAAGGCCGATGGCGCCGATGAAAATCCGCCAGTAGGCGAACGGCGCGAAGCCGTGGCGCTGGATGAAGTCGAGCGCGTAGCGGACGACGAAGAAGGCAGAAATGAACGCCAGGGCGAAGCCGATGGCGATGTCAAGCCCGGCCTCGGTGCCGATCAGAGCGCGGTTTTTCCAGAAATCGAGGGCAAAAGCGCCGATCATCAGCGGGATGGCGACGAAAAAGCTGAATTCGGCGGCCGAGCGCTTGTCGGTGCCCAGGAGCAGCGAGCCGACGATGGTGGAGCCGGAGCGCGATACGCCGGGGACCAGCGACAGCACCTGGAACAGGCCGATATAAAGACACAGCAGCGGCGGATACTCGTAGATCGAAGTGTATTTCGGCGTCAGCTTCAGTTGATCGACGTAGAGCAGCACGATGCCGCCGATGATCAGCATGGAGCAGATGAGGGTCGGGCTTTCGAACAGCACGCCCTTGATGAAGTCGTGCGCGAGCGCGCCGACCAGCGCCGCCGGCAACGCCGCCAGCACGACCCCGAGAATGAAGCGCCAGGCGCCGGGCTTTCGCGCAATGGCGTCGCGCAGGATGAGAAGCAGGCGGCCGAAATACACCACGACGATGGCAAGGATGGCGCCGAGCTGGATCAGCACCTCGAACACCTGGCCGGGGCTGTGAAAGCCGAGGAAATGGGCGGCCAGCAGCAGGTGCGCGGTGGACGAGACTGGAACGAACTCGGTCAGGCCCTCGAGGATGCCTAAAATCGCAGGCGCAAAAAGACCTTGATCGACGCTCATATGTTCTCCTACTCATCGCGGGCGCGTGGGCGGCTTCTCGCTTAAGCTGATTTGCGGGGCCGCGCCATTGGACCCGGATGCCGTATGCCGCGACTGTTGCACCACAGGCTCGACCCCTCGTCCCGCCTCGCCCGGCTGATGTTCGCCGAGTATGGCGTGGCGGTGGAGCTCGAGGACGCAAAGCCCTGGCGGCGCGACCCGCACCTGCTCGAGCTCAACCCGGCGGCGACGGTGCCGATCCTGCTCGATGAAGGCGAGCCGCCGTCGGTGGGCACGCTGGCGGTGATCCACGCCATCGAGGATCGCTACAGCCCGAGCGCGGTGGCCGGACTGTTCCCCTCGCAGGGGCGCGACCGGGCCGAGATGTGGCGGCTCAGCGAATGGGTGCTGATGAAGCTCAACGACGAGGTGACGCGCTACGTCATCGAGGAAAAGATCGTCAAGCGCGACACCCCGGGCGCGACGCCCGACCCGTCGGTGCTGCGGGTGGCCAAGGCCAACCTCGTCGAGCACATGCTGTATTTCAACTGGCTGTTCGCAACGCGGCAATGGCTGGCCGGAGACGCCATGTCGCTGGCCGATTTCGCGCTGGCGGCGCACCTCAGCGCGCTCGACTATCTGGGCGACGTCGACTGGGAAACCTCGGTCGAAACGCGGCACTGGTATGCCCGCATCAAGTCGCGCCCCGCCTTCCGCACCCTGCTCAACGACCGGATTGGCGGCATGCCGCCGCACGCGGGATATGCCAACCTTGATTTCTAGGCCACTCCGGCGTCAGGTGAGATGACACGGAGGCCTTCGATGACTGGTCGAAAAGTCCCGAAGTTCAAGACCGACGAAGAGGCAGAGGCGTTCCTCATGCAGGATTTGTCCGACCTCGATTTCTCGCAGTTCAAGCGCATGCACTTCAATTTCGAGAAGAACGACGCCCGCTTCAGCATGAGCGTGCCTCAATGGCTGCTCGACGAGATCAAGTTGCGGGCAGGCGCGCTGGGTATCTCGCATACTCGCTACATCCGCATGCTGATGGAACGCGATATTGCCGCAAAGTAGCGCGGCGCTGGTCGCCGAGCTCAAGGCGCGGGCCAGGGCGCTCGGCTTCGAGGCGTTCGGCATCACCGCGCCGGGGGCGCGGCCGGATCTGCGCGACAAGCTCGGCGAAGCGCTCAGGCGCGGCTGGCATGGCGACATGGCGTGGATGGAAGAGACGGCGGCGCGGCGTGCCGATCCGCTGGCGCTGTGGGACGGCACGCGCTCGGTGATCATGCTGGGGGTCAATTACGGCCCCGACCGCGATCCGCTGGAGGTGCTGGCGCAACGCGACAGGGGCAGCATTTCGGTCTATGCACGCAATCGCGACTACCACGAGATCATCAAGGGCCGGCTGAAGGAGCTGGCGGGGCTGCTGGCGCGGCGCAGCGGCGCCGAGGTCAAGGTATTCGTCGATACCGCGCCGGTGATGGAAAAGCCCCTGGCGGAGGCGGCGGGCCTCGGCTGGCAGGGCAAGCACACGGTGCTGGTCAGCCGCGCGTTCGGCTCGTGGCTGTTTCTGGGGGCCATCTTCACTGCCGCCGAGCTGCCGGTCGATGCGCCGCACGAGGAGAGCTGCGGCAGTTGCCGGCGCTGCCTCGACATCTGCCCGACCAATGCCTTTCCAGCGCCGTTCCAGCTCGACGCCCGGCGCTGCCTCGCCTACCTCACGGTGGAGCACAGGGGGCCGATCCCGCGCGAGTTCCGGGTGGCGATGGGCAACCGCATCTATGGCTGCGACGACTGCCTTGCGGTGTGCCCGTGGAACAAATTCGCCACCGCGAGCCGCGAGGCCAAGCTCGTGGCGCGCGACGAGCTCAACGCGCCGGCGCTCGCCGACCTCGCGGCGCTCGACGATGCCGGCTTCCGGGCGCTGTTCTCCGGCTCGCCGATCAAGCGCATCGGGCATGCGCGCTTCCTGCGCAATGTGCTGATCGCCGTCGGCAACAGCGGCGATGCGGCGCTGGCGCCACTGGCGGTAGCCCGGCTCGGCGATGGGGAGCCGCTTATCCGCGGGGCAGCGGTGTGGGCGGCGCGCCGGCTGCTGCCGGCTGCCGAAAGCCAGCGTTTGGCGCTGGACTTTCTGCCGCGCGAGGGCGACACCACCGTCCGATCGGAATGGACCGCAGAGCTTTCGGCATAATGGGCGTATTCTTTTTCGGCATGGGGTATTCGTCGCTGGCGACAGCCAAGGCGATGCACGACACGATCGCGGCGGACTTGCCGATCGCCGGCACGACGCGCACCGAAGAGGGCGTCGAACGGCTGGCCGAGAGCCCGTACCGGCTGCACGTGTTCGACGGGTTGAGCAAAGGGCCGACGCTCGGCACCGATCTGCGCCAGGCGAGCCATGTGGTGCTGTCGATCCCGCCCAATGACAGCGGCGATCCGGCGTACAATTTGCATCGCGACGACATCGATGCGGCGGAACACCTCGAATGGCTCTGCTACTATTCGACCGTCGGGGTCTATGGCGATTTCGGCGGACAGTGGATCGACGAGACGGCGCCGACCCGTCCGATCAACAAGCGCAGCCAGCAGCGGGTCGAGGTGGAACAGCTCTGGCGCGACTACGCGGCGGCGCGCAACCTGCCGCTGCTGGTGCTGAGGCTTGCCGGCATCTACGGGCCGGGCCGGTCGAGCTTCGACAAGCTGCGCGAAGGCACGGCGCGGCGCATCATCAAGCCGAACCAGGTATTCAACCGCATCCACGTCGACGATATCGGCCGCGTGACGGCGCTGGCAGCGCAGCGCAAGCTTGCGGGCACGTTCAACCTCAGCGACGACGAACCGGCGCCGCCGCAGGACCTGGTGGAGTATGCAGCGCGGCTGATGGGCGCACCGGTGCCGCCTGGGATACCGTTCGAAGAGGCGGAGATGACGCCGATGGCACGAAGCTTCTATGCCGACAACAAGCGGGTCTCGAGCCGCGCCATCAAGCAGGCGCTGGGACTCGAGCTCCTCTACCCGACCTACCAGGCCGGGCTCGACGCCATCTTCAGGCAACCCGCATGAGCGCGCCGCGTCCCGCCAAGGGCCCGCCGCAGCGGGTGGTGCTCGAGGGCCGCTATGTGCGGCTCGAGCCGATCGGGCTGCAGCATGTTGCGAGCCTTTATGACGCCATCGGCAGCGCCGACGGCCGCGAGCGCTTCACCTGGCTGTTCGAGACGGCGCCGGAAACGGAAGCGGAACTGGCGAGCTACGTGCAGCGCGCCGCCGCCGCAGACGATCCGCTGATGTTTGCGGTGGTCGACAGCGTGACGGGCCGCACCGAAGGCCGGCAGGCGCTGATGCGGATCGTGCCCGAGCACGGCGTGATCGAGATCGGCTCGATCTATTGGGGGCCGCGCATGGCGCGCAGCCGGCGCGCGACCGAGGCGCTGTACCTCGCGGCGCGCTATGTGTTCGACGAGCTCGGCTATCGCCGCTTCGAGTGGAAGTGCAACAACCACAACGCGCCCAGCAAGGCGGCAGCCGAGCGCTTCGGCTTCAGCTTCGAGGGCATCTTCCGCCAGCACATGATCCAGAAGGGCCAGAACCGCGACACCGCCTGGTTCGCCATGCTCGACAGCGAGTGGCCGGCGCGCAAGGCGGAGTACGAGCGCTGGCTCGCACCCGACAATTTCGACGACAAGGAACAGCAGCGCAGCAGGCTGCGCTTCGACAAGATTGGGAGCAGGACATGACCTATCGCGCCAGCGACACCCGCTATGACAGCATGAGCTATCGGCGCAGCGGCCGTTCGGGCCTGAAGCTGCCTGCCATCTCGCTGGGGCTGTGGCAGAATTTCGGTGGCACGCGCGACTATCCGTCGGCGTTCGAGATCCTGAGCTACGCCTTCGACCACGGCATCACGCATTTCGACCTTGCCAACAATTATGGCCCGCCGCCCGGCGCGGCCGAGGAGCTGTTCGGCGACGTGATGGCGCGCGATTTCCGTCCGTATCGCGACGAGCTGATCATCTCGAGCAAGGCCGGCTGGGACATGTGGCCGGGGCCGTATGGCGACCTCGGCAGCCGCAAATACCTGATCGCGTCGTGCGAACAGAGCCTCAAGCGCATGGGGCTCGACTATGTCGACATCTTCTATTCGCACCGGTTCGATCCCAACACGCCGCTCGAGGAGACGATGGGAGCGCTGGCGCAACTGCACCGGCAGGGCAAAGCGCTCTATGTCGGCATCTCGTCCTATCCGCGCGAGGAGACCAAGCAGGCCTACCGCATCCTCGCCGACATGGGCGTGCCGCTGCTGATCCACCAGCCGAGCTATTCCATCCTCAATCGCTGGATCGAGGACGATGAGACGCTCGACATCTGCGGCGAGCTCGGCATCGGGGTGATCCCGTTCTCGCCGCTGCAGCAGGGCATCCTGTCGGGCAAGTATTCCAAGGGCAGAGCAGGCACGCGCGCCGAGGAGCGCAACTCGTCGATCAATGCGCGGGCGCTGGCGCCCAAGGTGCTGGCCGGTGTCGATGCGCTGGGCAAGATCGCCAAGGCGCGCAAGCAGACGCTGTCGCAGCTGGCGCTGGCCTGGGTGCTGCGGCGCAGCGAGGTGACCTCGGCGCTGATCGGCGTGCGGACGCTCGAGCAGCTCAAGGATTGCCTGGGGGCACTCGACAATCTGAGTTTCACGCAAAAGGAGCTCGACGGCATCGATGCGGCGGTAGCGGACGCGATGCTGCCCAGCCGCCCGGCAACGACTATGGCCGACTGACCTCGTCGGGTTCGCGGAACGCACCAAGGAGGATGGCGGTCAGCACCGCGTGCAGCGTCGTCGGCAGATCGTAGCCGAAGGTCATGTCGGTGAGGCCGAAGATGAAGAAGCCCACGCTCAACAGCAGCGCGCCGTAGAGCCTCAGGTTGGAGTAGCGGTCGGCCGGCATTGCCAGGACGCCCACCACCGGCGCCAGCAGGGTTGCCAGCCAGGCGACGATGCCGACGACGCCGGCGGCGACCGCAGCGTTGAAGAAGTCGTTGTGGTACATCGACAGCACGTAAGGCAGCGCCGCCTCGCTCAGATGCGCCCAGCCATGGCCGATGAGCGGCGCGCGCAGCAGGGCGCTCCAGCCGGCCTGCCACATGGCAAGGCGCTCGGTGGTCGAGGGGTCGGGAATGGCCGAGGGATCGAGCACCACCTGCTCGAGCAGCGAGGCGACGGCGAGGAAGCGGGGCGACATGACCGCGACCGCGCCGACCGCGACAACCAGCACGGCGAGACCGGCGAGGTACCAGAGCCGGCCGGCCCGCATCTCGCGCAGCAGCGCCCAGACGAACAACAGCCCCAGCACGGGCACGGCGACAAAGACGCCGCGGGTCGAGGTGAGATAGAGCGCGAACAGCGACGCGGCGGCGCCGAGGACGAGCAGCCAGCGCCACGGCGAGCGCAGGGCGATGGTGCCGGCGAGGCCCACGAAGCCGAGCAGCACCACGGTACGGGCCATGAGATTGCCACCGGAGCCCCAGCCGACGGCCCGCTCCTTGTGCTGGATGAAGACGTCGTAGCTGCCGGTGAGCGCGCCGACGACAGCCCCCACGGCGCAGAGGGTGGCGATGATGGCGATGGTGCGGGCGCCGGGCCGGCGCAGCGCCAGCAAGTAGGCCACCGGCGCCAGCAGCAGGGCGAGGAAGTTGGTCGAAAACAGCGTGTCGCCGAATTCGCGGGCGGTGGCGATGAAACAGACGAGCAGCGACACGAAGGCCGCCAGAAACAGCAGCATTGCCGGCTGGGCGCGCAGCGTGGTCCAACTGCCGCGCCGGAACGCCATTGGCGACAGCAGCAGCAGCGCCAGCACGGCAAGGATCGAGGCGATGCTGCCGATGGCGGGCGACAGCACGAACAGGACGGCGGCGGCGAACCAGGCCAGCCCCATTGCAGCGCCGCGCAGGATGGCGCGCAGCGCGGTCACTTGGCCGGCTCGCGGCAGAGATGCAGCAGGATGGCGGTGAGCATGGCGAAAAGGTAGGTGTGGAACTCGAAGCCGAACATCAGGTCGGTGAGGCCGCCGCCGACATAAACAATGGTGAGCACGGTGGCGCCGTAGAGGCGGAAGGTGCGCAGGCCGTCGCGTGGGCTCAACATCGCGCCGACGATGGGCGTGCTGATGATGACGAGATAGGCGGCGACGCCGATGACGCCGCTCGCCACGGCAAAATTCAGAACGTCGTTATGGAGCTGCGGCAGCCAGGTGAGCAGCCACTGGTCTGAGTCGGCGAGGAAGGGCTTTACGGAGCTCATGATATTGCCCCAGCCGTGCCCGAGCCAGGGCGATTGCTGGAAGGACTGCCAGCCGGCGCGATAGAGCACGAGGCGCTGGCGCACGGTTTCGTCGACGACGGCGTTGCCTTCGGCGACGGCACCGATGATCGAGAGGATCGAGCCGGCCCGGCCCTGCAGCACCACGGCGATGCCGGCGGCGAGCACGAGCACCAGCGCGGCGGCGCCGCCGAGCGTGGCGCGCAACGAGTGGCGGAAGCGGTCGTGCCAGATGAAGAGAGCGGCGGCGATGGCCGCGGCAGGCACGGCCAGCAGCGGTCCGCGCGAGCCGGTGAGGACGGTGGCGACAATGGCGAGCAGTGGCGGCAGCAGATAGAGCCAGCCATAGCGGTCGCGGCGCACGAAGATGCCGCCGAGGGCGACGAAACCCAACGCCAGCAGGCCGTTGGAGAGGACGATCGGCCCGAGGTTCAGTGCGCCGGGCCGGCTGGCGTGCTCGAGCGCGGCGCTCACGCAGACTTCGACCAGACCCAGCACGACGCCGATGGCGGCGAGGCGGGCGACCAGCTCGGCGGGACGGGTGATGCGCTGCCGCTCGAGGAACAGCGCCACTGCGCCATAGGTCAGGAACATGGTGAAGTTGAAGGCGCGCAGCACGTCGGAGGCACTGTCGGCGGTGACGGCGCAGACGATGGCGAACAGCACAAAGACGCCGAGCAGCACGCGGGCGTCGTAGGCGGCATAAGCGGCCGCACCGTTACGGCGAACCAATGTCACGACGAACAGCGGCAGGATCACCAGCAGCGCGACATAGGGCGTGAGCAGGCCGAGCACCGGCGACAGGGCCAGCGCCAGCAGCAGCAGCGCCCACAGCGCGATGACGGGCAGGCGCGCGATCATGGCGCCGCCTCCAGCTGGGCGAAGCGCCGGGCCAGCAGCTCGTCGCGCACCAGCGCGCCGTCGGGCGCCCTGGTGCGGTCCTGCTTCCAGTTGGTGTTGATGCCCTTGAAGTGCCAGTAAAGCGCGTCGTCGGGCATGGACTTCGAAAACCAGGCGCGCCCCTCGATCCAGTGCCAGTAAGGATGGACAGAGAGACGGCGCACCCAGGGGCGCGTGGGATCGAGCGCCCATTTGCGCTGGGGCGAGTGGGCGGCCTGCGGATCGGCGAGATGCTGGGTGTAGTCGCGGTGCCGCGCGCCCTGCCCCGTGGCCTCGATCCAGGTGCCGCGGAAGACGACGAGCCCGCCGCGCGAGGCGTGCGCGAGATCGTAGATCGACGCGCCGGACCGGGTGCCGGCGAGCTCGTCGATGTCGCAATCGAGCAGGCCATAGGCGCGCTCGCCATAGCGGCGGAGCAGCACAGACATCGAGGCGATTTGCAGGAAGCGGCCCCAATAGGGGTTGGCCTTGAGCGCCGCATCGTAGGGGCCAAAGCTCTGCGGCCAGCGCTGCACGCCGACATGCGTCAGGCCGGGGATAGAGGCCAGCACGCCGTGGAGTTCTGCCGCGTCATAGCGGGTCGAGGCGTTGTCGAAGAGGACGATGGCATCGGTGCCGTGAAGACGGGTATGGTAGCTGGCCCATTCGCGGATCCAGGCGAGGTCGTTGTCCTTGTTGATGGTGAACAGCAGGCGGCTGCCGGCCAGGTCCGTGCAGGCGCTAGGCTGTACGGGCAGCAGCATGGTTTCGCCGGCCAACGTCACCTCGATCGCGGTGGTGTCTTTGGGAGCCGCGGGGAGTTCGGTGATCATGGTGCTGAGCGAGGGCCAGAAGCGGACGCGCAGCCGATTGCCCGAAGGCCGCGCCGTGAAGGTCGCTGCGGCATAGGGCAGGCCATAGGGCGGCGGGCCGACGAGCAGCACACGCGTGCCGTCGGCGTCCCAGAAGCAGTCGTAGAACAGCGTTTTTGTGTCGAAGGCCTTGGTGAACGCCTCGGATCGCTGGCGGCCGGGGGCACGGGGAATGCGGCGGGCGGCATTGCCCGCCGACAGGGCCGCGCAGGAATTGGCGATGGGAAGCGCCGCCGCACTCATGCGCGCAGCGTGCCGCCCGTGGCCTTGCCTACCGCGGCGACGATGGCGCCCGACACCTTGTCGATGTCCTCGTCGGTCAGCGTCTTGTGCACCGGCTGCAGCGCCACGCGGATGGCGATCGACTTCTTGCCCGGCTCGACGCCCTTGCCCTCGAACAGGTCGAACACCGCGACGTCGGCGATCAGCGCCTTGTCGGCATTGCGCGCCGCCTTGATGAGGCTGGCGGCGGCGACATTGCGATCGACGAGGAAGGCGAAGTCGCGCTCGACCGGCATCAGGTCGGACAGCTTCAGCGCGCCCTTGCCGCGGGTCGCCTTGCGGCGCGGCTCGGGGATGGCGTCGAGGTCGAGCTCGAAGGCGACCACCGGGCCGGTGAGGCCGAGGTCGGCGGCGAGCGCCGGGTGCACCTCGCCGAACCAGCCGATGATATTGGTGGGCCCGAGCTGCACACGGCCGCCACGTCCGGGATGGGCCCAGGCCGGCGCCTCGCCGACGAGCTGCAGCTTGTCGAGATCATGGCCGAGCCCGTCGAGCACCGCCGCGAGGTCGGCCTTGGCGTCGAAGACGCCGAGCAGGCCGCCGCCATCCCAGGTTTTCGGCGGAGCGCCGGAGCGGAGCGCGGTGACATAGGTGTGCTGGCCCTCGGGCGCGGCGGAGAGGAACACCTGCCCCACCTCGAACAGGGCTACGGCGCCGAAGCCGCGATTCTGGTTGCGGCGGGCGGCCGCCAGCAGGCCCGGCAGCAGCGAGGGCCGCATGTCGGAGAGATCGGCGGCGATGGCATTGGCGAGCTTCAGCTCCGGCTTGCCGCCGCCGAAGCGCACCGCCTCTTCGGTGGAAATGAACGACCAGGTCACTGCCTCGTCGAGGCCACGCGCGGCGAGCACCCGCTTGGCGATGCGCCGGCGGGCCTGCAGCGTGGTCAGCATGCGCGGCGCAACGC
>JAEWCE010000172.1 GCA_023390785.1 Pseudomonadota bacterium
TTGACGAGCGCAACACCGGGGGCGGGGGCGGCAAGGGCCGCCGCCGCCAGCTTGGCGCTCGTCATGCCGGTAATGTCGCTGCAGGGAACCCAGCCCGCATCGGGTGCGGAAATCTTGCACCAATTGCTGGCTTCGTGTGTGACCTTCACGGTGTCGCCGGCCTTGAGCTTGGCGATCGCATGGTAGCTGTCGCCCGGACCGGCGAGAACGCTGACCGAGGTGTCGAGCGTGGTCGCCGCGAAGGCGCCACCGATGCCCAGCGTGACGATGGCGGCGCCGAGCGCGATTGCCGAGGTGAGATGAGAGAGATGCATATTGAACTCCTGCGTTGCCCTCGGAGGCATCTAACTCCCGCAGCGCATGGAGGTGGCATTACATCGACTTACAAATGGGAGAGCCTGCCGTCATGAATTTCACGGCCGGGCGATTGGCGCGTGATGCTGGTTTCCCCGCGCAAGGTTGGGTAAGACGGCGCGGGCAGGACATGAGCATTTGACATGAATCCCTATCTCCTCGTCGCCATCGGCGGCGCACTCGGGTCGATGGCCCGCTACGGCACCGGCGTGCTGGTGGGCAAGGCCTGGTCGGCGTCCTTTCCGCTCGGCACGATGCTGATCAACATCGTGGGCTCGGTGGCGATGGGCCTATTCATCGGCTATCTGGTGCGCACGACGCCTGCGTGGCAGGCCGATGCACGATTGTTCGTCGCCATCGGCGTGCTCGGTGGGTTCACGACATTTTCGTCGTTCTCGCTCGATGCAGTCTCGATGCTGGAGCGCGGAGAACTGGGTCTCGCGCTGTTTTACGTCCTGGGCTCGGTGATAATCGGGATCGCCGCGCTCTTTGCCGGATTGGTCGTGATGCGGGTCGGCGCATGAGTGGAGCGCGAATCCAGACCGTCGGTCGCGACGAAGACGGCATGCGCCTCGACCGCTGGTTCGGGGTGCATTTTCCGCAGGTGACGTTCGGGCACCTGCAGAAGCTGATCCGTACGGGGCAGGTGCGCATCGACAGCGCCCGCGCCAAGACCAATTCGCGTCTCGCAGCGGGGCAGCAGGTCCGCATTCCGCCGCTCGAAGCAGAAGTGCGGCGTATCGAGCAGAAGATCAACGCCGAGGATGCCGCGTTCCTGCGCGGGCTGATCCTCTACGAGGACGACGAACTCTACGTGTTCAACAAGCCGCATGGCCTCGCGAGCCAGGGCGGCAGCGGCACCAGGCGGCATATGGACGGCCTGCTCAAGAGCCTGCCCAACAAGCAGGGCGAAGCGCCGCGGCTGGTGCACCGGCTGGACCGCGACACCTCGGGCGTGCTGGTGGTCGCCAAGACGCGCGCCGCCGCGTCGCATTTCGGAAAAGTGTTCCAGTCGCACGCGGCGCAGAAGATCTACTGGGCCGTGGTTTATGGGGTGCCGAAACCGGCGCAGGGCTCGATCTCGTGCTTTCTTGCCAAGCAGATCGTGGGCGACAACGAACAGATGGTGGTGGTCGAGCAGAACTATCCCGGCGCCCAGCACTCCAAGACCTACTACTCGATCACCGACAGCGCGGCGCGGCGCTTCTCCTGGGTCACGCTGAAGCCGGTGACCGGACGCACGCACCAGTTGCGCGTGCACATGCAGCAGCTCGGCAACCCGATCATGGGGGATCCGCGTTATTTCGACATCGAGAACTTCCAGGGCGCGCCGGGGCTGGGCGAAGGACTGCATCTGCATGCCCGCCGCATCCGGCTGCCGCTCAGGAGTGGCAAACTACTCGATGTGAGCGCGCCCCTGCCACCCCATATGGTGCAGAGTTTCGAGGCGCTCGGCTTCGATGCCGATCGCTACGACGTGAAAGATCAGGACCCCGAACGCGAATGAGACTGGTAATTTTCGACCTGGACGGCACGTTGATCGATTCCGAGGCGCTGATCGTTGCCACGGTGACCGAGGCGTTCCAGGCGGTGAACGAGCCGGTGCCCGACGAGAACGCCATCCGCGCGATCTCGGGCATCACCGCCCGCGATGCCCTTGCGATGCTGGCGCCCAAGGCGGATCCGGCGCGGGTGGACATGCTGCTCGAAAGCTACGCGTCGCACTACAGAGCGCGCAGCGCCGCGTCGCGCGAACCGCTGTTCGCCGGTGCGCTCGAGGCGCTCGACCGGCTGCAGGCGATGCCCGAGACCATCCTCGCCGTGGCGACCGGCAAGGGCTACACCGGCGCGGTGACGCTGCTCGAGCATCACGGCATCGTCGGCCGCTTCAATTCGATCGAGACCCCGACACACAACCGCGGCAAGCCCGACCCCGAGATGATCGAGGTGGCCATGCGCAAGGCGGGCGTCGATGCTGGCCACACCGTGATGGTCGGCGACACTGTGCACGACATGCACATGGCGAAGGCCGCGGGGGTCAGGGCGATCGGGGTCGCCTGGGGCTATCACGAGATCGAGGATTTGCGCGACGCCGGAGCCGATGTGGTGCTACGGACGTTCTCCGAGCTGGATGCAAGGATCGACGATCTGGTCGGAGCCGGGCATGCGTGAGTTCCTCGAGGACGCCAACCGGCATCGCGACGACGGCTATGGACGCGCGCAGGCGCATGTGAAACCGCAACTGCCCAAGCGGTTCTATGCCGCCGCCTCGGTCAAGCCGATGGAGGGCGGTTTCGCGGTGGCGCTCGACGGAAAGGTGCCGCGCACGCCAGGAATGAAACACGTGGTGGTGCCGCTGGCGTCCATTGCCGAAGCAATGGCGGCGGAATGGGCTGCCCAGGAGAAGGAGATCGATCCCATGACCATGCCGATGACCCGGCTGGTCAATTCGGCGGTCGAGGCGGGCGAGGAGACGGTGCCGGCGCTGCGAGACGAGATCGTCAAATATGTGGGTAGCGACCTGCTGCTCTACCGCGCTGACACGCCCGAATCGCTGGTGCGGCGGCAGGAAGAGGTGTGGGATGCCGCCCTGGTGAAGCTCGCGCGGCACTTCGGCGTCAAGTTCCAGCCGACCATCGGCATCGTGCACCAGGCACAGCCGGCACCGACCCTGGCCCAACTTCAGGCCGCACTGGCGAGCGAAGACCTGTTCACGCTGACGGCGATGAATGCGGTCATGTCGATCACCGGCTCGGGACTGCTGGCGCTGGCTCTGCGGAATGGCCTGCTGGCGCCGGAAGAGGCGTGGGTCGCGGCGCATGTCGATGAAGACCACAATGTCTCGCTGTGGGGTGAAGTCGAGGAGATCACCGAGCGGCGGGCCAAGCGGCGCGCCGAATTCGACGCCGCGGTACGGCTGCTGGACCTGCTAAAGGCCTGACTCCTCAAAAGCTCTTCGCGGTCTGCACAAAAACTGCAAAACGGGCGCGCATGCTTGGTTCATGCGCAATCCAATCCTGCCGTCGCCCAATCGCCCCATCCCGCTTCCGGACTGCATCCTGATGGATGCGTGGTGGACCGATCGGCGGGACGTGCTGCGCGAGCGGTCCGGCTCGGTGCTGCGCCTTGTCAACGGCGACCGGGAAGAGGGCCCGCATGACCGATCGAACTCCGGGCAGCGCAGCGGCTGAGCCCGACCGGGCATTTGCAGCCGGCGCGACGGCAGTTAAGAACTAGGCATGCCGCGTGTCCTTGTTGCCGACGACGAGCCGAATATCCGCGAGGTGATCTCGTTCGCGCTGGAGCGGGCGGGATATGGTGTCGCCACCGCCCGCAACGGCTCGGAGGCGCTGCAGCAGCTCCGGCGCGGTCCGGTGGACCTGATCGTTCTCGACATCGGCATGCCCGAGATGGACGGCCTCGAAGTGTGCCGGCAGATCCGCAAGAGCTCGGACGTGCCGATCCTCTTCCTCAGCGCTCGCGACGAGGAGATCGACCGCGTGCTCGGCCTCGAGATCGGGGGTGACGACTACGTCACCAAGCCGTTCAGCGCCCGCGAACTGGTGGCGCGCGTCAATGTCATCCTCAAACGCGCGCGCAACGGCGGCAAGGCCCCTGTGGCAGCCAGCCACGGCCGCGTCCGGCTCGATGCCAGCCGCCACGGCGTGTGGTTCGACGACACCTCCGTCACGCTGACGGCGCTGGAGTTCGAGATCCTCGCCGCGCTGATGGCGCGTCCGGAAGTGGTGTTCAGCCGCGAGCAGATCATGGAGGCGGCGTATGGCGGCGGCACCTTCGTCTCCGACCGCACCATCGACAGCCACATCCGCAATCTGCGCGCCAAGTTCGCCGAGGCCGGCTGCAGTTCGATCATCGAGACGGTGCATGGCGTCGGTTTCCGCCTGGGGGCGGCAAGCTGATGGCCGGCCGCAGCGTTCCGCAGAAATGGCGGCCGACGCTGGCAATGATCGTGTTTGCGGTGCTGCTGACGGTGCTGGTGCTGCCCGCCCTGATCGTGGTGTGGTTCCGCTACCTCGAGCATACCAGCGAGCTGAGGCCGATCGAAATCGGCGCGCTGGCCGTGGCGCTGGTGATCACGGTGGTGATCGCGGTGGTGTTCCTGCGCACCATTACCGGCCCGATCAACGCGCTGGTGAAGCGTGCGGAGGAGATCGGGCGCGGCGGCCGGGCGGCTATCGTGTCGCCGGAGCAGCTCGGCACGCGCGAGATTGCGACCCTCAGCCGGAGCTTCCTCGACCTCGCCGAGCGGCTGGTGGACCGCACCGAATATGTGTCGTCCTTCGCCGCGCATGTGAGCCACGAGCTCAAATCGCCGATCACCTCGATCCGCGGCTCAGCCGAATTGCTGCGCGACGCCGAGATGAGCAAGCAGGAGCGGGATCGCTTCCTCGACCACATCATTGCCGATGCCGACCGGCTGGCGGCGCTGCTGGAGCGGTTGCGCGAGCTGGCCCGCGCCGATCTCGACGCCGCGCCCGGGTCGACCACGGTCGCCGACGCGGTGTCCGGGCAGGCGCTGGCAGCGGTGAGCGGCGAGGTGACCGCCCGCATCGCCCTCGGACCGGAAGCGGGCAAGGCGGTATTCGGGCAATTGCTGCGCAACGCCGCTGAACACGGCGCGAGTGCGGTGCGCGTCGAGGCCTCCCGCGACGACGGCATGCTGCGGGTGCTCGTGGCCGACAATGGCACCGGCGTGTCGCCGGGCAATCGCGACAGGGTGTTCGAGCCGTTCTTCACGACGCGCCGCGAGGCGGGTGGCACGGGGATGGGGCTGCAGATCGTGCGCTCGATGCTGGCGGCGCATGGCGGGACCATAAAACTGTTGCCGTCCGAGGCTGGAGCGACATTCGAGCTCCGCGTGCCGCTGGCGGGCCAAGACACCGCCTGAGCCGCCCGCTATCGCCGCATCTCGGGCTGAAATCGTTACAGTTTAGAGCCGTTCCAAGCTCGGTCGTTTTAAGTTGACGGCAGCGCTCCACATTTCTATGCCGCGCCCAGTTTCAACCGCGCTTCAAGAGGTTTTTCCGTGACTATGCGTCTTGCTTTCCTGTCCGGCCTGATGGTCGCCGCCCTGGCGCTTCCGGCGCTGGCACAGGATGACGGGCTGGTCGTCTACAACGCGCAGCACGAGTCGCTGACGCAGGCCTGGGCGGACGGCTTCAGCAAGGAAACGGGCATCAAGGTGACGCTGCGCAACGGTAGCGACACCGAACTCGGCAATCAGTTGCTGCAGGAGGGCGCCGCGTCGCCGGCCGATCTGTTCCTCACCGAGAACTCGCCGGCCCAGGTGCTGGTCGACAATGCCGGCCTCAGCGCGAAGCTGCCGCAGGACATCCTCGATGAGGTGTCGCCGGCGTTCCGGCCGTCTTCGGGCAACTGGATCGGCATCGCGGCGCGCTCGACGGTGTTTGCCTACAACACCGATCAACTGCAGGCGGACCAGCTTCCCAAATCGATCATGGACCTGGCCAGGCCCGAGTGGAAAGGCCGCTGGGCCGCGTCGCCGTCGGGTGCCGACTTCCAGGCCATCGTCGCCGCCATGCTGTCGCTCAAGGGCGAGCAGGCGACGTCCGACTGGCTGAGGGCGATGAAGGACAATGCCGTGATCTACCGCGGCAACACCGCCGCCATGAAGGGCGTCAATGCCGCCGAGGTGCAGGGCGCGGTGATCTACCACTATTACTACTTCGGCGATAAGGCCAAGACCGGCGAGAACAGCAACAAGGTCGGGCTGCACTTCTTCAAGGGCGAAGATCCGGGTGCATTCGTGTCCACCTCGGGGGGGGCCGTGCTGAAGTCGAGCAAACACCAGGCAGAGGCGCTGGCTTTCCTCAAATGGATCGCCGGCAAGGGTGGCCAGGACGTGCTGAAGACCGGCAATTCATACGAGTACGCGGTGGGCGCCGGCGCGGAGTCCAATCCGGCCCTGCCGCCGCTCGCGGGCCTCGAGGCGCCGACGGTCGATGCCTCCGGGCTCGACAGCAGGAAGGTCACCGAACTGATGACGGCGGCCGGACTGATCTGACGAATAGGACGATATGCCCTGCCGGGGCAGGCTTCCGGCGGGGTTGAGGCGATGCTATGCGGGCGCCGGAAAGCCCGGAAAGTCTAAAGTCTTGAGTGCTGAAATCGCAGCTTCATTGCCCGCCTCGCGGCCGCTGCGGCTGCCGCAGCGGGCGGCTGCCTTTGCGGTGGCGACGCTGGTCGCGGCGCTGAGCCTGATCCCGCTCGGCTTCATCGCCTGGGTGGCGCTGGCGGCCGGCTGGGAGCAGGTGCGCACGCTGGTGTTCCGGCCGCGGGTGGGCGAACTGCTGGTCAACACGATCTGGCTCGAGGCCATCACACTGCCCGTCGCCGCAGCGTTGGGTGTCGGGCTCGCCTGGCTCACCGAGCGCACCGCGCTGCCCGGCGCGCGCTGGTGGGCCGCGCTGCTGGTCGCGCCGCTGGCCATTCCCGCGTTCGTCCAGTCCTACGCCTGGAACAGTGTTCTGCCGCAACTGCATGGACTGCCCGGCGCGGTGGTGATCGCGCTGATCTCGTACCTGCCGTTCGTCTACCTGCCGGTCGCGGCGCAGCTGCGCCGGCTCGATCCGGCGCTGGAGGACGGGGCGGCGGCGCTCGGCAAGAACCCGCGCGCCATCTTCTTTCGCGTCGTGCTGCCGCAACTGCGCTGGCCGGTGTGCGCCGGCGCGCTGCTGGTCGGGCTGCACCTGCTCGGCGAGTACGGACTGTTCGTCCTGGTGCGCTACGACACCTTCGCCACCGCGATCGTCGACCAGTTCGAGAGCGTCTATAACGGCCCGGCCGCCAACCTCCTGGGCGGCGTGCTGGTGCTGTGCACAGTGGTGCTGATCGGCGGCGAAACGCTGCTGCGCGGCGACCGCCGCTACGCGCGGCTGGGCACCGGCGCGGCGCGCCGGCCTGTGCGGCACGAGCTCGGGCGCTGGTTGGCGCCTGCACTTGCGGGTCTGGCACTGGTTGCCGTGCTGTCGGTGGGCGTGACCCTCGGCACGTTGTTGCGCTGGTTGTGGATCGGCGGCGCGGCGGTGTGGCGGCTGGACCAGGTCGGTGCGGCGCTAGGACAGTCGGTGTTCTACGCGCTCGCTGGCGGCGTGCTGACGACGCTGCTGGCGGTGCCGATGGCCTGGCTCACCATCCGCGCCCCGGGGCGCTGGCAGCGCGCACTCGAGGCGTCGCATCTCTACGTCGGGGCGCTGCCCGGCATCATCGTGGCGCTGGCGCTGGTATCGATCACCGTGCGGCTGCCAATCTACCAGACGGCGTGGACGCTGGTCTTCGCCTATGTGCTGATGTTCCTGCCGCGGGCGCTGACCGGGCTCCGCTCGTCCATGGCGCAGGCGCCGATCGAGCTCGAGCGCGCCGCGATGATCCTCGGGCGGCCGCCGCTCCTCGCCGTCCTGCAGACGACGATGCGGCTCGCGGCGCCCGGCATCGCGGCGAGCATGGCGCTGGTGGCGCTCGGCATCGCCAACGAGCTGACCGGCACGCTGCTGCTGGCGCCCAACGGCACGCGCACGCTGGCGACCAAATTCTGGGCCCTGACCGGCGAGCTCGATTATGTAGCGGCCGCGCCCTATGCGCTGCTGCTCATCGTGCTGTCGCTGCCACTCACCGTGCTGCTCAGGCGGCAGGCCGACCGGACACTCGCCGCATGAGCCTGTTGTCGCTGAGCGGTGTGAGCAAGCGCTACGGCGAGGTGCGGGCGCTCGACCAGGCGAGCCTGTCGGTGGCGCCCGGCACGCTCACTGCCATCGTCGGCGCGTCGGGGTCGGGCAAGACCACCCTGTTGCGCCTGATCGCCGGTTTCGAGATGCCGGACGAGGGCAGCATCGTATTCGACGAAATTCAGGTCGCCGGCCCGTTGCGCGTGGTGCCGCCGCATCGGCGCGGCATCGGCCTGGTGGCGCAGGAGGGGGCATTGTTCCCGCACCTCAGCGTCGGCGGCAATATCGGATTTGGCATGGAACAGCGTTCCGACCAGTCAGCCATCGATGCGCTGCTGGAGGCGGTGGAGCTCGATCCCGACATTCGCGGGCGGATGCCGCACGAGTTGAGCGGCGGGCAGCAGCAGCGCGTGGCGCTGGCCCGGGCGCTGGCCCGGCGACCCAAGTTGATGTTGCTCGATGAACCGTTCTCGGCGCTCGATGCGGGCCTGCGCGCCAACATGCGCGAGATGGTCAAGCGGCGGCTGCAGGCCGACCGCATCACCGGCATTCTGGTGACGCATGATCAGCAGGAAGCGCTGAGCTTTGCCGACCAGCTCGCGGTGCTGGAAGAGGGGCACGTGGTGCAGGTCGGCTCGCCGCGCGAGCTCTATTTGCAGCCGCGCACCGAAATGCTGGCCAGGTTCCTCGGTGACGCGCTGATCCTCGAGGCCGAGGTGCGGGGCAGCGAAGTCGAGACGCCGCTCGGGCGGGTGCGGGTTCCGCGCGCCACTCGCGATGGTGCGGCCAAGATCATGCTGCGGCCCGAACAGGTGCGGCTGGTGCCGTGGAGCGAGGGTACCCCCACAGCCGAGATCGTCTCTGCCTCGTTCGAGGGGCCGATCACCGTGGTGCGGTTCAGGGCCAATGGCGGGACCTTCACCCTCAAGGTGCCGAGCGCCGATGCCCCCGTGCAGGGCCGCGCCTCGATCGTGCTGATCGGCACCGGGCACGTGATCGCACAATAAATGCAGTCACGCTGGCGCGTGCGACGTTCCCCACGCCTGCGGCGTAGGGGAGGGCCCGGCTGCTCGCTCAGGCCATATACCGCCGCTGCAGATGCTCCTCGAAATAGCGACCGTTCAGCTTTTCGCCGGTGGCGTGCACCAGCAGATCCGGGGTCGAGTAGCGCGAGGCCTGTGACCAGATCCTGTCGCGGCGCCAGTCGTTGATGGCGACGAAGTGGCCCAGGCGCATCTGCGCACGGGCATCGGGAATGTCCTTTTCCATCGCCGCCCAGAGCTGCGCCGCGATCATCGCGCCCAGCGTGTAGCTCGGGAAGTAGCCGAAGGCACCGCTCGGCCAATGCACGTCCTGCATCGGGCCATCCTTGTATGTGTCGCGGGTGGGCAGGCCGAGATATTCCGTCATGCGGGCGTGCCATTCCTCCGGCACGTCGCGGGGGCGGATGCTGCCGTCGATCAGCCCCTTTTCGATCTCGAAGCGCAGGATCACGTGCAGCGGATAGGTGGCCTCGTCGGCATCGACGCGGATGAGGCCGGTCTTGACCTCGTGCACATGCGCCAGAAGGTCCTCGATGTCCCAGCCGGCGATGGCGTCGTCGCCAAGGTGCTGGCGCACCAGCGGCATCGCCCACTCCCAGAATTCGGCGGAACGGCCGACCTGCTTTTCCATGAACAGGCTCTGGCTCTCGTGGATGGCCATGCCGCGGGCCTTGCCGACGGCGAAATGCGACCACTCCTTGGGCAGGCCCTGCTCATAGAGGCCGTGGCCGGTCTCGTGGATGATGCCCATCAGCGACGAGAGGAATTCGGCGGTGGTGTAGCGCGTGGTCATGCGCACGTCGGTCGGCACGCCGCCGCAGAACGGGTGGTGCGACACGTCGAGCCGGCCGTGCTCGAAATCGAAGCCGATGGCCTCCATCACGGCGAGGCCCAGGGCCTTCTGGCGCTCGATGGGGAAGGGGGCGTTGAGCGGCTTCAGGGCGCGGCGGGCGCGATCGGCCTGCTGCTTGGCCAGCACCGCCGGGATGAAATCCTTGAGGAAGACCTTGAGGCGGGCGAACACCGGGGCGATGTCGGCGGCGCGGTTGCCGGGATCGTACTGCTCCATCATCGCATCGTAAGGGTCGAGGCCGAGCGCCCTGGCCCGCAGCTCCGCCTCCTCGCGGGCAATGCCGACCACCGCCTCGAACGCGGGCAGGAAGCCAGCCCAGTCGTCCTTGCCGCGCAATTCGCGCCAGAGCTGCTCGGAGCGCATGCGGGCCACCACCTGACGGCGCACGAAATCGGCCGACAGGCAGGTCATGTTGGTATAGACGCGGCGCTGCTCGCGGATCGCGGCCTGCTGCATCGCGTCGAGCGGCTCGTCCTCGGCCGCGGCCAGCCAGTCGCCGATCTCGGGCGCGGTGGCCATCTCGTGATACATTCCGGCCAGCATCGCCATGGACTCGGCGCGTTTTTCGCCGCCGCCCACCGGCATCATCACCGCCTCGTCGACGCTCAGCATCGCCTGTGCGTGTTCGATGGCTTCGAGCCTGCGGCCGAGTTCGGCGAGCCTGGCGAAGGCGGAGTTGGCGGACATCTTGCGTCTCCGTGAGCGGGAGACTGCGCATAGCCCAAATGCCGCGCGTCTTGGAAGCTACTTCCGCATCTGGTCCAGCGACAGGCCGATGGCGATGCCGATGGCGACGCCCAGCGAAATGCCGGTCGCAAGGTGGCCGGAGACGCC
>JAEWCE010000223.1 GCA_023390785.1 Pseudomonadota bacterium
CGCCGAGCAGCGCCCGCTCGGCGCGCACCGCGACGCTTGTCGGGCCGTGGTCGAGCGGCCCGATGAGGTCGGCGGTCCGGCGGTCGTTCGCGCGGATTTCGAGGCCGATTGCCCCCTGCGCGGGGGCCGGCGGGAAGCGCTCGGGGTCGAGATAGGATGTTATTTCGTGCTGCCGGCCCAAGCGGTTGAGGCCGGCCACGGCCAGCAGCGTCGCATCGGCGACCCCTTCGGCAAGCTTGCGCAGGCGGGTGTCGACATTGCCGCGGAACGGGACGATGGCGAGATCGGGCCGGGCCCGCAGCATCTGCGAGGCACGGCGCAGCGAGGAGGAACCGAGCTTTGCCCCGTGCGGCAACTCGTCGATCGAGCCGGCGGTGAGGGAGACGAACGCGTCGCGGATGTCCTCGCGCTCGAGGAAGGCGGCCAGCACCAGGCCGGCGGGCAGTTTCGTCGCCATATCCTTGGACGAATGGACGCCAAGATCGATCTCGTCCGCCTCGAGTGCGCCCTCGATTTCCTTGGAAAACAGCCCCTTACCCCCCACTTCGCTCAGCGGCGCCTCGGTCAGCCGGTCACCGGAGGTGGTGATGGTGCGGATTTCGATGGCGTCCTCCGGCACCCCATGGGCGCCGGCGAGCAATCGGCGGGCGAGCCTGGCCTGGACCAGCGCCAGCGCCGAACCGCGACTGCCGATGCGAAGGAAGGGCGAAGATT
Organism: Pseudomonadota bacterium; assembly: GCA_023390785.1. GTDB lineage: Bacteria > Pseudomonadota > Alphaproteobacteria > Rhizobiales > Devosiaceae > Devosia_A. Next base: position 715 of record JAEWCE010000223.1, read on the forward strand.
GCAAAGCCTGGCTGTCCCCTGTAGGGCAGTTCACCAGTCAGGGACTCGGCCACCTGCCCTAAATCTCTCTTTGTCGCGTTTCCGAACCGGAAAACCGTTGCCACTTTTCCTGGAAACGCTCTAGCGAAGGGCACGCCTTAAACTGGAGCGAAAGCCGGCGCAATGCGGCTTCTGGGCATCGAGACAAGCTGCGACGAGACGGCGGCGGCGATTGTCGACCGTGACGATGTGTCCGGTCGTGGCGCGATCCTGAGCAATGTCGTGCGCAGCCAGCTCGAGGAGCATGCACCCTATGGCGGGGTGGTGCCGGAGCTCGCGGCGCGAGCCCATGTCAGCCATCTCGACCACATTATCGCGCGTGCTGCCGACAACGCCGGGGTGCGACTGGCCGACCTCGACGGTATCGCCGCCACCGCCGGGCCCGGGCTGATCGGCGGCGTGCTGGTGGGGCTGACCACGGCCAAGGCGCTGGCGGCGGCGCTGGGCAAGCCGCTCGTTGCCATCAATCACCTCGAGGCGCATGCGCTGACCGCGCGGCTCACCGATGGACTGGAGTTCCCCTACCTTCTGCTGCTGGTGTCGGGGGGGCACAGCCAGTTCGTACTGGTCAAGGACGTCGGTGAGTACGAGCGCTGGGGCACGACCATCGATGATGCGCTGGGGGAGGCCTTCGACAAGGTGGCCAAGCTGCTCGGCCTGGGGGTGCCGGGCGGACCTGAGGTGGAGCGGCGCGCGAAGGCCGGCGATCCCCGCCGCTTCCGCTTCCCGCGCCCGCTGCTCAGGGAAGACCGTCTCGATTTCTCGTTCTCGGGGCTGAAGACGGCGGTGCGGCTCATGGCCGAGGAGATCGCGCCGCTCAGCGAACAGGACGTCGCCGATATCTGCGCGTCGTTTCAGCTCGCGGTGACAGACATCGTCACCACGCGGGCGCGGTCGGCCCTCGAACGATTCCGCACCACGCTCGCAGGAGTGAGGCCGACGCTGGTGGTCGCCGGCGGCGTCGCCGCCAACCAGGCGATCGGCGTCGGGCTGCGCCGCGTCGCCGAGGAGCTCGAGGCGCGGCTGGTGGTGCCGCCGATACCGCTGTGCACCGACAATGGGGTGATGGTGGCGTGGGCCGGGGCCGAACGCCTGGCGCTGGGGCAGGCGAGCGATTTCAGCATTGCGGCCAGGGCGCGCTGGCCCCTCGACAGCGCCGATATGAGGCTGACGCATGCCGATTGAGCGCGTCGCGGTGATCGGCGCCGGCGAGTGGGGCACGGCGCTGGCGCAGGCCGCGGCGGCGGCGGGCCGGCAGGTGACGCTGATCGGCCGCGACCCCGACGTGCTGGCGGAGATCAACGTCGCCCACACCAACCGCAAGCATCTGGGCCTGCAGCGGCTGTCGCCGCGGATCAGCGCCTCGCCGCGCTATTCGGGCGCCGATCTCGTGATCCTCGCGGTGCCGGCGCAGGCGACGCGGGCGGCGCTCGGCGCGCTCGGCCCGCTGGGCGAGCCGGTGGTGCTCACCGCCAAGGGGCTCGAGCACGAGACGCTGAAGCGGCAAAGCGAAATCCTGGCGGAGCTTTCGCCGAACGCCGTTCCATTCGTGCTGTCGGGGCCGAGCTTTGCCGTCGACGTGGCGGCGGGGCGGCCGACGGCGGTCACGCTCGCCGGACAATCCGAGATGGGTACGGAGGCGGTGGCGGCGGCACTCGCCGGCCCGAGCTTCAGGCTCTACGCGGCCCGCGACATGGTCGGCGTCGAGCTCGCCGCGGCGCTGAAGAACGTTTATGCGCTGGCGGCCGGTGCGATCGACGGCGCCAATCTCGGAGCGTCGGCGCGTGCCGGCATGATCGCACGCGCCTATGCCGAGCTGACGCGGCTGATCGTGGCGCTCGGCGGCAGCGCCGAGACCATGGGCGGGCTCGCCGGGCTCGGGGACCTGGCGCTGAGCTGCACCTCGACGCAATCGCGCAACTATCGGTACGGCATGGCGCTCGGCCAGAGCGAGCTGCCGCCGCGGGCATTGGCGGAGGGCGTGTTCACGGCGCCGGTGGCGCTGGCACTGGCACAACGCGCGGGGATTGAAGCGCCGCTGATCGAAGCGGTCAATCTGCTGCTCGGTGGCGCCACCAAGATCGACAGGATCGTCGCCGGGCTGATGTCGCGCCCACTCAAGCGAGAAACCTAAAGCGTCGTTACAATCGGCAGGAGGATGGCGATGGCGTATTGGCTGATGAAGTCGGAACCGGATGTGTTCAGCTTCACCGATCTCATGAACAAGCCGGTCGAGGAATGGCACGGCGTGCGCAACTTCGCCGCGCGCAACAACATGAAGGCGATGCGGGTCGGCGACCTCAGCTTCTTCTACCATTCCAATATCGGCAAGGAGATCGTGGGCATCATGAAGGTGGTGAAGCTCGCCCACCCCGATTCGACGGCCGAGCCCAATGACAAGGGGAAGGTGGTATGGGAATGCGTCGACGTCGTCGGCGTCGAGGCGCTGCCCAAGGCGGTCACGCTGGAGCAGGTCAAGCACACGCCCGGCCTCGAAAGCATGGCGCTGATCAAGCTGTCGCGCCTGTCGGTGCAGCCAGTAACGCCCGCCGAATGGGCCATCGTGTGCAAGCTGGGCGGGCTGAAGAAGGCGCCGTGAGGTTGTCTCGCGAGCAGCCTTAGCCTATATTCTGACCAGAATTCTGGTCAGAAGGAGCGCGTCGGTATGGCAACATTCGGGGCATTCGCGGCAAAAGCGCAATTTTCGGCGCTGCTCGACCGGGCGGCGGCCGGCGAGGAAATCGTCGTCACCAAGCATGGCCGGCCGGTGGCCAAGATCGTTGCCGCCACCGCAGGAGAAAACGTCGACGTCGCGGCGCTGCTCAAGCGCATGAAAGACGGGCGAACCGCCAGCCTGGGCGGTCTGGACTGGAAGGCGCTGCGCGACGAAGGCCGGCCCTGATGCTGGTCATCGATGCGTCGGCGGCGCTCGAATGGGTATTCACCGACGAGGCGACGGCAGAGTCCGACCGGCTGTTCGAGCGGGTGGCGGGTGAAGGCGCGATGGTGCCGGCGATCTTTCACGCCGAGCTTGCCAATGTGCTGTTGCAGGCGGAGCGGCGGAAGCGGATCAGCCGCGACTACAGCACGGAGCGGCTGGGCGTGATTGCGGCGCTGCGGCTCACGACCAATCTCGACACCATCGTCAGGGCGTCGCGCGAAACCTTGGTGCTGGCGCGGCAGGAGGGGCTCACCGTCTATGATGCGAGTTATCTCGAACTGGCCATGCGGCTTGCCGCCGAACTGGCAAGTCGCGACCAGGATTTGCTGGCTGCCGCGCGACGAAACGGCGTTGCGCTGGCGCTCTAGAAATCGCTGGTCAGGCCCTTGATCTCCCAGTCGCCATAGCGGGCGGGGTCGAGGCCGCCGCGGCCGCCTTTTTCGAGGGGGCGGCGGGCCATTTCGGCATCGATCTGTTGCCGCCGGGCAGCGGCTTCCGCGAGGGCGCGCTGCGCCGCCGGGCTGAGCGGTCTTACGGGCGCGTCCCCGGCGGCAATCTTGTCGGGGTCGGTCATGGTTACCATCTTATGGCTTCGAGCGTTCATGTGTCGAGGCAGGCATGGCCAATCTTTTGCGAACCGGAGTGTTGATCGCCGCGCTGACGGCGCTGTTCATGGCGGTCGGCTATTTCATCGGCGGCACGAATGGCATGGTCATCGCCCTCATGGTGGCGATGGGCACCAACCTCTTTGCCTACTGGAATTCCGACAAGATGGTGCTGAGTCTGCAGCACGCGCGCGAGGTCGATCCGCGCTCGGCGCCCGATCTCTATCGCATGGTCGAGACACTGGCGGGCCGCGCCGGCCTGCCGACGCCGCGCGTCTACATTATCGAGACCGAGCAGCCAAACGCCTTCGCTACCGGCCGCGATCCGCAGCATGCCGCGGTTGCGGTGTCCAGCGCTCTCGTCCGCATGCTGACGCCGGATGAGCTGGCGGGCGTCATCAGCCACGAGCTCACCCACATCCGCAACCGCGACACGCTGACCATGACGGTTACCGCGACACTGGCCGGCGCGATCTCAATGCTGGCCCAGTTCGGGCTGTTCTTCGGCGGTGGCAACCGGCGCGACAATCCGCTCGGCGGTGTCGGCGCGCTGCTGATGGTGTTTCTTGCGCCGCTGGCGGCGGGGCTGGTGCAGATGGCGGTCAGCCGCACGCGCGAATATGCCGCCGATCGCGGCGGCGCCGAAATCTCCGGCGAGCCGATGGCGCTGGCCTCGGCGCTGGTGAAGATCTCCAACGGCGCCGGCCACACCATGAACGTCGCCGCCGAGCGCAACCCGGCGATGGCGCACATGTACATCGTGAACCCGCTGCACGGCATCGGCAGCGACAATCTGTTCGCCACCCATCCGTCGGTCGAAAACCGCATCGCGGCGCTGCAGCAGATCGCAAGCGAGATGGGCTCGCGCCCAGCAGCGGCAGCCACACCGATGCATCCCGAGTTCGCGCCCGGGGTGCGACATGGCGTCTGGCGCGTCCCGCAGTTCGAGGATAGTGCTGACCCCGGGCGCAAAGGGCCCTGGGGCTGAGATTTGCCGTCACACAAGAAACAGGCGACCGGGCTGGCGCTCCGCCTCGTCGCCGCCGACCGGCTGCAGAATGTCCTCAAGGGCCAGAGCTTCTCGCCCTTCGGCGCCGGAGAGATCGCCGATGCCCGCGACCGGGCGCTCGCCAATCGACTGGTGACCACCGCGCTGCGCTACCACGGACCCATCACGCACCTGCTCGAGACGTTGCTGGCGCGCGGGCTGCCGAAGAAGTCGGGACGGTTCGAGGCGGTGCTGCGCCTCAGTCTCGCGCAATTGCTGTTCCTGCCCGATCTGGGCGAACACTCCGCGCTGTTTCTCGCCGGCGAGGCCATGCGTGCGGACCCGCGGACGCAGCACCTGATCAAGTTGATGAACGGGGTGCTGCGCGAGGCACAACGGCGGCACGCCGACATCGTGGTCGACGCCGAGACCCTGTTCCCCGCTCCGCTCCTCGCCACCTGGCGCGCTGCCTATGGCGAGCCCGCGGTGGAGGCGTTCGGGCGGGCCCTGCTCGAGGGGGCGCCGCTCGATCTCACACTCAAGGCGCCGATAGAGGGGCTCGAGGCCTCGCCGGTGCTGGGCGATACGGTGCGGATGGTGGAGCGCGACCGGGCGGTCGACCAGTTGCCCGGCTATGCCGAGGGGCGGTTCTGGGTCCAGGACGCGGCGGCGGCCATTCCGGCGCGCCTGCTGCGGCTGGCACCGGGGGCGCGCGTGCTCGACCTCTGCGCAGCCCCTGGCGGCAAGACGGCGCAACTCATCAAGGCGGGCTACGCCGTTACCGCGCTGGACCGCGATCCGGCGCGGGTCGAGCGGCTGCGCCACAATCTCGACCGGCTCGGCTATGCCGCGGAACTGGTTACCGCGGATGCGCTCGACTACCGGCCCGACAATCGCTTCGACGGCGTGCTGCTCGATGCGCCCTGCTCGGCCACCGGCACCTTCCGCCGGCACCCGGAGGTGGCCTGGCACCGCCATCCGGCCGACATCGCCGGGCGCGTGGCGCTGCAGCGCCGGCTGCTCGAACAAGCCACCTCCTGCCTCAATCCCGGCGGCACGCTGGTCTATTGCGTCTGCTCGCTGGAGCCGGAGGAGGGCGAGCGGCAGGCCGAGTGGGCCGTTTCGCTCGGCCTCGATCCCTTGCCGATTGCACCGGAAGAGCTTGACGGATGGGCTGCACCCGTGTGCAAAAGCGGCGGCATCAGGACCCATCCGGGGTTGACCGTTCCTGGGGATAAGGGCGGCACGTTGGACGGGTTCTTCATTGCGCGCTTCCGGCGTCGCTGAATATCGTCTTTGTGCGGTGCATGGTGGGCGGGCAGCACGCATATCCAAGAGGGCCGGTTGGCAAACCCGATAGCGTTTCTTGCGCGCCGTAGTGCCAAGCGGGCGGCCGATTTTGCGGTCAGCAACCCGCTGATCCGCTGGGTCTGGACCGGGCCCGGCAACGAAGACTACGGCAGCGCGCTCAGCGAATTCCGCCCGACCGATCGGGAATCCGTGCTCGAAATGATGCAGGGCCGCTACCTCCTTGCCAATAAGCTGGTGGATACGCAGGGGGTGTCGCCGTTCGCGGTTGAGATGGTGCACGACGACTGGCTCGACGATCTGCAGGCCTTCGACTGGCTGCGGCATTTCCGCGATGCGCGCACCGACCAGGAGCGCGGCTTCGCACGCAGCCTGGCGCTCGACTGGATCGACCGCGACGGCCGCTTCGACCGCATGGTGTGGGGGCTGTCGCTGACGGCCCGGCGGGTGCTCAACTGGCTCCGGCATTTCAACATCCTGGTCGAAGGCGCCAACGCCGAGGACGCGGCAATGATCGCGCGCTCGCTCGGCACGCAGATCCAGTCGCTGAAGCTCAGGGCGCCGTTTGCCGACGATCCGGTGGATGGGCTGATGGCGGCGATCGCGTTGCTCGGGGTGGCACTCTGCGACCAGGATCGTGAGGCCGAGATCGCGGCCCGGCTCGAGCGGGTAAACAGCCTGCTCGACAAGCAGATCGACGAGGACGGGCTGCACC
>JAEWCE010000252.1 GCA_023390785.1 Pseudomonadota bacterium
GCGGTGGCGCCGGGGCGATCGCGAGCGCCGCCTCGGCCAACGGCTCGAGCGTCAGCTCCATGCCGTCGCGCAGGAACAGGAACACATCGTCGATGGCGGCGGCGGGGTCGTCGGCGGTGATGTCGACCTGCCAGCCGAGATAGGTGGCTTCGGGGTCGAGCTCGCCGAGCGGAGGGAGCCTGTCGGTGAGGGCGACGATGTCGCACGGGCCGATGGCACGCAGCTCGTCGAGCAGCAGCAGCGGATTGGTGCCGTAGAGCAGCGCATCCCTGGGCAGGAAGAAGCGCAGGCGCCAGCGTTTCGGGCCGGGGGCCGCGGGCACCGCTGCGGCGGCGACTTCCCTGGGAAGCGGCGGCTCGGGGAAACGGTCGGTCGAGACCATGTTGCGCAGGCGCTCGAGGATGGCCTCGCCCGTATCGCCGGCGGCTTCGGGGCGCTCGATGAGGATATGGACGTGGTCCTTGGCATCGAGCGCGATGGCGATGAGGTCGGGCGTGGCGGGGCTGAGCCCCTTGCGCACGCGGTCGAACGCCGTTTCAAATTCGTGCACGAAGCTCGCCACGTCGGTGAAGCCGAACATGGCGCCGGAACCCTTGATGGTGTGGAGGGCCCGGAAGGTGGAGTTGATGAGGTCGGAATTGGACGGGTCGTGCTCGAGGTCGAGCAGGCCGAGCTCGAGCTGCTCGAGCAACTCGCGTGCCTCCTGGCGGAAGGTCTCGGTGGGATCGGGGAAGCTCATGCGCCGGTCACTTTCTTGATCACGGCCACCAACTGGTCCTGCTTGAAGGGCTTGACGATCCAGCCGGTCGCGCCGGCAGCCCTGGCTTCTGCCTTGAGGCTGTCGTCGGATTCGGTGGTCAGGAAGATGATCGGCACGCCCTTGCTCATGGGGTGCTGGCGGAACTTCCTGATGAACTCGATGCCGTTCATCACCGGCATGTTGAGATCGGTGAGGATGGCATCCATCGGCTGGCCGATGGCCTTGTCGTAGCCTTCGGCGCCGTTGCCGGCCTCGAGGACGCGGTGGCCGGCGCCGGACAGGGTGAGCGAGATCATCTGCCGGATGGAGGCAGAATCGTCGATGGTGAGGATGGTCTTGGTCATGCGGCGTGGGCCTCTGCGGCGGCCCATAGCGGGCCATCGGGCGTGAGCGGGGTACCGTCGGCGGCGATGAAGCCGGTGGCGACAAGCAATTGCTGGAGGGGACCGCCCGGAAGGTGGATCAGCGTCAGCGACTGACCGGCAGCACGCGCCGTACGATCGGCGGCGAGCAGCACCTGGACGACCGCCAGGTCGACACCTGACAGTGACGTGCAATCTATGGTGAGCGGACCAGCGATAGCCTGAGAGAATTGCTCGGCCAGGCGGGCGGCGTCGCGGACGCCGACATCGCCTTCAAGCAAGATTCGGGACGGGGGGTTGCTCAATCGACGTTCCCCCAGGCGCAGGCAATACTTGACCGTTCCATGAAATGGCCCATGGCAAATCAGATGTTATTCATCAAAAGCGCGCGGCCGGACGCGGAGTTGGGGCGAACAACAGAGCCCACGACTTCGGCTTTATGTGACTGCAGGCGATACTACGGCATAGTCATTAATCGGCCGTTACCGATAATGACCAGCAACCAAGCGCGGCTGCGGTTTATCTTCCGATCCAAAAGAAATGCAGCCCCTGAATCTTCGCGGGGCGCACCGGGCTGTTACAGAGTCGATCACGGCGAATGCTGAGTCATCGATTCCGCGCTGCGAGTCGGCGTCCGGAAATAGAGCAGTTTATACTTATAGTAATTCATGGAATATGCCTGGTTTAACCGATCGTTAGCAAAAATGTCTGGATTGCGGCCGGATGTAATCGATTGCCGCCGGGTCGTTGAGGCGCAATAGCTCATCGGAACGACGCTGAATAATTGAGCAGAAGGGCGCGAAAGGGCGCTCGCGGGATTTCGCGAAGGGCTCAGGACTTTGCGGTTTCTTCGAGGGCCTAGAAGCTGACGGCCAGCGCCGGGGCGGCTTCGCCTTCCATGACGGCAATGATGTCATCCCAGCGCGCCGCGAAGGCGTCGACGCAGGCGGGATCGAAATGGCTGCCGGCGAGGCGGACGATCTCGGCATGGGCCCGCTCGAGCGGCCAGGCCGGCTTGTAGGGCCGGACCGAGCAGAGGGCATCGAAGACGTCGGCGATGGCCACGATGCGGGCCTCGATGGGGATGTCGTAGCCGGAGAGCCCCTCGGGATAGCCGGTGCCGTCCCATTTCTCGTGGTGGCCGCGGGCGATCAGGCGGGCGACGCGGATGAGGTCGGACGAGCCCTCTTCGAGGATTTCGGCACCGATGGTGACGTGCCGGCGCATCTGGACGATCTCGTCGGGCGTCAGCTTGCCGGGCTTGCCGAGGATGGCGTCGGGGATGGCGATCTTGCCGATATCGTGCAGCGGCGCCGCGAGGTAGATGGTGCGGCAGCGCTCTTCGCTCAGCCCCATCGCCTCGGCCACGAGGCGCGAGATGGTGGCGACGCGCGAGACGTGCTCGCCGGTGTCGCCGTCGCGATATTCGATGGCGCGGGCGAGGCGCCAGATCACCTCTTCCTCGCGCTCGACCAGGTGGCGGGTGGCGCTTTCAACCTCGCGTGCCAGCCAGTTGGCACGGTCGGCCAGCTCGATCTGGGCGCCACGCAGCGCCAGCAGGTTGCGCGCCCGGGCGAGCAGCTCGGTGCGGTCGAAGGGCTTGTTGATAAATTCGGTGGCGCCGGCGCCGATGGCGTCGCTGCGCAGCGTCTGGTCGCTGTCGGAGGTGACCATGACGATGGGGACGAGCCGGTAGCTGGGCTGCGCCCTGAGCCGCCGCGTGACCTCGACACCATCCATTTGGGGCATGATGTGATCGACGAGCACGAGGTCGAACTGCTCGGTGGCGCACAGCGCCAAGCCCTCGAGCGGGTTGGCACGGGTGGCGATCTCGACATCGGGCAAGGCGCCGACGACCGAGGCCAGGAGCGCCAGGCTCGACCGGCTGTCGTCGATGATCAGTATCCGCATGCGTCGCCCCCAGGCTTGCCCAAACGGTAGGCGGCAAGACGTTACACGCGGATTAATGCGGTTTTCTTCCGGACATGCAGGAAACGCTGGGGTTAGCGGGATGCTAACGCGGGTTATTCGGCGGCTTCGTAGATAAAGGCGTTGGGTCGGACGGCCACCAAGACAGCCCCTTCGGCCCACTCCCGGAGAGCCCACCACATGAACGAGAACAAACCCCTCCTGCTCCAGCCGCCTGATCCGGCTGTTGCGAAGCATCACACGTCCAGATTGGCGACGTTGAGGGCGTTGTCCTGGATGAAGTCGCGGCGGGGCTCGACGAGGTCGCCCATCAACTCGCTGAACAGGCGGTCGTGGTCGTCGCTGTCCTTGATCTCGACCTTGAGCAGGGTGCGGATGTTGGGGTCGAGCGTGGTTTCCCACAGCTGCTCGGGGTTCATTTCGCCCAGCCCCTTATAGCGCTGCAGCGAGATGCCCTTGCGGCCGGCGGCGGACACGGTGGCATAGAGCGACGAGGGCCCGAAGATCTCGGTGGTCGCGTCCTTGCGGGTCAGGGTGGCGACGCCGGCGAACACATCGCCCGCACGCTCGATCATCTGCCGCATCTTGCGGGCATCGGCCGAGGCGAGCAAATGCGCGTCGAACTCGTGCGTTTCGGTGACGCCGCGCACGGTGCGCTGGAAGACGAGACCGCCCTGGCCGTCGGGCTCTCCGGTCCAGCCGCGCTCGACCTCGTCGGAGATGCGATCGAGGCGCGCAGCAATGCGCTGGCCGATCTCGCCGGCGCGCGCGGGGTCGGCCACGGCATCCGGATCGAGGGCGCCGACGATGGCCGCCTGCTCGAGGATCGAGCGGTTGTAGCGGGTGTTGAAGGTGTCGATCTGGTGCACGATGTCACGCGCCTGATGCACGATATCGAGCAGATCCTGTCCGGTATGGACGGAGCCGGCGGCGGTTTTGAAGCTGGCGTCGTCGACACCACCCTCGATGAGATAGTCCTCGAGCGCCCGTTCGTTCTTCAGATATTGCTCGGACGAGCCGCGCTTGACCTTATACAACGGCGGCTGCGCAATGTAGACGTGACCACGATCGATCAGCTCGCGCATCTGCCGGTAGAAGAAGGTCAAGAGCAGCGTTCTGATATGCGCGCCGTCGACATCGGCGTCGGTCATGATGATGATCTTGTGATAGCGCAGCTTGTCGATGTTGAACTCTTCCCGGCCGATCGAGGTGCCGAGGGCCATCACCAGATTGCCGATCTGCTCGGAGCCGAGCATGCGATCGAAGCGGGCGCGCTCGACATTGAGAATCTTGCCGCGCAGCGGCAGCACCGCCTGGTTGGAGCGATCGCGCCCCTGCGTGGCGGAGCCGCCGGCGCTGTCGCCCTCGACGAGGAACAGCTCGGACTTGGCCGGATCCTTTTCCGAGCAATCCTTGAGCTTGCCGGCAAGGAAGTTCACATCGAGTGCCGATTTGCGGCGGGTGAGTTCGCGCGCCTTGCGCGCCGCCTCGCGCGCGGCGGCGGCCTCGGCCACCTTGCCGACGACGGTGCGGGCTTCGGCCGGATGCTCCTCGAACCACTCGGCGAGCTTTTCGTTGACGACGTTCTCGACCACCGGGCGGACTTCCGAGGAGACCAGCTTGTCCTTGGTCTGCGACGAGAATTTCGGATCGGGCACCTTGACCGAAAGCACGCAGGTCAACCCCTCGCGTGCGTCCTCGCCCGACAGCGTGACCTTCTCGCGCTTGAGGATGCCGGACGTCTCGGCGTAGGTGGTGACCTGCCGCGTCAGCGCGCCACGGAAGCCGGCCAGGTGCGTGCCGCCGTCGCGCTGCGGGATGTTGTTGGTAAAGCACAGCACGTTCTCGTGGTAGGAGTCGTTCCACCACATCGCCACTTCGACGGTGATGCCGTCTTTCTCCTGCATCAGGTAGATCGGCGCTCCAATCAGCGCCGACTTGGCGCCGTCGAGATAACGCACGAACTCGGCAAGGCCGCCTTCGTAGTGCAGCTCGACCTCGACCTTTTCGGGATGACGCAGATCGCGCAGCACGATGCGGACGCCGGAATTGAGGAAGGCGAGCTCGCGCAGGCGGTGCTCAAGCGTCTTGAAGTCGAACTCCACCATGGTGAAGGTCTGCGGCGACGGCAGGAACGTCGTTTCAGTCCCGGAGCGGCCCTCGTAGGTGCCAGGCTGCTTCGACGGCGTGTAGGTGCCGGTGACGGCGAGCGGCGCTACCGCTTCGCCGTTCCGGAACTCCATCTCGTGGATCCTGCCGTTGCGGCGCACCTTGACGCGCAGCCAGGTGGAGAGGGCGTTCACCACCGACACGCCGACGCCGTGCAGGCCACCCGACACCTTGTAGGAATTCTGGTCGAACTTGCCGCCGGCGTGCAGCTGCGTCATCACCACCTCGGTGGTGGAGATGCCCTCGCTGGGGTGGATGTCGGTGGGGATGCCGCGGCCATTGTCGATGACCGTGCAGGAGCCGTCGGCATTGAGCTGCACCGTGACCAGATCGGCGTGGCCGGCCAGCGCCTCGTCGATCGAATTGTCCACGACCTCGTACACCATGTGGTGCAGACCCGAGCCGTCGTCTGTGTCGCCGATATACATGCCGGGGCGCTTGCGGACCGCATCGAGTCCCTTGAGGACCTTGATGGAGTCGGCGGCGTAATCGTCGGCAGGCGTGGGCACGGATGGGGTGGCTGCGGGCGTGGTCAATCAGGCTCCGAATCAGGCTCGAAAACCGCTTTCCAGCGGTCTAGATCATTGGGGAGAGATACCCAAGAGAAATGGCGTTTTTTGGCCAGATTTCAAGGGATTTGGCCGATTTTGCCGCCCCGCGAAGGGCGTCAGGTGTCGAGGCGGCCGTCGCGCACGGTGACGCGCTGCGCCCGGGGGCCGAGGGCGTCGAACAGCATGGGGTCGGTGCCGGTCATCAGGCACTGGGTGGCGAGCGCCTCGAGTGCGGCAAACAGCGCCGCCCGACGGTCGGGATCGAGGTGGGCAGCGATCTCGTCGAGCAGCAGGAACGGCACGATGCCGGTCTGCAGCTTGACCAGCCGCGCCTGCGCCAGCACCAGCCCGACCAGCAACGCCTTCTGCTCGCCGGTCGAGCCGAGCGCGGCAGGCACCTGCTTTTGCGCGTAGAGCACGTCGAGATCGACGCGGTGCGGGCCGGCAATGGTGCGTCCCGCGACGTGATCGAGGGCGCGCGAGGCGGCCCAGATGGATTTGAGCTCGGCCTCGAGATCGGGCGAGGCCGCCGGCTCGTGCCGATCCTCGAACAGCGGGGTCAGCGACAATTGCGCGGCGGGGAAGGCGGTATCGTCGAGGCTCTCGCCGAGCAGATGCTGCAGATGTGCCACGGCGTCGGCGCGGGCGAAATGCACCGCCGCGGCGTGAGCCGCCATCTCGGCCTCGAGCGCATTGAGCCACAGTGGATCGGCATTTTCCTCGAGCAGGCGGTTGCGCTGGCGCATGGCCCGGTCGTAGTCGGCCACGGCGCCCGAGTGCGAGGGGATGAGCGTCGTCACCAGCCGGTCGAGGAAGCGGCGGCGCTCGGATGCAGGGCCGGTGAACAGGCCATCCATCGCCGGGGTGAGCCAGAGCAGGCGCAGATAGTCGCTCATCTGCTCGATGGTCCTGGCGTTGGCGCCGTTGATGCGGACCCGTCGGCCGCCATCGTCGGCGGCGCCGGTGCCGATGTCGGCGGGTCCATCCGGCGTCTCGACGGTGGCGGCGACGGCCCAGGGCTGGTCGGACGCGTGGTTGCCGAGCGTATCGAAGGCGGCCCGGCGCAGGCCGCGACCGGGGCTGAGCAGCGATACCGCCTCGAGCAGGTTGGTCTTGCCGGCGCCGTTGGGCCCGGTCAGCACCAGGTGCCGGCCATCGAGATCGAGCGCGGCAGAGGCGTAGTTGCGGAAGGCGCTGAGGCGGAGGCGGGAGAGGTAGCGGATGGGCACGCGGTGAATGGTGAATGGTGAATGGTGAATGGCGAGATCCTCGGTGGACTCACCACGCCCCTTCTTACCATTCACGACTTACCATTCACCATTCACCTGCTACACCCGCATCGGCATCAGGACGTAGAGGGCGCGGGCGTCGCCGTCTTCTTTCACCAGGGTCGGAGAGCCGGCGTCGTTGAACAGGAACACGGCGTTGTCGGATTTGATCTGCGCGATGATGTCGAGCAGGTAGCGGGCGTTGAAGCCGATCTCGAAGCTTTCGGGCTCGAACTCGACGGCAACCTCCTCGGTGGCGGTGCCGTGGTCGGGGTTGGTGACGGAAAGCTCAAGGTTGCCGTCCCGGACGGCGAGCTTGACCGCCTTGCCGCCGCGATCGGACGCGATGGTCGAGACGCGATCGACGGCGGTGGCGAAGGAGGCACGATCGACGGTCAGCTGCTTGTCGTTGTTCTTGGGGGTGACGCGGTCGTAATCGGGGAAGGTGCCCTCGATCAGCTTCGACAGCAGCACCACGCCGCCCAGCGTGAATCGGATCTTGGTATCGGAGATCTCGATGTTGACATCGCCCTCGGCGCCATCGAGGAGCTTTTGCACCTCGCCGACGGTCTTTTTCGGGATGATGATGCCGGGCATGCCGCGCGAGCCTTCGGGCGCCTCGGTTTCGGCGCGGGCCATGCGGTGGCCGTCGGTGGCGACGGCACGCAGCACCGGCTGCCTGTCGACCTCGAGCGTATGCACGTAGATGCCGTTGAGGTAGTAGCGCGTCTCCTCGTTGGAGATGGCGAACTGGGTGCGCTCGATGAGCTCGCGCAGGGTCGCGGCGGGCAGCGTGAACTGGTGGCTGAAGGCGCCGGATTTGAGATCGGGGAAGCTGTCGGGGCTGAGGCACGCCAGATGGAAGCGCGAGCGGCCGGAGGTGATCTGCATCTGCTCGGCGCCATCGGTTTCGAGCCGGACCTCGGCGCCGTCGGCGAGCTTGCGCACGATCTCGTAGAGGGTATGGGCCGGCACGGTGGTGGTGCCGGCGGTCGCGACCATGGCCGGCACGGCCTCGGTCACCTCGATGTCGAGGTCGGTGGCGCGCAGGTCGAGGCTGCCATTGGCGGCCTTCATCAGCACGTTGGCGAGGATGGGATAGGTGTTGCGGCGCTCCACCACGCGGTGGACGTGGCCCAGCGATTTCAGCAGCGCATTGCGCTCGAGAGTAACTTTCATTGCACGCCATCCCCGACCACGTCCGGCACCCTGCCGAATGGGTCAAAACCCCCACAAAACCGGGCCGCGACCTTGGCAAGACGGTGAGCAAAAGGCAAGCGCAACAGCTGTCGCGACGGTCCCCGTCCACACCTGCGCTGGAGGGTGCGACGGGCTAGTTGAGACCGAGGCGGTTGAGGGCCTGCTCGGCTTCGGCCAGGCGGCGCTCGGCGGCACGGCCGCGCTCGTCGATTTCGGACAGCATCGCCTGCCAGCGCTCGCGATTGTCGAGGCCGGACAGATCGGACTGTTGGGGTTCCGCCACCTTCAGGCGGCGGACGGCCCGACGCACACGCAACACCAAACGCGGCAGCACTGCCGACTCCTACGCAACGCAACACATACCCGCGGCCCGACCCGGGCCGCAAACTCAACTCACTCCTCGAGCATGCGCTTGAGGAGCTCGATCTCCTGGCACAGATCGCCGTCGTCCTTCATCATCTGCTCGACCTTGCGGACGCTGTGCAGCACGGTGGTGTGGTCGCGCCCGCCGAAGCGGCGGCCGATCTCGGGCAGCGAGCGCGAGGTCAGCGACTTGGCGAGATACATGGCGATCTGGCGCGGCCGCACCACGTCGCGGGAGCGGCGGGACGACAGCAGCTCGTTGCGCGGCACCTTGTAGTGGCGCGACACGATCCTCAGGATGTCCTCGATGCGGACGCGGCGCGCCTCGCGGGCGCGGACGAGGTCGGCCAGGGTACGCTCGGCGAGCGGCACGCTGATCGGCTCGTGCGTCAACTGGTTGGCGGCGACGAGCCGGTTGACGGCGCCGTCGAGGTCGCGGCCGTGGCTGACCACGATGCGCGAGATGTAGTCGATCACCGGCGCCGGGAAGTGCACGCCGAAGCGGGCCTGCGCCTGCTCGGCACGGCGGGTGACGATCTGCCGGCGCAATTCGAGGTCGAAGCCGCCGATCGGCACGACGAGGCCGCCGCTGAGACGCGAGCGGACACGCTCGTCGAGCATTTCGAGATCGCGCGGCGGGGCGTCGCCCGCCACCACCACCTGCTTGGCGCCGGTCAGCAGCGTGCCCAGCGTATGGCCGAATTCGGTCGCCGACTTGCCCTGCAGGAACTGCATGTCGTCGATGAGCAGCAGATCGACCCGGCGCAGCCAGTCCTTGAGCGCGATCGCCGACTGCCGCTGCACGGCGGTGATGAAATGGTACATGAAATGGTCGGCCGTCAGATAGACGATGTTGCGGCCGGGCTCGGCAGCACCGGCTGCCCAGGCGATGGCGTTGAGCAGATGCGACTTGCCCAGGCCGACGGTCGAATGCACGTAGACCGGATTGAAGCTGACGGTGCCGTTGAGGGCGGCACTCGCCACCTGCTTGGCGATGCCGAGCGCGATCTCGTTGCTGGCGCCGGGCACGAAGCTGTCGAAGGTCATTTTGGGATCGAGCGCCGACCCCGACAATGCGTCGCCGCGCGGCGGCACCAGTTCGCGATGCGGCTTCAGGGACGGCGCCGCCGGCTCGGCCTCGACCTCCGCCGGCGCCTCGGGAGGGGCGCTGAGCCGCGGCCGCGCCTGGCCGTTGACGCGCACGGTGAAATGCAACCGCGTGACCTCGGGCGTTTCGGCCTTGAAGGTATCTAGAATCTTTTCCGCGTAGTTGGACTGGATCCAGGAGCACAGGAAGCGTGTCGGCACGCTCAGATGCGCCTTGTCGTCGACGATCTCTTCGAGCTCGAGGCGGGCGAACCAGGAGTTGAATACATCCTCGCCGAACGCGGCCCGCAGGCGGGCCCTGACGCGCTGGAACAGTTCGCTCTCGGTCCGCATCGCCCCCGACGATCCCGTTATTCCAGGGCGGCCCGGCGCCGCCCCCTGTCCAGATTCAGGTTTGCCGAATTCATTGCGCGCACCGCTCGCACCCAACGCCATATCTATCTGCCCCGCCTCGCCGATAGGGGTCCGTTCGGACCCGCAATTGTCGCCCCAGCCTGTCCGCCGACAGGCAAAACCCTACACCCGCCGCAAAATATTGCGGCCTGGCCATACTCGTTTTTACTTTGACACCGGAGTCGAGACGCCCCGGCTCGCCATTATCTCTTACGCAAACGCAAGACGATAATTTTTAACGCCCCAACAAACCGCAACACAGATGGACACCACGATACTTCCATCCGCGATAGTGGACTCCGCGGCAGAGGCATTCGTCTACGCAACTCACATTCATCGTCTGAAAAACCGGCGGGAGGACCGCCGTTCCTCATCCAACGGAAGCCATCTTAGAGGCGCGGATTTTTGCCTGCAACCGACTCTTTTCGCAAAAGCGGGGTTGACAGGGTGAGGCGGAAACGAGGGGGAAAAATGGTTCTTCCAAGGCGCGTCAAGCTGCCTCAAACCAAGCGCCTGTGACTCAATGATGAATCGCTGAATCCGAGTTTATCCGGAGTCGTGTTCTAGATTTCCGGCAAGGCCGGAATTTGGAAAGAATCATCCACGCAGCAGGCGGAGAGCCTTGGGACTCAAGGGCTTTCGGGAAAGCCGACGACTGTCGCAGAAGTGTCACACCGGCCGCCACGAGTCGTCACGGACAAAGAAAAAGGCCCCGTGACGGGGCCTCGTTTCGAGCTCGACGCGACGGCGTCGGATCAGGCCTTGAGGGCCTTCACGCGCGAGTTCAGGCGGCTCACCTTGCGGGCCGCGACATTGGCATGGACGATGCCCTTCTGCGCCGAGCGCGCGATCTCGGGTTCGGCCGCCTTGAGGGCCGCCACCGCGTCGTCGTGCTTGCCGCCGGCGATCGCTTCCTCGACCTTGCGGATGAAGGTGCGCATGCGCGACCGGCGCGACTTGTTGATCTCGGTGCGCGCGGCGATCTTGCGGGCGGCTTTCTTAGCCGAGGCGGTATTTGCCATCGTCGTCCTCTTTGTCCGGCGCGCGGAAGTCCGTGCGGAAACCCCGGAGATGAAATGAAATCGGCGGCACCGGGCCGCCAAAGCTGGGCGGTGTATAGTGGCACCCGGTAGCGGCGTCAACCGGAATCCGGGATGGCGCCTGCCCGGTCGGGGGAGGCTTCCGGTCTGCTCCGGCCGATCGATCCCAAACGGGCTCGATCGGCCAACCGGAGTTTTCCGCTCTGCTCTGGCCGATCGATCCCAAACGGGCTCGATCGGCCAACCG
>JAEWCE010000346.1 GCA_023390785.1 Pseudomonadota bacterium
TGCGCGCGCAGCGCCTGATTGACGTGATGCACGACGGAGACGTTCTCGACGTCGTAGAGCGATTCACCCTTGAGCTGGCCGGCGTCGCACAGCAGCGTCTCGAGATTTTCCATGCCGGCTTCGGTCAGCGTCACGTTGCGCTGCTTCTCGTCGACCTCGAAGTCGGTCACCTTCGTGAGCTTCGGCATGAAGGTGTCGATGGTGTTGTAGAAGTCCGAACGGTCGTCGAGCGGGCCGGAGATGATCAGCGGCGTGCGCGCCTCGTCGATCAGGATCGAGTCCACTTCGTCGACGATGGCGTAGGCGTGGCCGCGCTGCACCATCTGGTCGCGCGAATATTTCATGTTGTCGCGCAGGTAGTCGAAGCCGTACTCGTTGTTGGTGCCGTACGTCACGTCGGCGGCATAGGAGGCCTTGCGCTCGGCGTCGGACAGGCCGTGCACGATGATGCCGACGCTGAGCCCGAGGAACCTGTAGATCTGGCCCATCCATTCGCTGTCGAGCTTGGCCAGGTAGTCGTTGACCGTCACCACGTGCACGCCCTCGCCGGTGAGGGCATTGAGGTAGACCGGCAGTGTCGCCACCAGGGTCTTGCCTTCACCGGTGCGCATCTCGGCGATGGAGCGGTCGTTGAGCACCATGCCGCCGACCAGCTGCACATCGAAATGGCGCATGCCGAGGGTGCGCTTGCTGGCTTCGCGCACCACCGCGAAGGCGGGCACCAGCAGGTCGTCCAGCTTCTTGCCGGCCTTCAGCGCGGCGCGGAACTCGTCGGTCTTGGCCCTCAGGTCGGCATCGGACAGCTTGGCCATCTCGGGCTCGAGAGCATTGATGGCATCGACTCTGGGCTGGTAGCGCTTGACCTGGCGGTCATTGGCAGAGCCGAAAATCGCCTTGGCGATGCTGGCGAGAACCATAGGGCGTTCCTTGTCTTGATGGCGCCGCATTTCGGGGCGCGCCGGCGGTATGAATTCAGACCATCTGAGGGGCCGAAAACCGCCGCTTTTCGGGCGTTTACAGGCGTTGCGGGTATGTAAGAGCGGGGGTCAGTATTGTCAACGGAGGCGAAATCGGCCAAACCACCCGCCGCGCCGCGAGGGCTAGGCGCCAGTTGGAGCCAATCAATCCCATGACATCGCATATTTCGCCGGCACGTCTGCCCGGTTTCCTCAAGGCCCTCGTGATCGCGCTCCTGGCGCTGACGCTGTGCGGCACCCCGTTCGCCTCGCTGGCGCAGGACACCTCGTCCTCGGCCGCCGCCTCGTCCGCCGAGCCGCCGGCGTCGACGCCGGGGCCGAGCCCGTCGAGCGTGGTGGCGACGGTGGGCGGCCAGCCCATCACCGAGGCCGATCTGGCCTTCGCCGCCGAGGATCTCGGGCCGGACCTGCAGCAAATCCCGCAGGACCAGATCCGGGCGGTGCTCCTCGCTCAGATGATCGATCTCAAGCTGATGGCGGCTGCCGGCCATACGGCCAATCTCGAGCAGTCCGACCTCTACAAGCAGCGGCTGAGCTACCTGCAGGACCGTGCGCTGCGCCGCGCATACACCAAGCAGGCGGTGAGCGACACCATCAGCGAGGACCAGATCAAGGCCGAATACGACAAGGTCATCGCTGCCATGCCAAACGTCGATGAGGTGCATGCCCGTCACATTCTGGTGAGCAGCGAGGACGACGCCAAGGCGATCAAGGCGCAACTCGACGGCGGCGCCGATTTCGCCACCTTGGCCAAGGAGAAATCCATCGAGCCGGGCGCCAAGGATTCCGGCGGCGACCTCGGCTATTTCACCCAGGACAAGATGGTGAAGCCGTTCGCCGACGCCGCCTTCGCGCTCAAGGTCAACGAGGTCTCGCAGCCGGTGCAGACGCAGTTCGGCTGGCACATCATCCAGGTGCTGGACCGCCGCCCGGCTGCCAAGCCGACGCTGGAGCAGCTCACCCAGCAGATCGGCCAGCAGCTCTATGTGCAGAAGTACCGCACGCTGTTCGACCAGTTGCGCAAGGCGACCACCATCGACATCCCGGATGCGACGCTGAAGCAGCAGGTGGAAGCCCAACTCGGGCCGAACCAGTAGGATTCGGCGGCAGAATGAACAAAAGGCCGGGAGCGATCCCGGCCTGCTGCATTCCGGCTTCGAATCTCATCGGAGCCCTGCAGTCGGACCTGACTGCGAGTTCCACGCCCCCGGCGTCTTGCGCCCGTCTGCGACATCGGGCATCACGGGCCAAACCCCCGAGGCACCGCCATGGCCCATTCCGTTTCTCCGCTCGCGCCCAAATCCTATCCCGACCTGCCCGAGATCGCGGGCGTGCGCTTTGCCACCGCGGAAGCCGGGATCAAGTACAAGGGCCGCACCGACGTACTGCTGGCGGCGTTCGAGCCGGGGACCACGGTTGCCGGCGTGTTCACCTCGAGCAAATGCCCGTCGGCACCGGTCGACTGGTGCCGGCAGAGTCTGAAGGGCGGGGTGGCGCGCGGGCTGCTGGTCAATTCCGGCAATGCCAACGCCTTCACCGGCATGAAGGGCAGGAACACGGTCGAGGTGTCGGCTGGCTATGCGGCCAGGGCACTGGGCGTCGATGCCAGCAAGATCTTCCTCGCCTCGACCGGCGTGATCGGCGAGCCGCTCGATCCGGAAAAGTTCGCGGCAGTCACGACCGACATGGCCGGCCGCCTCAGTGCCGGCCCATGGATGGACGCGGCCAAGGCAATCATGACCACCGATACCTACGCCAAGGTGGCGAGCGCCACGGTGGATTTCGATGGTGTGACGGTGTCGATCTCGGGCATCGCCAAGGGGTCGGGCATGATCGCACCGGCCATGGCGACGATGCTGAGCTTCGTGTTCACCGATGCGCCGATTGCGAGCGGCGTTCTACAGGGACTGCTGCAACCGCTGATCGACCGCAGCTTCAATGCCGTGACGGTCGACAGCGACACCTCGACCTCCGACACCTGCCTGGTGTTCGCCACCGGCAAGGCGCCGATCGATGCCATCAACGAGAGCAGCGACCCGCGCGCCCACGCCTTTGCCGCGGCGCTCGGCGACGTGCTGCACGATCTGGCCATGCTGGTCGTGCGCGACGGCGAAGGCGCCAGCAAGATGGTGAGCGTGACAGTCGAGGGCGCGGTCGACGACAGGAGTGCCTTCCGTATCGCGCAATCGATCGCCAATTCGCCGCTGGTCAAGACCGCGATTGCGGGCGAGGATGCCAATTGGGGCCGCGTGGTGATGGCCGTCGGCAAGGCCGGCGAGCCGGCCGATCGTGACCGGCTGACCATTGCCTTCGGCGATATCGTGGTGGCCGAAAAGGGCGAACGCGCGCCGGGTTATGACGAGGCGGCCGCGTCGGCCTACATGAAGAACCAGGAGCTCGAATTGCGCGTCGGCCTAGGCCTCGGCCATGGCAGCGCCACGGTCTATACCTGCGATCTCACGCATGGCTATATCGACATCAATGGCAGCTATCGGAGCTGACCTTGGGTGTGCCCAGCGTCCTGGCGGTCGAGACGGCGGCGCTGACCGCCTGGCCGGGACTTCATACCGCCTATGACGGCCATTGGGTGTGGCGCGCGGCGCGCGGCTACTCCAATCGGGCCAACTCCATCCAGTGCCTCGATGCCGGCGACGGCGCCAATGCCGCCGAGCGCATCGCGCGGTTCTCCGAGATGTTCACCCGGCATGGGTTGACGCCGGCGTTCAAGGTCTCGCCGCTGCTCGCGCCGGAAATTACCGCGACGCTCGACGAGCTCGGCTGGGGCTTTGTCGAGCCGAGCAAGGTGCTGCGCATGGCCATGCCCACGGGTGGGTGGACGCCT
Source organism: Pseudomonadota bacterium (assembly GCA_023390785.1). GTDB lineage: Bacteria > Pseudomonadota > Alphaproteobacteria > Rhizobiales > Devosiaceae > Devosia_A. Next base: position 3,820 of record JAEWCE010000346.1, read on the forward strand.
CATCATCACACGGTGCTGTTCGACGCCAACGATCCCGATTGGCGCCTGGCGCAGGCAGTGATGAGCGGCTACTCGGCGGCGACCGTCGAGTCGGTGCGGCTGATCATTGAACGCATCGCCTGCGATTGCCGGGGCGTGCTCGCCTACGACAAGGACGGTGTTCCAGCTGCGGCGGCGCTGGCCGGTGTCGCCAATGGCATTGCCATTTTCGGCAACGTCGTGTCGCGGCCGAGCCATCGCGGGCAGGGATACGGGCGAGCCGTCATGGCGGCGGCGCTCAACTGGACGCGCGACGCCGGCGCGCTGGCGGCCGGCATCCAGGTCGTTGCCGGCAACACTCCGGCAATGTCGCTCTATGCCTCGCTCGGCTTCGGCGATGCCTACGACTACGACTATCGCCGGCCGAAGGCCGGAAGATGAGCGACAAGCCGATCCTGCTCGTCGTCGCCTGCGCCCTGGTCGATGCCGACCGGCGGGTACTGATTGCGCAGCGTCCGGCCGGCAAGCAATTGGCCGGGTTGTGGGAGTTTCCGGGTGGCAAGCTCGAGACGGGGGAGACCCCGGAAGAGGCACTGATCCGCGAATTGGACGAAGAACTGGGCATCGCCACCAGGACGGCCTGCCTCGCGCCGTTAACTTTTGCGTCGCACTCTTACGAAAGCTTTCACCTTCTGATGCCACTTTTCGTCTGCCGGAAATGGCAGGGGACCCCGATTGCACGTGAGCATGCCGCACTCAAATGGGTGCGGCCGCAGCGCTTGCGGGAGTATCCGATGCCGCCGGCGGATGAGCCGCTGATCGCGCCGCTGTGCGATCTGCTGTGACCGGGAGGCACCGATGCGGGGCTTGGTTCTTCGGTTCGTGTACGACGATCGCGGGGCCACCGCCATCGAATACGGTCTCATCGCCGGGCTCGTCGCGGTGGCGCTGATCGTCGCCATGACGACGTTCGGCACCAGCCTCCAGGATTTGTTCGGTCGCGTCACCGACAGGACCACCAGCGCCATCGACGCCGCCGGCGGTTGACGGCGGTCAGTTCCGCGTCCCGAGAATCTTGGTCAGGCTGATCTCGGCGCTGCCCGGCTTCAGCGGCTTCTGCTGGCTTTCATGCGGGGCCCAGCCGCTCATCCAGACGATTTCCAGCGTGGCGCGGACGCGGCCGTCGAGGTCGGTGGCGAGATTGGCATAGGCCTCCGACGCGGCCCGGATCAGGCGCAGCGTGGCAAATTTCGTCGGCCGGTCGGCCAGCGGGTTGGAGGCGCCGAGGAGCTTTAGTTCGCGCATCACCGAGAGCGGCGATTCATAGCGCACGGTGTGGGTTTCGACGTCGCTCACCGGCAGCGCGAAGCCGGCGCGCTGCAGCAGGCCGGCGGCTTCGCTCAGCGGAATGAAGGGCGCGACGCGCAGGTAGGCGCCGCCGCCGATCTGGACGTCGGCGCTCAAGAATGCTTCGCGCAGTTCGGTCAGGCTGTCGCCGCCGATGGCTGCCGCAAGGAACAGGCCGTCGCCGCGCAGATGCGCCCGCGCCCGCGCGAGGAAGCCCGGCACGTCGTCGACCACGTCGAGGTCGAAGATGGAGACGATCAAATCGTAGTCCCGCCGTGGCAGGTCGAGCGCCTCGGGGTCGACCAGCGGAATGCCGGGCGTTTCGGTCACCGTCGCAGCGCGTTCGAAGGCAAAGGAACCGTTGGCGCTGCGTCCGGCGGTTGGCAGCGCAGCGCCGTCCGGCGACAGGATCAGCGCCTGGGTAAAGGTGCGTGTCACCGTGCCGAGGCGCTCCTCGAGGTCGGCCAGCACCAGCCGCGTCACGAAGTCGTCGGCGTCGGCAGGCCGGCGGGCGAGGTGGCTGGCGATCAGCCGCCGGTCGAAGACCTTGGGCGGCGCTTTCAGGTCGGGCATGGCGTCGAACCGGGCGCGGTGGCAGGATGGCCTTATGGAGACGGGGGCAGGGCTTGTCAAAAGCAGAGCCATCACCGGGCCGCTCAGGCGGCTGGGCGGGATGCTGCTCGACACTCTCTATCCGCCGACATGCCTTGCATGCGACGCGCCCGTCGCCACCGCCGACACCCTCTGCGCCACGTGTTTTCGCGCGCTCAGGCCGATCAGTGCCCCGCTCTGTCCGGTGCTGGGCATTCCCTTCGAGGTTTCGCTCGGGCCGGGCGCGCTTTCGGCCGAGGCCATCGCCGATCCGCCGCCCTTCGATCGCGCCCGCGCCGCAGTGGCCTACAACGAGATTGCCGGGGCGCTGGTCGGCAAGCTCAAATATGGCGACCGGCCGGAGCTGGCGCGCTTCTGCGCCCGGCTGATGGCGCAGGCGGGTCACGAGCTCTGGGGGCCGGACGCGGTGCTGGTGCCGGTGCCGATGCATCGCCGCCGCCAGGTCGTCCGGCGCTACAACCAGTCGACCGAACTGGCGCGGGCGCTGGGCAGGCTCACCGGCGTGCCGGTCGACCCGCTGCTGGTCGGGCGCCGCAAGAATACGCGGCCGCAGGTCGGCCTGTCGGGCGAGGCGCGCAGGCGCAATCTTGCTGGCGCATTCCAGCCATCTCCTGACATAGCTTCACGGCTGAAGGGCCGCCGTGTCATCCTCGTCGACGACGTCGTCACCACCGGCTCGACCGTCAAGGCGGTGGCCAGGGCGCTGCGCGGCGCCGGCGTCGAGCATGTCGACGTGATCAGTTTTTCCCGCGTTGTGACAGGGAGTTAGTGCGAATGGGCGACCTCCGGATCAACCGCCCCCGGTTCCTGCGCAGCCGCGTCGCGCGGCCGCCCGAGCTCACCGCTGCCGACATCGCCCCCGGCCTCGGCCACAATGGTGGTCCGCCGCTCGACCACGTCCCGGAGTGGGGCATCGGTGGCATCGGCAACTACTTCGTGTGGCGCACGGCGTCCGAGGCGGCGTTCAAGAAAGTGCCGGTCGAAACCGCCATCCGGCGAGCCAGGAAGGCAGAGTCACTGGGTCTGACCTATCGCGAGTACCAGCTCGAAATCCTCGAGCGGGGCCGCTTCCTCCAGGCCGAGGATGCCGCGCGGATCGCCGAGATCGTTGCGGCGCGGTCGCGTCGCTAGCGTTGTCAGCGCCGGCACAGTCCCCATATAGAGGGAAACCGGAACCCACTGACCCCACATGTCGAAAGTCCAGATCTACACCACCAATTGGTGCCCCTATTGCACCGCCGCCAAGTCCCTTCTCGCCCAGAAGGGCGT
>JAEWCE010000339.1 GCA_023390785.1 Pseudomonadota bacterium
GTGACCTTCACCAACAAGGCCGCGCGCGAGATGAAGCACCGGCTCGGCCAGATGCTCGGCCACGCCGTCGAGGGCATGCCGTGGCTCGGCACCTTCCACTCCATCGGCGGCCGCATCCTGCGTTTCCCTGCCGAACTGGCGCAGCTCAAGTCGAACTTCACCGTGCTCGACGTCGACGACCAGGTCCGCCTGCTCAAGCAGTTGTTGCAGGCCGAGAACATCGACGACAAGCGCTGGCCGGCGCGCATGCTCGCCGGGCTGATCGACGGCTGGAAGAACCGCGGCCTGATGCCCTCGCAGGTGCCTTCCGGCGAAGCCGCTACCTTCGCCAACGGCAAGGGCGGCAAGCTCTATGCGAGCTATCAGGAGCGACTGAAGATCCTCAACGCCGCCGATTTCGGCGATCTCCTGCTGGAGAACATCCGCATCTTCCGCGAGCACCCGGATATCCTCAGGCAGTACCAGCAGCGCTTCAAATACATCCTGGTCGACGAGTACCAAGACACCAACGTCGCGCAATATCTCTGGCTGCGGCTACTGTCGCAGGCGCCGTCAACCACCAAAGCCGTCGTTCCGGGGCGCGTCGACGACGCGAGCCCGGAGTCTCGAGCTGAGGAGGACTCATCTCGAGATTCCGGGTCTGCGCCCTTGGCGCATCCCGGAATGACGGTGGCTGCTGCAGCTCCCACCAAAAACATCTGCTGCGTCGGCGACGACGACCAGTCGATCTATGGCTGGCGCGGCGCCGAGGTCGACAACATCCTGCGCTTCGAGCACGATTTCCCGGGCGCCAAGGTCATTCGTCTGGAGCGCAACTACCGCTCCACCGGCCATATCCTCGCCGCCGCCTCGCATCTGATCGCGCACAATGAAGGCCGGCTCGGCAAGACGCTGCGCACCGAGGATCAGGACGGCGAGAAGGTCACGGTCACCGGCTCGTGGGATTCCGAGGAGGAAGCGCGCGGCATCGGCGAGGAGATCGAGCAGCTGCAGCGCCGCGGCGAGAAGCTCAACGAGATCGCGATCCTGGTGCGCGCCTCCTACCAGATGCGCGAGTTCGAGGACCGCTTCGTCACGCTCGGCCTGCCTTACCGCGTCATCGGCGGCCCACGCTTCTACGAGCGCGCGGAAATCCGCGATGCGCTGGCGTACTTGCGCGTCATCAACTCCCCGGCCGACGACCTCGCCTTCGAGCGCATCGTCAACGTGCCCAAGCGGGGTCTCGGCGATGCCACGGTGCAGATGCTGCACGACCACGCCCGCAAGCGCCGCATCCCCCTGTTCGAAGCGGCCCGCGCGGTGGTCGAGACCGACGAGCTGAAGCCGAAGGCGCGCGGCTCGCTTCGCGACGTCGTCGCCCAGTTCGACCGCTGGCGCGTTCAGCGCGAGGTCACCGCCCATACCGATCTCGCCCAGATCGTGCTCGACGAGAGCGGCTATACCGAGATGTGGCAGAAGGACCGTTCGGCGGACGCCGCGGGCCGGCTGGAGAACCTGAAGGAGCTGGTGCGCTCGATGGAGGAGTTCGAGAACCTGCAAGGGTTCTTGGAGCACATCTCGCTGGTGATGGATCGCGAGGGCGGCGCCGAGGAGGATGCGGTGTCGCTGATGACATTGCATTCGGCCAAGGGGCTCGAGTTCGACAACGTGTTCCTGCCCGGCTGGGAGGAAGGCCTGTTTCCGAGCCAGCGCACGCTGGACGAGCAGGGCCGCGCCGGCCTGGAAGAAGAGCGCCGGCTCGGCCATGTCGGCCTGACCCGGGCCCGCCGCCGCGCCATGATCTATTTCGCCACCAATCGGCGCATCCACGGCACCTGGTCGACCACGATCCCCTCGCGCTTCCTCGACGAATTGCCGGCGGCCAATGTCGAGATCACGGAATCCAAGGGCGGCTCGGCCTGGGGCGGCACCGGCGGCTACGGCGCCTCGCGCTTCGACGACATGGAGGCGTTCGGCTCCAGCTACACCACGCCGGGCTGGCAGCGCGCCCAGGCCAACCGCAACCGCGGCGGCGGCCGCAATGGCGGCGGCGGTTACGGCGGCTTCGAAGACGAGACCGCGACGTTCTCATCGTCCTCATCGGCCGGCCCCGATTTCGGCAGCTTCGGCTCGCGCCGCCGCGGTCCGCTGACGATCGAGGGCGAGCTGGTCGCCAAGTCGACTGGCACCACGTCGGAATTCTCGCTGTCCGATCGCGTCTTCCACCAGAAGTTCGGCTACGGCCGCGTCACCAAGATCGACGGCAACAAGCTCACTATCGCCTTCGACAAGGCCGGCGAGAAGAAGGTCGTGGATAGTTTCGTGCAGCGGGCGTGAATGCGAGCATCCTTAGGATGTGGATTATTCTAGCATATTGAGCTGGATACTAGAGGGGGCAGGCGTGCTTTCGCGAAGCGAGCAAGAGCGCACAAAGCTGCTGGCAATCACTGACGCCGAAATGAGGTCGCAGACCTTGAGCGTCCTTCAGATTGCTCATAAATTCATTTATGAGTATCTGCGGACGAAGTCTTCCGATTTACCGAAGGACCTGTTCACGAGAGAGTCGTTCGACAGCGAATCGGGCGTTATCTCGTCGGAGCACATTGGCCAAGATAGCTTTGATATGTGGGCCGTTCGTCTTAGCGAACCGGACTCAACGGTCCCCGGACGCTCGTGGCATCTTGAGCTTACCACGGGAAAAACACCTTCAGGCTGTCATTTTGGTAGCCGCCTAAGCTGTTTCTCGCGCAACTTGGATTTCGAGTTCGAGCCTGCCGTCCCGCGGGTATATCGCCAATTAGCTGCACAAGGCATTTTGTACGGGGATGGAATCAAGCTTAGCGACAGCCCCATCGACATCGCCACTGACGGCGAGACCGATTGGCTGCTAGCCCTAATCAACAACCCTCGCCGGTGGCGCAACGTAATCGCCTTGGCGATCGATGAGCGAGGTCAATCAGCGCTCGACGCGTATGCTCTTGCGAATCGACTGTGTGGCACGGCTCACGTCGTACGTGTTTCACCAAACGCTTCATTTCTGTTGTCAGACAGGGTCGAAAAATACCTTTCAGTCTTTGACTATGGCATTCGTATCTATCGGCCAACCAGCAACCTTGAAGACGATGACGTTCATCGCCATCCCCTTTTCACAAAGCAACATATTTCCCGCGTCGACACTGATCGGCTGTTTACGAATATCGCCTTGGACGCCTTTCGCGCGTCCGTGGAAAGGAACCTTCAGAGGCAGGCAATTCCGACGTTCGCCCAAGTAAGGTCAGCGAACGCAACTTTCCGATTAGACGCAGCGCGCGACCGCGGACAGAGCAAAGACTCGCTAGAAATACAACTTGAGGCCGCTCTTGCAGCGAAGAAGGCATCGGAAGTTCAAGCTGAAGAATCGCTTGCACTCGCGGTGCAAGAGGAAAATGAAAGAATCCAAGCCGAGGCCGAACGCGACTTGGAGCGCGGTAGAAGCGCAGCAATGGCAGCAAGAATCCGGGGGCTAGAGGCGCAATTGAGCGTGCTAAAAGGTAGTCCGCAAGTCTCTAAACGTCCGGCCGCCTATGACGAGATGGCTACTTGGATCCAGACTGAATTTGCAGGTCGGATACAGCTGTGTGGGAAAGCACTCCGCGGTCTTCGGGACTCAAAGTACGAGAACATTGGGCTTGTATGCGATGTCATCGAGTTATTGGGGACGGTATACGTTGATAGCAAACGAGGGGTACAGAGCGCTTGGACCCGGTTTGAGAATGAGATTGCGCGGTGGGGTCTAGATTTCTCAAAATCGATATCGGAAACAAGAGCGGGTGAACAAGGCGACGAGTATTTCGTTAAGTATCGGAATAAGCGGCGTTTTTTAGAATGGCACCTTAAGAAGGGCACGTCGAGAGATCCGCGCAGAGATCTTCGTATATATTTCTTTTGGGACGAGGAGGATGAGGAGTTGGTCTTGGGCTACCTAACGGGACATCTGGACAATCGGCTAACCTAGCGTATTGAACAGCCCGAGGAAAATTTTGCCTCACTACATCGCCATCGTCGAGGACGCTGATCCCGACTCTGTCAGCCTGTGGTTTCCCGACCTGCCCGGCTGCATCTCCGGCGGAGACGATATCGACGAAGCGCTGGAGAATGCGCCCGAGGCCCTCGCGCTCTACGCTCAGGACCTCGCCGCGGACGGCCGCGCGCTTCCTCCGCCGCGGACGCTGGAGGAGCTCAAGGCAGACGCCGATGTGGCCGGTGACCTCAGAGACCACACGGTCGCCCTGATCGAATGGCCGCCCCTCGAAGCCCCCGAGTG
>JAEWCE010000006.1 GCA_023390785.1 Pseudomonadota bacterium
TGCGTCGTCCAGTTGGCGTACTTGCCAGTGACGACGCGGCCGGTGCGCTCGTCGATCATGCCGGGCTGCAGCTCCACCATGGTGATGCAATCCTCGACCGGGCAGACGTTGACGCAAAGGTTGCAGCCGACGCACTCGTTGTCCATCACCTCGAAATGCCGGCGACCGTCCTTTTCCTTCATGATCGCCTGGTGCGATGTGTCCTCGCAGGCGATGTGGCAGCGGCCGCATTTGATGCAGAGGTCCTGGTCGATGCGCGCCTTGGTGATGTATTCGAGGTTGAGGTACTGCCAGTCGGTGACGTTGCGCGAGGCCTTGCCGACAAAGTCTTCAAGGGTGCGGTAGCCCTTTTCATCCATCCAGTTGGAAAGCCCCGAGATCATCTCCTCGACGATCTTGAACCCATAGACCATGGCGGCGGTGCACACCTGCACGTTGCCGGCGCCAAGCGCCATGAACTCGGCGGCGTCCCGCCAGGTGGTGATGCCACCGATGCCGGAGATCGGCAGGCCCAGCGTTTCGCGGTCGCGGGCGATCTCGGCCACCATGTGCAGCGCGATCGGCTTGGCGGCAGGGCCGCAATAGCCGCCATGCGTGCCCTTGCCGTCGATCGTGGGCATCGGCGCCATCTCGTCGAGGTCGACGGCGGTGATGGAGTTGATGGTGTTGATGAGGCTCACGGCATCGGTTCCGCCATTCTTCGCGGCGCGCGCCGGACGGCGGATGTCGGTGACGTTGGGGGTGAGCTTGGTGATTACCGGCATGCGGCTATACTGCTTGCACCAGCGCACAACCATCTCGACATATTCGGGCACCTGGCCGACGGCGGCACCCATGCCGCGCTCGCTCATGCCATGCGGACAGCCGAAATTGAGCTCGATGCCGTCGGCGCCGGTCTCCTCGACCAGTGGTAGAATTGCCTTCCACGAATTCTCCTCGCACGGCACCATTATCGAGGCGATCACGGCGCGGTCGGGCCAGCGCATCTTGACGGCCTTGATCTCGCGCAGGTTCTTTTGCAGGTCGCGGTCGGTGATGAGCTCGATGTTGTTGAAGCCCATCAGACGGCGGTCGCCGGCCCAGATGGCGCCGTAGCGCGGGCCGTTGACGTTGACCACCGGCGGGCCCGCCTCGCCGAGCGTCTTCCACACGACGCCGCCCCAGCCGGCCCTGAAGGCGCGCTCGACATTGTATTCCTTGTCGGTCGGCGGCGCCGACGCCAGCCAGAACGGATTGGGCGATTTGATGCCGACGAAATTGTTGCGAAGGTCTGCCATGTGGTCCTCCTAGTTGGAGTTGCGCGCAGTTCGGACTATATTCGAGGCGCAATCGGGACTGCGGAGCGCAGCAAAATGACGGTCGAACTCAGCTACACGATCCAGTTGCGGCCCGAGCCTGAAGGTGGATACACCGTCCTTGTCCCGGCGCTGCCGGAGATCGTCACCTATGGCATCGACGAAAAAGAAGCATTGCGCATGGCGCATGAAGCCATCGCCCTCGCGCTTGAGGTTCGGCGCGAAGACGGTGAGGAAATTCCACCTGACGTCGTGCCTCTGACGCGCACGATCAGTATCGCAGCTTGAGGTGGCAGCCCGTCGGCTAACCGGTATCAGCGGCAAATCCGTCCTGCGAGCGCTCGAACGGGCCGGGTTTCGGTTGGAGCGGGTAACCGGCAGCCACCACGTGTTGCGTAGGCCCGGCGTCGCCGGGTCCAAGGTGATCCTGCCGCTGCACGGTGCACACGACCTACCGCCTGGCACCCTGCGCAACATCATCAGCCAGAGTGGCCTCACCGTCGAGGAATTCATGGCGCTGCTGTGAGCCAGCGGTTGATGCTCTCGGCCGCGTCGCGACCTTCGGCGACGGCGGTGACGGTGAGGTCGTCGCCGCCGGTAGCGCAGTCGCCGCCGGCCCAGACCTTGGGCATCGAGGTGTGACCCTCGGCGTCGACCTCGATCTTGCCGCCGGCCAGCCTTACGCCCTCGCCGTCCGTGGCGAGCGTCTGACCGATGGCCTTGAACACCTGATCGCAGGCGATGGTGATCGTCTCGCCGCTGGCGACCAGCCGGTCGCCATCCATGCGCATGTAGCCGAGCTCGATGCCGCTGACCTTGCCGCCGTCGGTCAGCACGCGGCGCGGCGCCAGCCAGTGGCGGATGTTGACACCCTTGGCCGCCGCCAGATCCTGCTCGAAGCCCGAGGCACTCATCTGCTCGCGGCCGCGGCGATAGACCATGGTCACCTCTTCGGCGCCCAGCAGCTTGGACTGCACCGCGGCATCGACGGCAGTCATGCCGCCACCGATCACCACCACGCGGCGGCCGATGGGCAACGCCGCAAGATCCGAGGCCTGGCGCAGCGTGGCGATGAAATCGACGGCATTGTCGACGCCTTCGGCCTGCTCGCCTTCGGCGCGCAGCGCATTGACGCCGCCCAGCCCCATGCCGAGGAACACCGCGTCGTATTTTCCGGCAAGCTCGCTCAGGCTGAAATCGCGGCCGAGGGCGTTGCCGTGCTCGAAGCTGATGCCGCCGATGGCGGTGACGTAGTCCACCTCACGCTGGGCAAAGCCGTCGGTCGTCTTGTAGAAGGCAATTCCGTATTCGTTGAGGCCGCCCGGCTTGGGGCGCGCATCGAAGATGGTCACGGTATGGCCGTGCATCGACAGGCGATGGGCGCAGGCAAGGCCGGCCGGACCGGCACCGACGATGGCGACGTGCTTGCCGGTTTCGGCGCCACGGGCGAAGAACTGCACGCCCTGGGCCATGGCGACGTCGGTGGCGTAGCGCTGCAGCATGCCGATCTTGACCGGCTTGCCCTCGGCCTCCTCGCGCACACAGGCCTCTTCGCACAATTGCTCGGTGGGGCAGACGCGGGCGCACATACCGCCCAGGATGTTCTGCTCGAAGATGGTTTCGGCTGCCCCCAGCGGGTTGTCCGTCAAAATCTCGCGGATGAAGAGCGGGATATCGATCGAGGTCGGGCAGGCATTCTGGCAGGGCGCATCGTAGCAGAAATAGCAGCGGTCGGCCTCGACGAAGGCCTCGTGCTCGACGAAGGGCGGGTGCAGATCGGCGAAATTGGAGACGTACTGGTTCTCCGCCAGCCGCCCCGCCGCAATGCCGTCCTTGAGGATCCCCTCGCCCATCCGCCTCTCCTCCAGAGCGCTGATATCGAACAGGTCAGGACCGGTTGCCGGACCCGTTCCAGACTGTCGACGCTAGCATAGCCGGAAATTTTATCAATTGGTCAAATATTGACCCGCCGGCCGGGGGTTGCGGGGTGGGGGCGAAAAAATCTGCCGCTGTCCGGACGCTGGAGGCGTCTTCAAAGACCTGCCGAAACACGTTGTTTCACAAGCACAATCGAGTCCAAATTGCGACCGATTGTCCTGTGTTTCGCGGGCAACAGTTCCGGGATGGATTTGCTCGCGCCCGGATTCGCCCACAATCTCGCCACGCCACGACATTTAACGCTCACGGGTCGTTAACTAGCGTGAGTAAAGCGTTTGATTAAGCACATCGTTGTTGCCGCCGCCCTCGTCACGGGTTGTTGTTCGTTCGTGACCGGGGACAGTTTCGCCGGCAGTAATCAATGCGGTGGCGCGTCCTGGTATTCTTTGCCGGGGCAGAGAACCGCAAGTGGGGAACGGATGAACCCCAACGCCATGACCGCAGCCCACAAAACTCTGCCGCTGGGTTCGGTCGTGAAGGTGGAGAACCAGAAGACCGGCAAGGTCATCCGGGTCACCATCAACGACCGCGGTCCTTACGTGAGGGGCCGCATCATCGACCTGAGCAAGGCCGCGGGACGGCAGTTGGGGATCATCCCCGCCGGCACCGGCAAGGTGTGCATCACCCGCGTCTGAGTCCAGTTCCGCAGCAGACAAAAAGGGCGTCCCGGTTGCCGGGGCGCCCTTTCTATTGGCTCGGTCGGGCAGAGCGGCGGGAACTTGACGGGTGGCGCGGCGCCCCGTCTCATCGGCCATCGCGTCAGAAGGAATTGCCCATGCCCATCCGCCCCTGGTCCGAAACCGCGCCCGAGCTCGTCGAGGTCGCCATGGGGCGGGCGCCCGCCGACATGCTGGTGCGCAACGGCCGCTGGGTGAACGTGCATTCGGGCGAGATCATCGCCGGCACCGATGTGGCGATCAAGGCCGGACGCTTCGCCGCCTTCGGTCCGGACCTCGGCTACACCGCCGGGCCGGGCACCACGATCATCGAAGCCAACGACCGCTATCTCGTCCCCGGCCTTTGCGACGGGCATATGCATGTCGAAAGCGGCATGGTGACGGTGACGGAATTCTGCCGCGCGGTGATCCCGCACGGAACCACCTCGATGTTCATCGATCCGCACGAGATCGCCAACGTCCTCGGCCTTGCCGGCGTGAGGCTGATGCATGACGAGGCGGCGGCGATGCCGACCAATGTCTACGTGCAGATGCCCAGTTGCGTGCCCGCCGCCCCGGGGCTCGAGACCGCCGGCGCCTCGATCGACGAGCACGACGTGGCCGAGGCCATGACCTGGCCCAACATCATCGGGCTGGGCGAAATGATGAACTTCCCCGGGGTGGCCGCCAACGACAGGAAGATGCTGGCCGAGATCGCCGCGACGCAGCGCGCCAACAAGACGGTGGGCGGTCATTATGCGTCGCCCGACCTTGGACGGCCGTTCTACGGCTACGTGGCCGGCGGCCCGGCAGACGACCACGAGGGGACGCGCGCCATCGATCCGGTGGCGCGGGTGCGGCTCGGCATGCGGGCGATGCTGCGCTTCGGCTCGGCCTGGTACGATGTCGGCCCGCAGATCAAGGCGGTGACCGAAGGCGGGCTCGATCCGCGCAATCTGATCCTTTGCACCGACGACCGGTTTGCCGCGACGCTGGTCGATGACGGGCACATGGACCACACGGTGCGCCATGCCATCGCGCAAGGGCTGAAACCGATCACCGCGATCCAGATGGCGACGCTCAACACGGCGACGCATTTCGGCCTCGAGCGCGAGCTCGGCTCGATCACGCCGGGTCGCCGTGCCGACCTGATCCTCAGCTCCGACCTGGTGACGCTGCCGATCGAAACGGTGATGGCGCAGGGCAAGGTTCTGGCCGAGGACGGCGTGCTGGTTGCCGACATTGCGCCCTATGCCTATCCCGACTTTGCCAAGGGCACCGTCAAGGTCGGCCGCCGCATTGAGCCGCAGGACTTCGAGATCGCCGCGCCGGCCGGCAAGAACAGCGTCGCCGCCCGCGTCATCCGCATCATCGAGAACCAGGCGCCGACGCGGGCCGAGGAGCGGGTGCTGCCGGTGACCGACGGGCTCGTCGGGGCCGACCGCACGCAGGACGTGGCGCAGGTGGCGGTCATCGAGCGGCACACCGGCGCGGGGCGCGTGGTCAATGGCTTCGTCACCGGCTTCGGCTACAAGATCGACTGCGCCGTTGCCTCGACCGTGGCGCATGACAGCCACCAGATGATCGTGGTCGGCACCAATCGCGACGACATGGCGATCGCCGCCAACCGGCTGCAGGAGGTCGGCGGCGGCTTCGTCGTGGTCAGCCGGGGCCAGGAGCTGGCGCTGGTGGAATTGCCGATCGCAGGACTGATGTCGGAGGAACGGGCCGAGATCGTGGCGCGCAAATCCGAGCAGCTGATCGCGGCGATGGCGGCCTGCGGCTGCACGCTCAACAATGCGGTGATGCAGCACATGTTCCTCGCGCTGCCGGTGATCCCGGAGTTGCGACTGACGGATCTCGGCCTGGTCGACGTGACCAAGTTCGGCTTCGTGGATCTGTTCGAGAAATGAGCGTGACGGTGGCCAAAATCCACTATGTCATTCCCGCGAAGGCGGGAATCCA
>JAEWCE010000003.1 GCA_023390785.1 Pseudomonadota bacterium
GTCTGGATTCCCGCCTGCGCGGGAATGACGTTGCGACAGGCGGGGGAGTGGCGACGGGCATCGCAACTCCTCAGCGGGCATGGCCGGCCCAACAAAAAGGCCGGGCTCATCGCCCGGCCCGCATTCACCGCCTCAGGCGTTCGAGGCGAACACCAGCACCGGCTTGTCCATCCACAGTTCGGGGAAGTTCGCCTTCATGTCGGCGATCTTGGGCTCGTCGAAGAAGGCGAGATAGGTCGGGTTCACCTTCATCGTGTAGGCGTTGTCCTGGTGGTAGTCCTCCGCCTGGAAGAAGTTCTTGTAGGGCGTCACCTCGGTCACGACCTTGCTCGGATAAAGCTTGGCTGCGTCGAGTTGCTCGATATAGGCCCTGGCTACCTTGGCCTGCTCGTCGTTCATCACGAACAGGGCCGAGCGGTAGCTCGGTCCGACGTCGTTGCCCTGGTAATTGAGCGTCGTCGGATCGGTGATCACGGAAAAGAAGATCTGCAGCAGCTTGCCGTAGCTCACCACCTTGGGGTCGAACTCGACCTTCACCGCTTCGGCGTGCCCGGTGGTTTCGCTGCCCACCATCTCGTAGGTCGGGTTGTCGACGGTGCCGCCCGAATAGCCGGAAATGGCGCTCTTGACGCCCTTGACGTGCTGGAACACTCCCTGCACGCCCCAGAAGCAGCCGCCGGCGAACACGGCCGTCTCGGTGGTCGCCGTCGCCGCCGGCTCATCGATGCTCGGGGCAGGGGCATTCACCGGCAGCACGCCCTCGGCCATTGCGTCGCTGGTCCACACCCCCATGCCGATGCCGAGCGCCGCTACCGGCACGATCAGCGTCGCCATGGCGGCTTTGGCGAATTTGCGCAGTTCCATCATTCGCATCTCTCCCTCGGCGGCGGAGCCCGTCCGCCCGCATCTGTCGGGGTAATGTGGCGCGTCGCGCCGCAAAATCCAGCCGCGCTGGCGCCCTTGTGATCGGCGCAGGCACGCCCGTGAGGGGCCGTGAGCTCCGGCCGCCGACCACGAAATTGCCACGAGGGGCAGGGGGAACTCGTGTCGAGTCCGCCCGTTACCCCGGCATCATCCACCCCTCACGGAGACGGAAAATGCCGACAACATCGGGACATACCACTGCCATTCGCGCCTCGCGCGTCATCGGCACCGAGGTCAAGGACAATGGCGGCAACGTCATCGGCAAGATCGAAGACCTGATCCTCGACAAGACCGAGAATGCCATCATGTTTGCCGTCGTCGGCTTCGGCGGCATGCTTGGAATGGGCGAAAAATTCCATCCGGTGCCCTGGTCGACGCTCGATTTCGACCCCGAACTCGACGCCTATGTGATCCCGCTGAGCAAGGACGAACTGGAAGCTGCCCCGGCGGATTCGATCAAGGATTTGACCAAGAACGACGGCGCCGGCATCCGCGACAAGGCCTACGACTACTATAAGGCGCAGCCCTACTGGCACTGACCGGCTGCAGACCCTCGGAACAGGGCGGCTTCGGCCGCCCTTTTCGTTTGCGGCGGCGCGCGTTAGCAACAGGGCAGGGAGGACGCCATGTCGAAAGTCGTCATCATCGGCGGGAGCGGCCATGTCGGCACGTATCTGGTGCCCCGGCTGGTCGCCGCCGGTCACCGGGTGGTCAACGTTTCGCGCGGCGGCCGGCAGCCCTATAGCGCCAATGCCGCATGGTCCGAGGTCGAAACGGTGCGTGCCGACCGCGACGCCGAGGACGCCGCGGGCAGCTTCGGCGCCCGCATCGCCGCGCTCGATCCCGACATCGTCATCGACATGATTTCCTTCACCCTGCCGAGCACGCAGCATCTGGTCGAGGTGCTGCGCGGCCGCGTGCAGCACTTCCTCCATTGCGGGACGATCTGGGTCTACGGCCACAATACCGCCGTCCCGGCGACGGAAGACCAGCCACTCAATCCGTTCGGGACCTACGGCACGCAAAAGGCCGAGATCGAGACCTGGCTGTTGAGCGAGGCGCGACGCGGCGGGCTTCCGGCCACCGTGTTCCGCCCCGGCCACATCGTCGGCCCCGGCTGGGCGCCGCTCAATCCGGCGGGCAATTTCAACCTCGCGGTGTTCGAGCGCATTGCTCGGGGAGAGGAACTGGCGCTTGCCAATTTCGGGCTCGAGACGGTGCATCACGTCCACGCCGACGACGTCGCGCAACTCGTCATGGGCGCCATCGCCAACCGCTCGGCGAGCGTGGGCGAAGCGTTCAATGCCGTGTCGCCGCAAGCGGTGAACCTCAAGGGCTATGCCACCGCGATGTACCGCTGGTTCGGCAAGGCGCCGCGGCTGAGCTTCGAGGGCTACGACACCTGGAAAACGCGGCAGTCTCCCGAGGACGCACAGGCGACCTGGGAACACATCTCGCGCAGCCCCTCCCACTCGATCGCCAAGTCCCAGCGCCTCCTCGGCTATCAGCCTCGCTACTCCTCGCTCGAGGCCGTCCAGGAGGCAGTCGCCTGGTTGGTGGCCAATAAAAGAATAACGATCTAGACCATGGGTCTACGCCAGCGCCGGTTGCCAGCATCGTCATCCCACCCACCACGTGTCATCCCCGCGAAAAGCGCCGCAGGGAGGCCCCGACTGCACCATCGCGGCCCCCACCCTCCAGGTGTCATCCCCGCGAAAGCGGGGACCCAACGCACCCCTTG
>JAEWCE010000077.1 GCA_023390785.1 Pseudomonadota bacterium
GAATCAGGCCGCCGGCTTGGCCACGAATTGGCCTTCGCCCATGGTATCGACCTCGGCAGAGGCCGGGGCCTCGGAATTTGATCTATCCTATTTCCGCTGGCTCTACGCCACAGCACGACAAAGCGAAAACTCTCTTGCGCGCCTGCGAGGGCCCGTCCTGTCTAGTCTCAGATGCTGCCAGAAACAGCGAGCAGGAGGCAGCGCAGCCATGCGCGAACCAGACCGGATCATCCGTTTGAAAACCGTCCTTGCCCGGACCGGGCTGTCGCGGTCCACCATCTATCGTAAGATCGCCGAGGGCACATTCCCGACCCAGCTCAAAATCAGCACCAACGGCGCCGGCTGGCATGAATCGGACCTTAACCGCTGGATTGCAGATCCAGCCGGATGGCGTCCAAAACGCGAGTTTGATGAGGTCCGGTGAGCCTTGGACCAGCACCGCGGATTCAAGCTGCAAGGTGGTGCTGTTGCTCGGCATCTGCGAAGGGCTCGCCGACGGCGTTGCGCAGAAAACGAGCAAGCGCCGCCTTCCGAGAGTCGCGGTCAAGGGCGTAGGCGGTCTGCCTGAATTCGACGCCGTCGAGCAGGCCCTGGATGTAGCCCGAGATCGTATCCGCAGCCATGATAAGCGCCGTATCAAGCGTATGAATATACTTGCTCGTGACCGAGCCCTTCGCGTGACCAACAAGGGCCGCGATCGTGACCTCGGTGAACCCGAGGTCGTTCGCGATGCTTGCGAAGCTGTGCCTCAATACGTGCGGCGTGATATCGGCAAGTGACGTATCGCGGAAGATTTTCTCCCAATGATTGGGGAAACTACCGAACGCATTGTCGCCGTCCTGACCCGGGAAGACGTAAGTGCCGGCTTTGGCCACCCATCGGCTTTCCAGATATTCTACTACAGGCAACCCGATAGGCCGAGTCGAGGCGCCCTCCTTACTGTCGACCAGACGCAGACAGCTTGCCTCCATATCGGCTTCGGTCCACCGTAGCTTAATCATTTCCGAGCGGCGGCATCCGGTAAGAGCAATTTGGCGGATGATATCAGTCGTCATTTGATATCTTTCGTCCTCAGCCGCTTTACGCAGGATTCCTCCGAGTGTGCGATACTCAGCTTCGGTCAAGCGGCGGTTGCGAACCCTGTCCTTCGGTTTGCGAATCCCATGCGCGGGGTTTGTCTCGATGATGCCGGCCTCCACGGCATAGGTAAGGATGCCTCCGAGCAGACCGACGGTCCGCGTGGCGGTGCCGACGCCTCCCCGCACAATGGCTTTGCCGCGCAGCTTCTTGGTCTTGACGCAGGCTCGCGTCTTGCCGGCCATGATGTCCTTCAAGACCTTGTTGACGTCGGCCTTGACGAGATCCCTTACGCGCCGCGTACCGATGAGCGGCAGGATATGACGGTGTATGCGGCCAGTATCGGTGACGATTGTCGTCGCTTTCTTCGGGCGCCCGCCCTTTCCGAGTATGAGGCCCGCCTTCAAGTCGTTGAGATAGAGCTCGCACAGCTCCTTGACGGTGATCGCCTTGTGATCGAGCTGGCGCTCCTCGGCGGGATTGTCGCCTTGGGCAACGCGGCCCAACTGAACCTTTGCCTCTTTCCTCGCAAGCTCTGGCGTCCAGACGCCATGCTGCCCGATCGTGTAGCGGCGCGAACGACCAGCAGATCGATATTGAATGATATAACTGCGCTTACCTGACGCGAATACGCGCAGACCGAATCCAGGCAGCTCATCATCCCAGATGACGTAGTCTTTATCCTGCGCTTCCGCGGCGTCGATGGTGCGCTTAGTGAGCTTGGCCATCGAATTTCTCCGACTTGAAGCCCGTCTCCCGCGTAAGCACCACGTAAGCAGTTGGAAGGAAATTGGGGCGCGCGCCAGGATAGGCGCTGCGGTTGCCAATTCCAGTTTCCATAACAATTTGAGTAGCATAGCGAAGCATTACTTGCCCCATCGCAATTTTGCGTAGGGCAGCCTAAATTGCTCCGAAGGCGAAGGCCACACGTTCGAATCGTGTCGGGTGCGCCATGCTGCAAATATTTGCAACATTCTAAAACATTGGGGGTGGAGTCCCTGGTTCGGGAACGCGACGTCGCGCAATAGTTGAACCTTACCGCAGAGTGGATCTGCGAGTTTTGCCAACATCCTTCGGTGAGGCCACATGAGTGCAAGTCCGGCGCCCAAGTTTTCCAAGGACAATCAGCATTTCGTTCCGCGGTTCTGGATAAAGCGATTTGCCGGATCCAACGGGCGTATTTTAGGTCGAAGGCGCGGCGAGGCCAGAGCATTCCAGGTCGCGGCCGGCGATGTAATGACTGGCGACCGGACGTATACGCTGTTCGACGGTTGGTGGCGCGCGGCCGATAAGTTGGAGGACGCTCTGTCAATCTTCGAGGGCGAAGCAGCGACCGTGATGGCTGCGGTTGACGACGTCTCGTCAACGTTGTCGCCCCTGTTGAAAGAGAAATTGTGCGAAGCGATTGCGGTATCTGGATGTCGTCTCCCATGGGTGATGAGGCGTGGTCATCAACGCATGAAAGAACTGGCGTCAGCCTTTGCAAGCATCGTGGAATTCAAAGACGATCGTCAATTTATTCAGGACATCAGAAATCGGTTCGGGGTTGATCTGTCAGAAGCAGATTGCTCGAGTCTCCGATCTCGGCCCGACGGAGCTCTCGAGGCTACCGCGCGCGCTCTGAACGAAATTAGCCCTCAAAATCCAGTCTTCGCCGAGCAGGAAGTGCTGCGAGGCGCCGGACCCATCGCTGCGATATTGCGGACGATGGATTTCACATTGCTCGACGCGCCGGCGGAGAGCCTCGTTCTGAGTGACACACCGATGCCAGACTCTGAAATTGCCTCGGGCTTTCTCCTGCCACTCTCGCATCGGTTGATGTTGAGCGCTCAGCCGACCGCCGGGCCGTCAGCGATTTTTGGTCGACGTGCTGCGACCCCCGCTGAAGTTGGGGCAAGTAATCGATTTCAGTTTGATAGCCTTCTCGATATCGTAGTTGGACCTGACAAGGACGTCCTGGAACGTCTTTGAACGGACCGGAGCACGAAAGCGGAGCGGTGGCTGAGCCACCCGGCGCCTGCAGCCATCCGGCGTCTTCTGGCCCGACTTCGCGGCCACTATCGCGTCAGCCATCAAGAACACCGTGACGGTGATCTCTGGATCGCTCGTGGCGAGAGCGAGAGCCAGGCGCAGGCCGTTGTAGGTCCGCTCAGTGCCGTAGGGTGGGTCATTCAGTATCAGCAGAACCTGCACGCTCGTTCCCTTTCCAAACTAATCGAGCTCGAAGAGGCGCGCCGAGTCACTCGCCGAGAACGCGCCGCCGGTCCTCGAATTCCGCCTTGTCGATCTCGCCGCGCGCAAAGCGCTCCTTGAGGATATCGAGCGGTGTGCGGGTCGGCGGCAATTGTTGCGGCGGATACGTTCCTGGCCATGGCCCGCCCAGCCAGCGAACGAGGGCGACCGCAAGGGCAACCAGGACCGCGAGAAACAGGATCATGAACAACGGACCGAAGATCATGGGATACCATCCTCCGCCCCACCCCATCATGTGCGGACCCCAGCCGTAGTAGCGTTCGGCATCTGACGGCGCTTGCGCCTGCGCCCATACTGCGCTGGGCAGGAGGGGGAGAGCGGCGATCGTCTGGATCAAGACTTTCTGCATCGGCTTGCTCCATCATTGAAGAAGATCAGCCTACTCTGCCGGTCGGCTCGCTTGTTGCGCGAGGTCAACCGAACCTGCCGCACGCTCCCGCATGAACGCCGCCACGACGGCGCCGGACAGGAACGTCAGGGCGGCGATCGAAATGATCGCCGCTGAAAGTCCGAATCTGTCCGCGATGAGGCCGGCCGACAGCGCCCCGATCGCGTACCCAAGATCGCGCCAGAAGCGGTAGACGCTGAGCGAGCGCGCGCGCCAGCTTGGGTGCGAGGCGTCGGACACTGCGGCGATCAAGCTCGGATACACCATGGCCGTGCCTAGTCCGAGCAACAGGCTGCCGGCGAGCCACCACTCGAAATGACTGGTCGCCCCGGTCAGGAACAAGCCCGCGGCCTGGACCCACATGCCGGCGACGATCAGGCCCTTGCGGCCCCAGCGGTCGGACAGAGGGCCGGTGGCGACCTGGAGGATGCCCCACGTCGCCGGATAGACGGCCTTCAATATGCCGATCCGATCGACGGCTAGGCCAAACGAGGCGAAGAACAGCGGGAAGATGCCCCAGCTCATGCCGTCATTGAGGTTGTTCACCAGCCCCGCCTGCGATGCGGCGAACAGGTTGCGATCCCTGAACGACGTGAGGACGAAGATCTCCCGGAAGCTGATCGGCGACGCTTGACGCGCATGCGCCGCCGTCTCCAGCCGGACGTGCTCGCGCGTATCGCGCACCAAAAGGATCGAGAGCGCGGTGCCGAGGACGGCATAGGCGACACCAAGGTAGATCGGTGCCGGCCGCAGCCCGTACTCCGACGCAAGATATCCCGTGAGGTAGGCGGTCACGCCGACCGCGAGGTAGCCGGCGAACTCGTTCAGACCCACCGCCAAGCCGCGCGATTTCGGCCCGACCAGATCGATCTTCATGATCACGGTCATCGACCAGGCAAGGCCCTGATTGATGCCGAGGAGGGCATTGGCGGCGATCACCCATTTCCAGCTCGGCGCCCAGATGATCATGAACGGCACCGGCAGGCCAACGAGCCATCCGAGGATCAGGACCCGCTTGCGCCCCCATTTGTCGGCGAGCTGGCCGGAGATCAGGTTGGCGCAGGCCTTCACGACGCCGAAGCTGACGATGAAGCAGACGACGAGAGTCGTCGAGCCGATCTTGAATTCCTCGGCGCCGATCAGCGGCACGACGGTGCGCTCGATCCCGACCATCCCGCCGACGAATGCGTTGATCAGGACGAGCAGGGCGAACTGCGGCCAGTTTTCCTTCAACCCCAACCTGACCGCCGAGGCCGTCGATGGAGCGGATGCCGCCTCGCTCATCGGATCAGGCCGCGGCAGCCGCAAGGCCCGAATTGGCGGCTCTGATCTTCGCGGCTTCCGGCGGTGCCGGCGGAATCTCGGCGAGCATGAACCGGACGAACTCGGCTTCATCCTCGATCATGAAGGCCTGGTTGTGCCGTTTCTCGAAGCCGATGGTCGACCACGGCTTGCCGCTCAGCCGACGGCCGCAGACCGAACCCGCGTAGGCGCCGGGCAGGACCTCGACATAGTCCGGCAGGCCCTTCAGCTTGCGCACGCTGCGAAACAGTTGCTTTGCGCCGTCTTCGGCACTGGCGGCGAGTTCGGTGCGACCGAGATCGCCGACCATCAGGGTGTGGCCGGTCAGGACGAACCAGGGTTCGTCGGCGCGCGTCCGGTCCGTCACAAGCAGGCAGATGTGCTCGGGCGTGTGACCCGGGGTGTGGAGAACGGTCGCCGTGACGTTGCCGAGCGGAAGGACTTCGCCGTCGCTCACACCTTTGAACGGAAACGACACACCCGCGGCCGACGAGAGCATGTAGGACGCCCCCGCAGCGTCGGCGAGAGCCCGCCCCGCCGAGAGGTGGTCGGCATGAACATGCGTGTCGATGACGAAGTGAATGCGCATGCCGGCACTGTCGGCAGCTTGCAGATAGGGCTGGATATCGCCGACAGGATCGACGACCGCTGCCGTAGCCTTGCCACCGCAGCCGAAGAGGTAGGAGATGCCGACGGGGTCACTATGCAAGAACTGGCGGAGGATCATGGACTTGCACTCCTCTCCAAGAGCGGCTAGATAACATTCAATCGATCTGCTGAATGATATATTCAGGAGCTACCGTGTCAAGTACCGGTCCGAAACACGCGATCTATGAGAATCTTGCCGAGGTGGCGCAGGCATTGGGCCATCCGCACCGGCTAGAGCTGTTGGAGCACCTCGCCCAGGGCGTGCGCAGCGTCGAGGAGTTGTCGGCGCGCGCCCATCTGACTTTCGCCAACACCTCGCGCCATCTGCAGATTCTCAGGCGTGCACGTCTCGTCGAGACGGAGCGGCGCGGTAAACACGTTCTGTATCGCCTGGCCGGCGAGACCGAAGTGGTCTCGCTCATCAAAGCCCTGGGGCGCGTCGGCGAACGGAATGTTGCCGAGATCGGCCGTGTCGTGACCGACTACTTTCAGGCCCGTGACGCGCTCGAACCGGTATCGCGTGATGATCTCATCGCACGATTGCACGACGACCTTGTCACGGTGCTTGATGTCCGTCCCGAAGACGAGTTCGCGCTGGGCCATCTCCCGGGAGCTCTCAACATTCCATTCGCCGAATTGGAGAGACGTTTGGGCGAACTAGCGAAAGGTCGCGAGGTGATCGCCTACTGCCGCGGCCCCTATTGCGTCCTTTCGTTTGAAGCCGTCGCAGCGCTCCGGGCGAAAGGCTATCGCGTCCGCCGGCTCGAAGACGGTTACCCCGAATGGAAAGCCGCCGGTCTGCCGGTCGAATCCGTCGCTTGAGACCAGCCGACCAGGTGCATCATGGATGAGAAGCCTCATCGCGCAGAAGCCGCATGGCCGATTGTCTCCATCAAGGACCACAAAGCACCCTCGGTGTTCCGGCCCGAAGCCCTGCTGAGGGAAGCGCGCCGGCAGCGGCAGTTGCCGCTTGTCGCCGTCCCCGACATCTGTGTGCTTGATCCTGACGGTGATGTCGTCCGCCACCTCAAGCGGACCGGCGCCGGCCGCATCCATGAAGGTTGGGCCTGCTATCACACCGAGCTTCTTACCTTCGATCTCGATGGGCTCAGCGAGGTCGGCATCGTCGGCTGCGCCGTCGGCGCGCCTTTTGCGGTCCTGGTCGCGGAACAGCTTTTCGCGTCCGGCTGTCGACTGCTCGTCTCAATCACTTCCGCCGGCCAGATCACTCCGATCGGGCCGACGCCGTACTTCGTCCTGATCGACCGTGCGCTGCGCGACGAAGGGACGAGCTATCATTATTTGCCGGCCTCCACCTTTGCGGAAGCACCTGACGCATCGCTTCTCGCGCGTGTCGAGCAGGCTGGGCGCGCTCTGACGGGAATCACGCTGTATCGGGGGGCGACGTGGACGACGGACGCCCCCTACCGCGAGACCGACGCGGCGATCGCGCGGGCGCGCGATCTGGGGACGCTCGCCGTCGAGATGGAGGCGGCCGCCCTCTATGCCTTCAGCGCGACGAGCGGCCGTCCCGTCGTCTGCTTCGCGCACGTCACGAATGCGATGGCGCAGACGGAGGGAGATTTCGAGAAGGGCGAGGCGGACGGCGCGAAGGCGACTCTAGCTGTCGTCGCTGCCACGGCGCGCGCTTGGCGCAGTTAGCGGCGAGCGCACAAGTCTGACTGGGCACTGTGCCAGCGGCCTTCCCCGCCGTTCAAGGCAATTTGGGCCAAACCATCTGACATGACGTATCCTTGCCTGTACCGTTGAAAATCTCGCCCATCGTGCTGGGGCGGTATTCAAACTAGGTCGCACTTAGCCCCAGTGGCCGGCACGGCGTCGGTCTTCGCCCGCATCTCACCGATACCCCATGACCGACCGTTGCCCAATCGGGGGACTAAGTCGGTGCGTCGAGCGTAACCTTTCCGAAGCTCGATCGAACCGTCCTTATCGATGCCGCCAGGACTTTGCTGGACCGCTGCGACGATCGAAAGTACCGAAGGGGTCGCCACGAAAATGAGTTCCTTCCGCTACATCGCCTTTGCCGTCTCGGCGGCGAGCGCAGCCGCGATGTTCTACGTCGGGCTGTACCAGAGCCGTCTGGTCGGCAGCCTCATCTGTCCTTTCCTCGGTCAGCAATGCGAGGGCGTCGCCGACGCACCGTTCGCGCGGCCCTTCGGCGTTCCGGACGGCTACATTGGTGCCGCCTTGTACATCGTAATCCTCGGTTTGTTGCTCGCGCCGCCCGCCCGCTGGGTTTGGATCGCGCTGCTCGTCCTCGCGGGGGCCGCGACTGCGGCGAACGTGCTCGGCATCCGCGACATGATGAATTTTGGCGGCTACTGCTTCTACTGTCTGACGACCGCGATGCTGTCTCCGGTGCTGCTCTACTCGGTCTGGAAGCTCGGTTGATGTCTGAGGAGCCAGCTATGGAAGCGAAAATCGCCCCTGCATTGCCGCACAGTCTAGCTCCGGAGGAAGGCCCTCCCCGTCGGCGGGCGGATTCGGACTACGTCTTCCACGAACTCACCCGCAGCATCTGCCCGTCCTGCAGGACGGTAATCGACGCCAAGATCCTGTTCCGTGATAACAAGGTCTACATGAACAAGCGCTGTCCACACTGCGGGCCGTTCATGGCGCTCGTCTACGACGACGCGCAGGCCTACGTGGCGTTCGCCCGGTTCAACAAGCCCGGCACGATCCCGCTGGCGTACGGCACGTCCCACGACAAGGGCTGTCCGCACGATTGTGGTCTCTGTCCCGATCATGAACAGCACGCCTGCCTCGGCATCATCGAGGTGAACAGCACGTGCGACATGGACTGCCCGCTCTGTTTCGCGGACGCCGCCCCCGGCTTCAGCCTCACCATGGAGGAAGTCGAACAGATGCTGGACGACTACGTCCGGACGGAAGGCCGGCCGGAGGTGATCCAGTTCTCCGGCGGCGAACCGACGATGCATCCGCGGATTATCGACTTCGTCCGCGCCGCGCACGCCCGCGACATCCGCTTCGTCATGATCAACACCAACGGCAAGCGCATCGCCCGCGACGACAGGTTTCTGGCGGATCTCGAGAAGGTCCGCCCCTCGTTCTACTTCCAGTTCGACGGCTTCGATCGCGAGACTTACCGCGCGATCCGAGGGGAGCCCGACATCCTCGAAGAGAAGCTGCGCGCTCTCGATCGCCTGGCGCAGATCGGTCTCGATGTAACCATCGTCCCCGCGATCGAGCGCGGCATCAACGAGCATGAGATCGGACGCATTGTCGAGTTCGCGATCAAGCATCCGGCGATCCGAGGCGTCACTTTCCAGCCCGCCTTCCATGCGGGCCGGCACGTCGCCCACGACCCGATGACGCGCATGACGATTCCCGAGATCGTCCGGCTGATCGAGGCACAGACCGACGGCAAGTTCGTCACCTCCGATTTCGTGCCGGTACCGTGCTGCTTCCCGACCTGCAATTCGGTGACATACGCCTTCGTGGAAGACGATAAAGTCACCCCTCTGCCGCGCATCGTCGATGTCGGCGAATACCTCGACTACATCGCGAACCGCATCGTGCCGGACTTCAGCCGCGAGGTAAGGACGGCTCTGGAAGGCCTTTGGTCCTCATCCTCCGTCGCGGGCTCCGAGGCGTCGGAGCGTCGGGTCGCAATTTCCTGTCAAACCTGCGAGCTTCCGGATGGCCTCGCGATCAACAGCATCGCAAAGAACATGATCATGATCATGCTCCAAGATTTCATGGACCCCTGGACGTTCAACCAGAAGAACCTGATGAAGTGCTGCAAGGAGTTCCTGTTGCCGGGCGGCAAGCAGATTCCGTTTTGCGCGTTCAACTCGGTCGGCTACCGCGAGCAGGCGCGCGCGCAACTCAACGCGATGGAGCCGGAACGCCGACGGGCGCGGAAGCAGGGCCGGCCCTACGAACCGAAGCCCGTCGTCTTCGACTTCAGCGACAAGCGCGCCCGATGACCGCCCTCGAAACCTCGCCGGAGACCCTCAAGCAATGCTGCGCGGCGGCCTACGACCATGACGCCGTCAGGATCCTGGTCGGCGACGCGCTGCACCCCAGCGGTGCGCAACTCACCGAACGGTTGGGGAGGATGCTTGATCTGGGGCCGGACACCCGCATCCTCGACGTCGCGTCCGGACACGGCGGCAGCGCGCTGGTGCTCGCCGCCCGGTTCGGCTGCGAGGTCGTCGGTCTCGACTTCGGACGACGGAACGTGGAAGCGGCAACGAACGAAGCCAGAGAACGGGGACTCGCCGACAGGGTCGCGTTCTATTGCGGCGACGCCGAGAGATTGCCCTTGGCCGACGGGACGTTCGACGCCGTCATCTGCGAGTGCGCGCTGTGCACGTTTCCAGACAAGCCGACGGCGGTAGCGGAGTTCGCGCGAGTGCTAAAGCCCGGCGGACGGGTCGGCATCAGTGACCTCACCCGGAGCGGCCCCCTGCCCCGCGAGCTCGAAAGCGTCGCCGCCTGGATCGCGTGCGTTGCGGACGCACGGCCGGTCGACGAATATCGTGCGCTGCTCGCCGGCGCTGGCCTGGCCGTCGGCGATACGGAGGCGCACGACGGCGCCCTCGTCGATTTCGTGGCCGCGATCCGGTCGCGGCTGTTCGGGACGGAGATCATGATCGGGCTGAAGAAACTCGAATTGCCCGGCATCGATCTCACGACGGTCAAGGACATCGTGCGGTGCGCACTCGCCGCGGCGAAGTCCGGCACGCTCGGCTACGCGATCGTCACGGCCGCAAAGGACGCGGGCCCGCGCGCCAGCGACCTCAACGGACGACCTTGACGCCCTTCCAGAAAGCGACCTTGCCGGCGATGTTGGCGGCCGCGGGCTTAGGATCCGGATAGTACCAAGCGGCGTCGGGGTTCACGCTGCCGTCCACGTCGATCGTATAGTAGTGAGCTGTGCCTTTCCAAGCGCACGTGGTGACAGTGTCGCTCTTCTGGAAATATTGCTTGGATAGCGAATCCGGAGAGAAGTAGTGGTTTCCCTCGACGACTTCGGTTTGCTCCGCTTCAGCGATCACTTTGTCATTCCAGATAGCTTTCGGCACGAATCCTCTCCTTACGTCCGGGCGCCCGCACAATGCCGGCGATGCAATCCGCCGAGGTTGCCGCGCTCTCCTGCACTGTTCGCTCGTCGTGGCGACTTGGTTACGTCGATTTGCGCCGAGGCAGGCCCGCCCCGACATCTTCAAGCGTCTCGATCAGCGGGGGGCGGTCCGCGAGACGCGGCGCCGCGGATGCTGCACGGCCGTCTTCACGTGCAAACTACCGTCCCTGGGCGGCCCGCCCGACTTGATCAGACGTTCTACCAGTCGGTTCGTGTGATCGAACAACGCAACGGCCGCTAAATCTCAGCTTGAGACCCGGAGGCCAGCAGGTCTACGTCGGGGCCAATCTTTGAAGCCGAAGCTTGGCCAGCAATGCGCGGATGGCCATGACATGCAGCACCAGCGCGAGCGGAGCCAGGAAGCCGGGTATGAAGGTGAATGGAAACGTCCCGATCGCGGTGTTTGGAATTTCCGCATGGACAAAATTGAGGGCACCGGGCGCCGTTAGCAACGCACGCAACGCAACATTTGCCAGCGTGGCGAGGCCAAGGAAATTCCAGGCCAATAGAATGCGCTCGCCGATCTGCCGCCGGGCATAGAGATAGGCCACGACCGGCGCCGACAGGCCGATCACAATGTCCCAGTTACCTCCGGCATAGGTGATCATGCGCGGCGCCATTCCGGCGAGCCAAAGTTGGTGCAGGAAGAGCTCAACCCCAACCCGAAAGACTTGGGCGGCAAGGATGATCCAAAGCGGGATACTGAGCGCCAGCCGCTCGCCCGCCGCCGATCGCGCCAGGAACAGTGCTACGAAGAGGAATACAGGTATCAGGAGAAAGGCCGGCCCAGGCGGCCGCAACGAGGGGTCGCCAACAACGCCGGCATATCCCAAGACTCCCCCATAGACCAGCCACGCACCAAGACCGCCGAGTAAAATAAGAAAGGCGTTCGCCGACAGGTATCGCGACAGCAGCAGAATGATGCAGGCGACTATGAAGATGACGTAGCCGATGAACATCGTGTCAATTCCGTAGATCATCACATTCCTCCCTGGGGCGGCCAGATTTCGTTCTCACGCGTGGGCCGCGCCTTTCAACGATTGCTTCGTCGCGGAATTCGTTTGCTCGTGTTTGATACGCCAGTCGCTCGAATCGGCCGCGAGCTGTGCATGAGTAAGGAGCGGGTACTGCTGCTCACGCTCAAAGCGGTCGAGATCCTGGAGGGCGGTGAAGCCGATCCGGGCAAAGTCCCCGAGAGCGCGCAGTTTGTTGGCAAGGGTGCGGTGGGCATCGGGGCGAGCTGCATAACGGCGCGCGGTCGTTTCAAAGCTTTCCGGTGTCCGGCCCGTGACCTCCACGACGTGACCGGTCGGCGCACCGATCTCGAAGGCTCCCTTCCGGTGCTCCTCGATATAGCGCCGCACATTGGTCAGTTCGAAGGTGCTCAACCCGAGGGCGCGTGCTGCCTTCATGAACATCCATAGCGGAACCTCCATGTGACGCACCGGGCGTTGCAGTACCCGTTCGAGCACGGCGGCCATCTCGGCCGCAGACAGAAGCTCCGGCCCGGTCGGGCGATAGCTGCGGCCGACGTGGCGGTCGGGATGCATCAGCGCCGCCACCACCACGCGAGCGATATCCTCATTCGAGGGCGGCGCGTTCCGGCTGGTACCGGTCGACATCGGAAACAGACCAAGTTGCGCCGCGAAAGGCACTAGGCGCAGATAGTTGTCAGCGAAGAAGCCCGGATTGACGATTACGTGTGCTGCGCCTGGCAGCATGGCGAAGAGATGGTCGACTAACCAGTTCTGTCGCGTTGCCAACGAAGGGTGGTCCGGCGCAGCGAGCCACTGGCTCAATCCGACCACGGCTTCGAGCCGGGCCTCCTTCGCAGCGACTGCAAAAGCCGCCGCGCCTTGTATCATATAGGGGTGCCAGGGCGGGCAGTAGAACGCCCGCGATGTTCCACGCATCGCTTCCAGGAGCTGTTGCGAGTCGAACAGATCAGCCACGACGACGTCAGCACCGCGATTGCACAGATCCTCGCTGCGAGGGTCTGAGCGATGGACAAGTGCTCGCACCGGCCAGCCAAGCTGTAGTAATTCGGAAACGACCGCGCCTCCGATCTTGCCCGTCGCGGCCGTCACCAGAATTGTTGGATGAACCATGCAAACCTCCCCAAATCGATCGATGATTGTATATGCAACGACATGCGCAAATGAGATGGCGGATCATCCCGACCCGAGCAGGTTTCCCGACACCTTCTTCAGGACTGAAGTCCCATGATCGCCCAGCAGCGCTTCTGCTCGCCGCTGCGCCTGCTTCCATGCCGGAGTCACCTCGGCGAGCAGGGTTGCACCTTTTCTCGTGACCTCGAGCGGCAGCCCGCGTGCATCGATATGGTCCTGGACCTCAGTAATCCAGTCGTTGTTGAGCATTACCTGGAGATTGCGCGTCAACGTTGATCGATCGAGGTGCAGAAGGCGACCGATGTCGGCGCGACGAACAGGGCCCTCCTGGGCGACGACAACCAGAAGGTTGAGCTGTGATGCCTTCAGGCCGAACGGAAGCAGCAATTCGTCATAGATGCCGGTGATGACGCGCGCCACCAAGCGC
>JAEWCE010000092.1 GCA_023390785.1 Pseudomonadota bacterium
GGTGCAAGGTGTGAGTTGGGTCCCCGCGTTCGCGGGGATGTCACTTGGTGGGTGGGGTGACACCTGGTGGGTGGATGACACCTGCGGCTGCGGGGATGACACCTGGTGGGGGGATGACACCTGGTGGGTGTGGGGGTGACGATGTGGGACCCGACTGCGGAAATGGGCGATGCGGGAGTCGCGCGCGTCCGTCTGCCGCTTGTCCCCATCGACACCGCGGCGCAAAAGAGGCAGTGTCGCAATTGTCACAATCGGACAGGAGGCACGGGGAGCCGATCGCAATGTGACGCCGGCAGGGACCGGCAGCGCCGGGAAGACAGAGGCAAGTTGGCTGTCACGCGGCTGTCGTCGGCTGCGGCTAGACAGGCCGCGGGTTTGCACCCCCTCCTCGCGCACAAGAAAAGCCTATTTCAGGGAGACGTGCATGAACATGAAATCCATTCTCGCCGCTTCGGTTTCGGCGATCGCCCTCGTGGGCATCGCCGCGCCGAGCTATGCGGCGAACGACCTCGATGCGCTGTATGCGGCCGCCAAGGCCGAGGGCCAGTTGACCACCATCGCCCTGCCGCACAATTGGTGCGGCTATGACAAGGTGATCGACGGCTTCAAGGCCAAGTATCCGGGCATCACCATCAACGAGCTCAATCCCGACGCCGGCTCCGGCGACGAGATCGAGGCGATCAAGGCCAACCAGGGCAACACCGGCCCGCAGGCGCCCGACGTGATCGACGTGGGCCTGAGCTTCGGCCCCTCGTCCAAGGACGCCAAGCTGATCCAGCCCTACAAGGTCTCGACCTGGGACTCGATCCCCGATTCGGCCAAGGATGCCGACGGCTACTGGTACGGCGACTATTACGGCGTGCTGGCGTTCCTCGTGAACGACGACCTCGTCGCCACCCCGCCCACCAGCTGGGCCGACCTCAAGAAGCCCGACTACGCCAACCAGTTCGCGCTGTCGGGCGACCCGCGGGCCTCCAACCAGGCGATCCAGGCGGTCTATGCCGCCGGCCTCGCCAGCGGCGGCACCGCCGGCGCCGATGCCGGCACCAAGGGCCTCGCCTATTTCGCCGACCTCAACAAGGCCGGCAATTTCGTGCCGGTGATCGGCAAGGCCGCCACCGTGGCGCAGGGCACCTCGCCCATCGTCGCGGCCTGGGACTACAATGCGCTGGCCTGGCGCGACGGCTTTGCCGGCAACCCCAAGGCGCAGGTCATCGTGCCGTCCGACTCGGTGGTCGCGGGCGTCTACATCCAGGCCATCTCGGCCTATGCCCCGCACCCGAACGCCGCCAAGCTCTGGGAGGAGTATCTGTACTCCGACGAGGGCCAGCTGCTGTGGCTCGCCG
Source organism: Pseudomonadota bacterium (assembly GCA_023390785.1). Lineage (GTDB taxonomy): Bacteria > Pseudomonadota > Alphaproteobacteria > Rhizobiales > Devosiaceae > Devosia_A. The sequence goes on from JAEWCE010000092.1 coordinate 1,347, forward strand.
GCTATTGCCACCCGATCCGCTTCAACGACCTCGCGTCCCGCAACGTGATCCCCAAGGAGCTGCTCGACAAGCTGCCCGACCCCGCCCTCTACGCCAAGGCGGTGTTCCCGACGCTGGATGAGCAGGCTGCCGCCAAGGACGCGATCACCAAGGGCTGGGACGCGACCGTCGGAGCCAATGTCCAGTAGCTCGGACAGCATCACTGCACAAACCGCTGCCCCGGCTTCGGCCGGGGCCGCTTCGTCACGGGGCCTGTTCCAGGCCCTGCGCGGCGTCCGCGTCGGCGACATGCTGGGCGTCGCGCCGTTTCTGCTGTTTGCCGTGCTGTTCCTGATCGTGCCGACACTCTACCTGGTCGTCGGCGCCTTTTTCGACGGCAAGGGCAGCTTCACCCTGCAGAACCTCGCCGACCTCGGCACCGAGCAGATCGTCAGCTCGTTCTGGATCTCGATCCGCATCTCCGCCGTTTCGGCCGTGTTCGGCTGCGTTGCCGGCCTGCTGATCGCCCTCGCCATCATTCGCGGCCACCTGCCCGCCGGCATCCGCTCGACGGTGATGACGTTTTCGGGCGTCGCCTCCAATTTCGCCGGCATCCCGCTCGGCTTTGCCTTCATTTCCACGCTCGGCCGGCTCGGTCTCGTCACCGTGCTGCTGAAGCTCTATCTCGGCATCGACATCTACCGGTCGGGCTTCAACCTGCTGAGCTTCTGGGGCCTGACCATCACCTATTGCTATTTCCAGATTCCGCTGATGATCCTGATCATCGCGCCGGCCATCGATGGGCTGCGCAAGGAATGGACCGAAGCCGCGGCGACACTGGGCGCGACGCCGTTCCAGTTCTGGCGCTTCATCGGGCTGCCGATCCTGTGGCCCAATCTGCTGGGCACGCTGTCGCTGCTGTTCGCCAATGCCTTCGGCGCCATCGCCACGGCCTATGCGCTGACCGGCTCGTCGCTGAACATCGTGCCCATCCTGCTCTATGCGCAGATCCGCGGCGACGTGCTCAACAATCCCGGGCTCGGCGCGGCGCTGGCGCTCGGCATGATCGTCATCACCGCCGTGGCCAACGTCGTCTACCTGGTGATCCGCACCCGCGCCGAGAGGTGGCTCAAATGAGGCCCGGCAAGCTCTGGGCCTGGATCGTGTTCGGGCTGGGCGCCCTGTATTTCCTGCTGCCGCTGATCGCCACGGCGCAGTTCTCGCTGTCGATCCGCCGCGGCACGCTGAGCCTCGACGCCTACGCCAATGTGCTCAATTCCGCCGAGTTCCAGGAAACCTTCCTGTTCTCGCTGACCATTGCCGTGGCGACCATCATCGTCGGCTTGCTGCTGGTGGTGCCGGCCGCCTATTTCGTGCGCCTGCGCGCCCCGCAACTGCGCCCGATCATCGAATTCGTGACGCTGCTGCCGCTGATCATCCCGCCGATCATTTTGGTGTTCGGCTATATCCGCATGTACAATTCGAGCTCCATCCTGCCGCTGACCAACAGCACGCTGGGCACCAATGTGCTGCTGACGCTGGCCTATGTGGCGCTGGCCCTGCCCTATATGTACCGCGCGGTGGACACGGGGCTCAGGACCATCGACGTGCAGACGCTGAGCGAGGCCGCCAACATCCTCGGCGCCAACACCGTGACCATTCTCGTGCGGGTGATCTTTCCCAATATCATCGTCGCGGTGCTGTCGGGCGCCTTCCTGACGCTCGCCATCGTCATCGGCGAGTTCACCATTGCGAGCCTGCTCAACCGCCCGGCCTTCGGCGTCTACATGCAGAATGTCGGCGCCAACCGCGCTTTCGAGCCGGCGGCGCTGGCGGTGATTTCCTTCGCCATCACCTGGGCGGCGATGGGCATGATCCAGTTGCTCGCCCGTTTCGCCCCGCGCACCGCCCCGCTCACGGACTGACCTATGGCCGACGATTTCCTGCACCTCGACAATCTGGTCAAACGCTTCGGCGGGAACACCGTGGTGAAGGGCGCCAACCTGTCGTTCAGCAAGGGCGAGTTCGTGACGTTGCTCGGACCCTCCGGTTGCGGCAAGACGACGATCCTCAGGATGATCGCCGGCTTCGAGCGGCCGACCTCGGGCACAATCCTGGTCGAGGGCAAGGACATCTCGACGCTGCCGCCCAACCAGCGCCAGATCGGAATGGTGTTCCAGGCGTACGCGCTGTTCCCCAACATGAATGTCGAGGACAATGTCGGCTTCGGTTTGCGGATTGCCGGCATGGGCAGGGACGAGCGCCGCGTCCGCGTCGAGGAAATGCTGAAGCTGATCGGGCTGGGCGGCTACGGCAAGCGCTTCCCCTTCGAGCTGTCGGGCGGCCAGCAGCAGCGCGTGGCGCTGGCCCGCGCACTGGCGCCGAGGCCGCGCATGCTGCTGCTCGACGAGCCGCTGTCGGCGCTCGACGCCAAGATCCGCGTGTCACTGCGCCAGGAAATCCGTGCCATCCAGCGCGACCTGGGCATCACCACCATCTTCGTGACGCACGACCAGGAGGAGGCGTTGTCGATCTCCGACCGCATCGTGGTGATGAGCGCCGGCAATATCGAGCAGGTCGGCACCCCGTTCGAGATCTACAACAAGCCGGCGACGCGGTTCGTCGCGACCTTCGTCGGCCAGCTCAACACGCTGAGCGCCCGGGTGGACGATCCGGCGCGGCGCGCCGTGTCGATCGACGGCCAGCCCGTGGTGGTGCCATCGCTGCCGGCCAACGCCCGCGCCGGCGATACCGTGTCGCTGACTATGCGACCCGAGGCGGTGCAGCTCGCGAACGGCACGGCACGAGACATCGTGCTCGACGGCACGGTGGCGGATGTGAGCTTTCTGGGCTCAGTGATCCGCCTCAGGGTCGATCTCGGCCAGGGCAGCGCGGTGCATGTCGACACCTTCAACGACCAGCGCACGCCGCCGCCGAACCGCGCCGCGCCGGTGAAAGTGACGCTGGCGGGCAGCGACATCCTCGTTCTCGGCGACTGACCCGATGCTCAACGTGCTGTTCATCACCGCCGACCAGTGGCGCGGCGAATGCCTGGGCGTTGTCGGCCATCCGCTGGTCAGGACGCCGAACCTCGACGCGCTGGCAGCGGACGGAACGCTGTTCCTCAACCACTACGCCAACGCCGCGCCGTGCTCGCCGGCACGCGCCACGCTCTATACCGGCCTCTACCAGATGACCAACCGGGTGGTGCGCAACGGCAGCCCGCTTTCCGACCGCTTCGACAACATCGCGCGGGCCGGGCGGCGACAGGGCTACGGCCCGACGCTGTTCGGCTACACCGACCAGTCGGCGGACCCAACCGTGCTGGCGCCGAACGACCCCTGGCTCAGGACCTATGAAGGCATCCTGCCCGGCTTCGACGTGCGGGCCCGCCTGGCCGAGGACGAAAAGCCCTGGCTGAGCTGGCTGCGCCGGCAGGGCCTCGACTTCCCCGACCGCGAGACGGCGCACCTGCCGGTGCGCGAC
>JAEWCE010000155.1 GCA_023390785.1 Pseudomonadota bacterium
GGCCTAAGCGGACGCGACCAGCCGCACAAACATCACAAACTCGTGGTGTTGCTCGCCGGTGACGGTGCGGTAACTGTCGTCCGTGTAGGACTTTGAGCACTGGTTTCGGGCAGATTCGGGTCGATGCACTTGCCGTTTGCGAGAATTTTCGGGTTGGTCGCGGTACTGCTGGCGGCGCTGGTGCTGGCGTCGTGTTCGGATATCGTGCCGCGCAATTCGTCGGTGAAAGCGGTGCAGCCGCTGAAGCAGGCGTCGCTCAACCGGCTGGCCGAGATCGGCTCCACTGCGGGCGCGCCGATGATGATCCGCATCTTCAAGCAGAGCAGCGAGTTCGAGGTCTGGAAGCAGACCCAGGCCGGGACGTACAAACTCTACAAGACCTACGCCATCTGCGCCTGGTCGGGCACGCTGGGGCCGAAGATCAAGGAAGGCGACCGGCAGGCGCCCGAGGGGTTCTACAACATCACCCCGGCGCAGATGAATCCGAACTCCAATTACTATCTGAGCTTCAACACCGGCTTTCCCAACAAGTTCGACCGCGCCCTCGGCCGTACCGGGGCGAACCTGATGGTGCACGGCGACTGCTCGTCGGCCGGCTGCTATTCGATGACCGACGAATCCGTCGCCGAGATCTACGCCCTGGCCCGCGAGACCTTCAACGCCGGCAACAGCGTCATCCAGATGCAGATCTTTCCGTTCCGCATGACGCCGCAGAACCTGGCGCTGGTGGCGGACAATCCGAACCTGCCGTTCTGGATGGACATCAAGGAAGGGTACGACCGCTTCGAGCTCAGCAAGACGCCGCCGAGTTGGGACGTGTGCGACAAGAAATACGTCTTCGACCTCAAAGGCCCGGACGGAGCGCCGCTCGATGCCACAGGGGCCTGTCCGGCGCGTGGCGCGGACACGCTGCTCGCGGCGCTCAGCGCCAAGAAGGCGGCGGACGACGCGCAGTTCAAGACGCTGACCGCGCAGATTGCCGAGCGCAATGCCAAGAGTGCTGCCGACAAGCAGGCGGCGGAGGCCGAAAAGGAAGCGGCCAAGGCGCGGGGCGAAGCCATCGGCGGATTCTTTTCGGGCATGTTCGGGGGCGGCAACGCCCAGACGGCACAGCCGGCGGCCAGCGGCAGCACCACCATCGTGGCGCCGACGCCGATGCCGGCGCGCCGCTTCGGCTGATCTCGCCAAAGCCGCGCCGGCACGCTATTTCCGCCAAGATCGTCGGCTAACCGCTTGAGCATGGATCGTTTGCGCCGCCCCTGCGGAACCCTGGTTTCCGCACTCGCCAGTTTTGCCTCCACGACGGGGTGGGCGTGATGGATCGCGTCATCTCATTGCTAGCCGCGCTAGTCGGCCTGATCGCGCTGGGTGGCGCCATTCTGGTTCACACCAATGCCGATACGCAGCGGCGCGAGATGGCGACCGAGATCGCCCAGCTCAAGGCCTCGATGTCGCTGCTTGGCACGCCGGCGGCGACGCCGGCGTGGGCCGATATAGCCACGCCGCTGTTGCCGCCGGGATCGTCGTCCGCCTCCGCGTCCAGTCTGCCTTCGGCGTCGATGCCATCGGTCGCTGCACCCGCGCCATCCTCACCCGAGGGCGTGACCGGCAGCGAGGCGATGCAGGAACTGCAGGATCGCATCGCCAGCCTCGAGAGGATGACCGCGTCCCAGGCGGCCGAGCTCGATGCGGCCCGCGCCCAACTCGCGGCTGCGGCTTCGGCACCGCCGGGCGCTGCCACGTCCACCGACCTCGCCGGGGTCACCCCACTCGCGGCAGCCACGGTGGCGAGCGAGCAACCCGCGGCGACGCCGGCGGCAGTCAGTGCCGACGGTCCCACCAAGGACTGCATTCCCCTCGGCACCCGCTTCATGGGCCAATCGGGCGACAGCTTCCCGCTGTGCAAGACGCACATCGTCCTGAAGGTGGCCGCCGTCACCGACGGCCTTGCCACCATCAGCGGTGCGGGCGACGTCGCGGTGGGCGCCACCGTGCCCTACAACAAGGGCTGCATGCTGGCTGTGTTCTCCGCCGACGACAGCGGCTTTGCGGAGATGCGCGTCACCTGCCAGTGAGATCGCGGTGACGCAGGGGCGAGCTGCCCCTGATCTGCGGTAGTCTTGGGTGTAGGCCGGCAGCACAGAGCGGCCCACCGATCAGATATCCAGTAGTAAGTCCGTCTGTTGTTCGCGCGCAGATCTGCAACTGCATTGCAGATTGCAGCATCCTATTGCACCATCTTGCCGGTTCATCTGTGAGGGGGAAGGGTGGCCGATATCGATGTCGAGGCACTGATCGATCGAATCTACGAGGCCGGCGCGGTGCCTGAGCTCTGGCGGTCGGTGCTCGACGAGTTGACGCGTCTGGCCGATGGCTTGGGGGGCACCCTGATCGTCCCCAATACCGGCCACTGGCTGGCGACGGACGGCATCGAGAGCATGGTGGCGGACCTGATCTCGACCGGCCTCATCAACAGTAATGAGCGGACGCGGCGGCTCCTGGAACTGGAGCCGACCAGCTTTTACCGGGACAGCGATGTCTTCCAGGTCGAGCACCTGCCGCATGAGCCGGTGTACCGCGACTTCTTCATTCCCCGCGGTGGCGGCCTCGGCACGGCGACCGTGGTGAACGCGCCGTCGGGCGACCGCATGATCCTGCACGTCGAGCGCGCCTATGCCGACGGCCCGGTGGCGGACGCGGCGCTGCACCAGCTCAACCTCCTCAGGCCGCATCTGGCGCGCGCCTCGCTGGTGTCGGCGCGGCTGCAGATGAGCAGGGCAGTCGCGACCGCCGCGGCGCTCGAAAGCCTCGGCCTGCCGGCAGTGGTGATCGACCGGCTGGGCCGGGCGGTGGCGGCAAACCCCTCGTTCGATGCGCTGGTGCCGACGCTGGTCGAGGACCGGCGCAACCGCATTCGTCTGGCCGACCCCGATGCCGACGCCCTTCTGGTTGCCGCCTTCGACGGGCTCGATGCTTCGGGTGTCCCGACGCCGGCGCGTTCGATTGCAGTGCCGGGCACGAGCGAACACGGCGCCGCCATCGTGCACGTGGTGCCGATCCGCGGTGCCTCGCACGACGTGTTTTCGATGGGGCGGGCGCTGGTGATCGTAACGCCCGTGGCGGCCCGCAGCGCTCCTGCCGGTTTGGTGCAGGGCCTGTTCGACCTAACGCCGGCCGAAGCGCGTCTGGCCTCGGCGCTGAGCGAGGGGCAGTCACTGGCGGCGGTGGCGCGGAGCACCGGGCGCAGCATCGCCACGGTGCGCAACCAGTTGCGCGCGCTGCTCGACAAAACCGGCATGCGCCGCCAGGTGGATCTGGTCCGCCTGCTGCTCAGCGTGGGCGGCCCGCCGCTCTAGATTCCGTGTTTCGCTCTCTCCGATCGGTCGACGAGGGCGCCGGATCGGCCGGCCGCTGGGTTAGAAGCTGCCGTGGCAGTGCTTGAACTTCTTGCCCGAGCCGCAGGGGCAGGGGGCGTTGCGCGAGACGCCGACGAGCAGCTTGGGGTCGATCGGCCTCAGGCGAGGATCGGCCTCCGCCACGTCGCCGCCGAGCCCAGCCAGGGCCCCCGCCGCGGCCAGCGTGCCGCCGATGGTGCCCGAGACCTGGTTTGCCGCATCGTTCTCGCCCAGATCGGGGTCGATGTGGATTTCGCTCAGCCGGCCGAAATCGGGCTGCGGCGGCGGCTCGGGCGCGCGCATCTGGATCTCGACATGGCTCAGCTGGCCGATGACCATTTCACGCATGTCGGCAAGCAGCTTCTGGAACAGCTCGTAGGCTTCCTGCTTGTATTCGTTGAGCGGATCGCGCTGCGCGAGACCGCGCCAGCCCACGACCTTGCTGAGATGGTCGAGCGTCACCAGGTGCTCGCGCCAGAGCTGGTCGATCGACTGCAGCAGCAGTGACTTCTCCACCTGCCGCATGATCTCCGGGGTGTATTTGGCAATCTTGGCGGCAGCGTAGTCATTGGCGGCCTCGGTCAGGCGCTCGCGCACCTGCTCGACGTCGATGCCCTCTTCCTCGGCCCAGTGCTGCGCCTCGATATCGACGCCCAGATACTGCTTGGCCTCGGCGTTGAGCTGCTCGGTCTTCCACTGCTCGGGGTAGGAGTGCGGCGGGATGGCGCGCTGGATCACCGTCTCGACCACGTCGTGGCGCATGTCGTCGATGATCTCGGACACGTCGTCCTTGTCCATGATTTCGAGGCGCTGTTCGAAGATGACCTTGCGCTGGTCATTCATCACGTCGTCGTATTTGAGGATGTTCTTGCGGATGTCGAAGTTGCGCGCTTCGACGCGGCCCTGGGCGCGCTCGATGGCCTTGGTCACCCACGGATGAGTGATCGACTCGCCTTCCTCGAGGCCGAGCTTGCCAAGCATCGAGTCCATCGACTCGACCGGGAAGATGCGCATCAGATCGTCCTGCAGCGACAGGAAGAACTTCGAATGTCCCGGGTCGCCCTGGCGGCCGGAGCGGCCGCGCAGCTGGTTGTCGATGCGGCGGCTCTCGTGCCGCTCGGTGCCGATCACCAGCAGGCCACCGGCTTCCAGCGCCTTCTGCTTGTCGCTGGCGATCTGCTCCTTGATGCGGGCGATCTTGGATTTGCGCTCTTCGCCTTCGAGGCCCGCGGCCTCCTTCTCGACGCGCATTTCGAGATTGCCGCCGAGCTGGATGTCGGTGCCGCGGCCGGCCATGTTGGTGGCGATGGTCACCGCCCCGGGCACGCCGGCGTCGGCGATGATGTGCGCTTCCTGCTCGTGGTAGCGGGCATTGAGCACCTGCATGTTGCCAATGCCCTTGGCGCGCAGCAGGTCGGCCAGCATCTCGGACTTCTCGATCGAGGTCGTGCCCACCAGCACCGGCTGGCCGCGCTTTTGCGCATCGAGAATGACGTTGGTGATCTCGGCGAACTTTTCGTCGGCGGTGCGGAAGATGGCGTCGTCGTCGTCCTGGCGCCTGATCGGGACGTTGGTCGGCACGGTGACGACGTTGAGGTTGTAGATGTTGGCGAATTCCTCGGCCTCTGTGGCGGCCGTGCCGGTCATGCCGGCGAGCTTCTTGTAGAGGCGGAAGTAATTCTGGAAGGTGATCGAGGCCAGCGTCTGGTTCTCGGGCTGGATCTTGACGTGCTCCTTGGCCTCCAGCGCCTGGTGCAGGCCTTCCGAATAGCGGCGGCCCGGCATCATGCGGCCGGTGAACTCGTCGATGATCACCACTTCGTCGTTGCGGACGATGTAGTCCTTGTCCTTGTTGAACATCTTGTGGGCACGCAGCGCCGAATTGGCGTGGTGCACGATGTTGACGTTCTCGAGGTCGTAGAGGCCTTCGCCCTTGAGGATGCCGGCCTCGCGCAGCAGGCCCTCGAGTTTTTCGGTGCCGCTTTCCGTAAACGTCACCGACCGCTGCTTCTCGTCGTGGTCGAAATCGCCTTCGCCGATCTGCAGCATGATCTCGTCGACCTTCATGTAGAGGTCGGAGCGGTCTTCGGTCGGGCCCGAGATGATCAGCGGCGTGCGCGCCTCGTCGATCAGGATCGAGTCCACTTCGTCGACGATGGCGTAGGCGTGGCCGCGCTGCACCATC
>JAEWCE010000024.1 GCA_023390785.1 Pseudomonadota bacterium
GTCCAATGGTTCGTCCTCGATGGCATCGGTGTGCGGCGGCTGCCTGGCGCTGATGGATGCAGGCGTGCCGATGAAGGCACATGTCGCCGGTATCGCGATGGGCCTGATCAAGGAGGGCAACAAGTTCGCCGTCCTGACCGACATCCTGGGCGATGAGGATCACCTAGGCGACATGGACTTCAAGGTGGCCGGCACTGCCCATGGCGTGACTGCACTGCAGATGGACATCAAGATTCAGGGCATCACCAAGGAAATCATGCAGGTTGCTCTGGCACAGGCCAAGGAAGGCCGCATGCACATCCTGGCGAAGATGCAGGATGCCATGCCGAGCGGACGGACTGAGCTGTCCGATTTCGCGCCGCGCCTGATCACCATGAAGATCAACCCGGAAAAGATCCGCGACGTGATCGGCAAGGGTGGGGCGGTAATTCGTGCGCTGACCGAGGAAACCGGCACGCAGATCGATATTACCGACGAAGGCGTGGTGACGATTGCATCGGTTGATGCCGCTGCAGGTCAGGAAGCCAAGCGCCGCATCGAGGAGCTGACCGCTTCGGTCGAAGTGGGCAAAATCTACGAAGGCACCGTGCTCAAGCTGCTCGACTTTGGCGCCATCGTACAAGTCCTGCCGGGTCGCGACGGCCTGCTGCATATCAGCCAGATCGCCAACGAGCGCGTCAACGCCGTGGGCGACTATCTGAAGGAAGGCCAGCAGGTACGCGTCAAGGTACTGGAAACCGACGAACGTGGCCGTCTGAAGCTGTCGATGAAGGCTGCTGCGGCTGAAGAAGGTGGCGCAGCCCAGCAACAGCAGTAATGCGTCGATAGACGATTGCGGCCGGGATGGCCGCATCCATTGCAAACCGCCCGTGCGCAAGCGCGGGCGGTTTTGTTTTACAGGCACGAGCTGCCGCTCGCATGGCTCACCTGCAATAGGCCGTTTCGCTGTTCCGCGAGTGCGCTACCGGGCGCCGTTTGAAGATGGTCACCTTGCTCTCGCCATATTCCAGTTGCGGCGAAAAGAACTGATATCCGTTTTTACCGAGATCTTTCGCGCGGTACATCGCACTGTCGGCATTTTTCAGCAGCGCGAGCTCATCCGTGCCGTCGTCAGGGAAAATGCTGATCCCGATACTGACGCTGAGCCGGCAGTCGCGGTCCCCAATACGCACAGGGCGCGAAGCTGCGTCCAGCAGTTTTTGCGCCACATCGGTGGCGTAATGCCCATCTCTGAGCTCTTCGATCAGGACGTAGAATTCATCGCCGCCCATGCGCGCAATCTTGTCCGTATGGCGCAGGCAGTCACGCAGGCGGCCTGCTATTTCGCGCAGCACCTGATCGCCGGCGTCGTGGCCTAGCGTATCGTTGATTTCCTTGAACTTGTCCAGATCGAGGAAAAGCACGGCAAACTTGGTTCCGTGTCTTTTTGCATTGCGCAGCGCGAGATCGAGATATTCCTTGAACAGAAAGCGATTGGGTAACGAGGTCAGGCCGTCGTAGTGGGCGAGATAGCGGATTTTTTCTTCCGCCGCCCGGCTTTCCATCGCGATTCCCGCGAGATTGGTGCAAATGTCAAAGAGTTGCAGGTCTTTCGCCGTCGGCGCGATCGGTTCCCGAAAGTGGAGCGCAAAAGTTCCCAGAATTTTTCTGTGCTTGCCAAAGATCGGCCAAGAGGTGCATGCCCGGAGTCCATGCGCCAATGCCAGATCACGTTGGCTTGTCCAAAGCGGGTCGTTCGCGATGTCGGTCACGATGACCGGTCCGGTGCGGAAAGCGGCCGTGCCACATGAACCGTTGCTCGGCCCGACCTCGGTACCGCCCAGGCGCGCGAGGTAAGTCTGCGGCAGGCTGGGCGCAATACACTCGGTCAGCGTCTTGCCATCGTTGCTGAGCTGAAGGATGGAACACAGGCCGTGACCGGATTGGCTTTCGACGAACCGCGCGATTTCGATCAGTATTTCCGCCAGTGGGACACCGGTTGCCACCATGTTCAGAATTCTGTTTTGCCCCAGTTGCAGCGATTCGGCGCGCTTGCGTTCGGTGATGTCGCGCACGACGAGCTGTATCGCAGGCTCGTCGTTATAGGTCAGGCTGGATACTGCTATTTCGGCGTTGAATCTGCTTCCGTCCATGCGCAGCCAGATTTGTTCGACGAACGGCGTGGTCAAGTGTGCCTCCGGCGGGATCAGTGCCAGCTCCTGAAGCCGGGTGTGGCAATCGGTGTGAACGAACTCGAAGATGCTGTGGCCAAGCAGGTGTGTCGCATCCAGCGCGCCGAGCAGCCGGCAGCCGGCCTGGTTGAGCAGAGTCAGCCGATGATTGCGGCAAACGAAGATCGCTTCGGGCGATAGTTCGACCAGCTGGCGATAGCGCAATGCACTGTCCTTCAATACCGCTTGGCTTTGCTTGAGTTCTGAAATATCGCGAATGAATGCGGTGAAGGCCGGCCTGTTTTGTACGCGAAGGGGAACGACGGCCAGCTCGATCGGAAACGCCGAACGGTCGGAGCGCATCGCCATCAGTTCGACGCGCCGGTTGAGCATCGAACTCTCGCCGATGGCGAGAAAACGTTCGATGCCTAGCTGATGACGTTCCCGCCATTCTTGCGGAATGATGGTTTCGAC
>JAEWCE010000213.1 GCA_023390785.1 Pseudomonadota bacterium
GTTATAGAACGATTTGGTTATGGACTGGCTGGATCGGGGAGTCAACCTGCCGGAGCCGGATTCTTTGTTTCTGGTTTGTTCTGTGCTACGAACCCGCGACTACCTGGGAGAGTGTCATGGCTCAACGCGGCGGCAGCGCCGATCTTCCGCTCCACGGCGGCCGCGTCCCCGAATGGCTCGCTGGCCGCATGGCGAAGCTCGGCGCCATCATCGCCGAGGCCATCTGCGCGGAATATGGCCGTGACGAGTTCCTGAGCCGCCTGGCGAACCCGTTCTGGTTCCAGAGCTTCGGCGCCGTGATGGGCATGGACTGGCATTCGTCGGGCATCACCACCTCGGTCATCGGCGCGCTGAAGCGCGGCCTCAAGCCGCTCGAATCCGAGCTCGGCCTCCACGTCTGCGGCGGCCGCGGCCGGCATTCGCGCAAGACGCCACAGGAGCTGGTGGAGATCGGTGGCCGCGTCGGCTTCGACGGCGCCGCTTTGGCCGAGGCCAGCCGCCTCGTCGCCAAGGTCGATAGCGCCGCCGTGCAGGACGGTTTCGAGCTCTACCTGCACGGCTTCATCGTCGCCGACGACGGCAAATGGGTCGTCGTGCAGCAGGGCATGCAGGACGCAACGTCCACCGCCCGCCGCTATCACTGGCAGAGCGAAGGCCTCAAAAGCTTTGTCGAACAGCCGCATACGGCGATCGAGGGGATCGGGCAGGGGACCATCGTCAACCTCACCGACCGGCGCGCCGACCGGGCACGGTCGGCCTCGGTCGACCTGCTCGGCAGCCTCGGCCCGGACGGCATCGTGCGCGAAATCGGCAAGCTCGAAGGCCGCCCGGTCGAGCCGCCGGACGAGGAGGCCGAGCCGCTGCTGCCGCATCTGGTGATGCCGGCGCACCATGACGTGCGCCCCAAGGATGTGATGCTGCGGCGCCTGCACGCCTCGCTCGGCGCCGCCGCCGACAATGCGCCGCGCGATTTCGCCGACCTGCTGCTGGTGCCGGGCGTCGGTGCCCGCACCGTGCGCTCGCTGGCCATGGTGGCCGAGGTGATCCATGGCGCGCCGCACCGCTTCTCCGATCCGGCGCGGTTTTCGATGAGCAAGGGCGGCAAGGACGGCGCGCCGTTCCCGGTGCCGCTCAAGGTCTACGACGAGACCATCAAGGTGCTCAAATACGCCGTGGTGAAGGCCCGGCTCGGCGCCAGCGAGGAGCTGAGCGCCATCAAGCGCCTCGACGCGCAGGCGCGGGCGGTGGAGGGCAAGGTCTCTGGACCGTCGTTCTACGGATACATCGACGAGGAGTGGCGGCGCAGCAAGGACTATGGCGGCCGGACGGTAATGGACGACGCACGCGACAGGGGCCCGCCGCTGCCGAAGCGCGCCAGGGCCGGTTGACCCGCGCCGCGTTTCGGGGTCGATTGCGTCGCTTCGATCCGGAGATGCGATGCGCGAGGAAAAGCTCAGGGCCGGCAAGTTCGACGTCGACGTGCCGCTGGTCGAACGGCTGGTGGCGACGCAGTTTCCGCAATGGGCCGGCCTACCCATCCGGCCGGTCGAACGCGACGGCTGGGACAATTGGACCTTCCATCTGGGCAACGACATGAAGGTCCGCCTGCCCAGCGCCATGGGCTACGCCGAGCAGGCCGAAAAGGAAGCGTACTGGCTGCCGCGGCTTGCCCCGCATCTGCCCTTGCCGGTGCCCGTGCCGATCGGGATCGGGCGACCGGCTGAGGGCTATCCCTGCCCCTGGTCGATCTACCGCTGGCTCGAGGGCGAGCCGGTGACGCGCGAGAACGTCGACGATGCTGTGCAGTTCGGCTGGGACCTCGCAAAGTTCCTCATCGCCCTGCAACGCATCGACGCGACCGGGGGACCGCCGCCGGGCCAGCACAATTACTTCCGGGGCGCCGATGTCATGGCGGCCTATGGCGACGAGGCGCGGCGCTCAATCGACAGCATCGCCGAGACCATCGACGCGCCCGCGGCCCACGCGGTGCTCGACGCCGCAGCGGCGGCGCCCTTCACCGGCCCACCGATGTGGCTGCACGGCGATATTGCCGCCGGCAATCTCCTCCAGTGTAAGGGGCAGCTCGCCGCGGTGATCGATTTTGGCGGCTGCGCCGTGGGCGATCCTGCCTGCGATTTGGTGATCGCCTGGGTGTTTCTCGACGGCGCCGGGCGCGACTCGTTCCGGCTGTCGATGCCGGCCGACGACGTGATGTGGGCCCGCGCCCGGGCGTGGGCATTGTGGAAGGCCGCACTGATGCTGGCCAACGGCATGGTGGACAACCCCAGCGAAAACGCGCCGCGGGCGGTGATCGACGCGGTGATCGCCGAGCATCGCGCGGGGGTGTCGCGGGCGGCAGCCGCGTCGTAAGCTCTCCCCGATGACCGCGTTGGCCGAGCACCCGACAGCCTCCGCGGCGGGATGGCTGCGGCCGTTCCGCCGGCTGCGCGATCGGCTGGGAGCGTCGGACCCGGCCTTCTCGCGGCTGCGCCTCGCCTCCCGGGCGTTGCTGGCGCTGGCGCTCAATGTCGGGCTGCTGCTCGGCCTTGCGCAATTGCATGCGCTGCCCTTCACCGCGTACGGCCTCGCCTTCGTCCTGTCGTTCAACGGCTCGCTGGCGGTGCGCGACAAGGGCTCCCGGGCGCAGGCGGTCACGCGAGCTTATGCCGGGCTCGGCGCCTTCGCGGCAGTCACGGGGGCGAGCCTGCTCGCGCCGTGGCCGCTGGTCGGCGATCTCGCCTTCCTCGCGGTGATCTTTGCCGCCGTCTATCTGCGCCGCTTCGGCCAGCGCTGGACGGCCGTCGGCATGATCGGCGTCATGGCCTACTTCATGGGCAATTACACCCGGCCGGTGCCGGCCGATCTACCCTGGCTCGCTCTGGCGATCGCGCTGGCACTCACCGTCACGCAGATCGTAACCAATGTGCTGCTGCGCGACGAGCCGCGGCGCGACTTCGGCCGGGCGCTGGCGAGCCTCGACCAGCGGGTTGCCGCGATCCTCACCGAGCTGGCGTCCGCGCCGCAGGTCGAGCGGCCGAAACTGCAGGCGCAGCTCAACCGGCTGCGCGACATCGTCATGATGGCCGAGGGCCTGATCCCGCAGGGCGAGGACGGCGGCCTTGCCGCGCGCGGGCCGGCCTCCGATCTCGCCATCGCGCTGTTTGACGTGCAATTGGTGACCGAGCGGCTGGTGCGCTCGAGCTATGTCGACCGACCGCCCGCGGCGCTGCTGCGCGCGGCGCTCGACCGCACGCCGCTGCCCGAGACCGACAGCGTCGCCGCGCACCTGCTGCAGCGCCTCGAGCGGTCGCGTTCGCAGATCGATACCTCGCTCAAGGCCACGCCGTCGCCATTCTCGGCAGCGGGTCCCGCCGCCAGCGCCGCCAAATCGATCGCCGTCGCGCACTGGTGGCAACGGCCGGAGCTCCAAACCGCGGTGCAGGTGACGCTCGCCTGCGCCATCGCCATGACCATCGGGATCGCGACGTCGCCCAGCCGGTGGTACTGGGCGGTGATCACCGCCTTCATCGTGTTCAACAACACCAAGTCGCGGGCCGATACGGCGCAGCGTGCCCTGCAGCGCTCGTTGGGCACGATGGCCGGGCTCGTCGGCGGCACCATCATCGCAACGCTGCTGCATGGGCAGCCGCTCGCCACCGCCGCGCTGATGCCGGTCGCGTTCTTTCTCGCCTTCTACTACCTGCAGGTGAGCTACAGCGTGATGATTTTCTTCATCACCATCGCGCTGGCGTTGCTCTACGGCCTCACCGGTAGTTTCACGCCCGAGCTGTTGCTGCTGCGCCTTGAGGAGACCGTGATCGGTGCCGCCGCCGGCACGCTGGTGGCGTTCCTCATCTTTCCGGTGCGTGCCGCGACCGGCATCGGCGCCGCGCTGGACAAATATCTCAAGGCGTTAGCCGATCTGGTCGAGGCGGCGCGGGGCCGCGCCATGGGCGAGGCCGAGCCGCTGCACCTTCTGGCGCGCTCGCGCCTGCTCGACCGCGCCTACACCGATCTCGCGACGGCGGTGCGGCCGATCGGCGGACCCTGGGCGGCGGTAACACGCTTCGGCGAGGTCCGCGCGCGGCTGCTGCTGCTCAGCGGCATCGTGCACTGGGCTCGCGTGCTGGCCCGCAGCCTGCCCTCGGGCGTGGTGCTCGAGACAGAGCAGCGGCGACGGATCGCCGAGATGGCCGCCGAGGTGGCGTCGCGGATCGCCGCGGCGACGGCCAGCGAGGCGTACTTTTTCGACCGCCCCGACGAGCAGCAGGCCGAGGCGCTGAAGCCGCGGCCACCGGTGCCGATCTCGGAAGAGACCGACCCGGCGCTGGTGCTCGAGATCATTGCCCGGCTGCTGCGGCGCGCTACGCCGGCGCTGCCGCCGGGAGCATCGAAGTGAGCGCCGCGCAGATCGCCATCAAGACCGAGATCGCGGTGATCGGCGCGGGGCAGGCGGGCCTGAGCTCGGCCTATCATCTACGCCAGCGTGGGGTCACGCCCGGGCGCGGCTTTGTCGTGCTCGACCAGAATCCGGTTCCAGGCGGCGCCTGGCAGCATCGCTGGCCGTCGCTGACGCTGAGCACGGTCAACCGCATCCATGACCTGCCGGGCCTGAGCTTTGTGGAAGCGGTGCCAGATGCCGGCGACAGTGTCGAGGCAGCGGTGGCGGTGCCGCGCTACTTCGCCGAGTACGAGCGACGCTTCGCGCTGCCTGTCTATCGCCCCGTGACGGTGAAAGTGGTGTGCGAGCGTGCCGGCCGCTTCCGCATCGAGACCGACCGCGAAACCTTCTCGGTCCGCGGCCTGATCAACGCCACCGGCACCTGGGAGTCGCCGTTCATTCCCGACTATCCCGGGCGCGAGACGTTCCGCGGCAGGCAGCTCCACACCCACGACTACCGCACCGCCGAGGCGTTCCGCGGGCAGCACGTGCTGATCGTCGGCGGCGGCATCTCGGCGATCCAGCTCCTCGACGAAATCTCTCAGGTCACGCGCACGAGCTGGGTGACGCGCACGCCGCCGCGCTGGCGCGAAAGGCCGTTCGACCAGGAGGCGGGGCGGAAGGCCGTGCGGCTCGTCGAGGAGCGGGTGCGTGCCGGCCTGCCGCCGAACTCCGTGGTCTCGGTCACCGGCCTGCCGGTCAC
>JAEWCE010000225.1 GCA_023390785.1 Pseudomonadota bacterium
GGGCAGGGGCCGGCTGTTCAGGGGCAGGGGCCGGCTGTTCAGGGGCAGGGGCCGGCTGTTCAGGGGCGGGGGCCGGCTGTTCGGGAGCCGGGGCCGGCTCTTCCGAGGCGGGGGCCGGAGCGGGAGCCGGTTGCTCAGGGGCTGGGGCAGCCTGTTCGGGCGCCGGAGCAGGCTGCTCGGGCGCTGGCGCCGGTTGCTCCGGAGCCGGTGCGGCCGGCGGCTGCGCGCTGCTCATCGCGGCGACGCAGTCGTCGAAGCTCTGGAAACCGGCGGCGATGCACGCCTCGTTCAGTTTCGTCTTGTTGTCATCGCTCTGGTCGGCGGCATAGGCCTGGTAGGCGGCGACGAGATCGGCGTTCGTCGTATCCTGGGCGCGCGCAGCCACGGTGGGCGCAAGCGCAAGCATTGTGACGCTGGTACCGGTGAGGAGCCAGTTTCGCAGTCGCATGTGGGGTTTCCTTATTTTCGAGTCAGTTGCATGAGGAAGTGACGCTGTCCTGCTGAACCGGGCCTGAACGCCGGTTTGACCATCCTTGATGACAATTCCCCGCTTCGCCGCCGCAACGTCACAGCGCTGTGATCGGTTCCATCCGCTCCAGCGCCGTGCTACGCGCGTAGCCGACACATGCAACAGATGACAACAACGATCGAGATTGCAACACAGGGGCCCGGACTCTACGAATTCACCCGTGATCTCAATCGCTTCGTCGCACAATCGAGGGTGTCGGACGGACTGGTGACGGCGTTTTGTCGCCACACTTCAGCGTCGCTGCTGATCCAGGAAAATGCCGATCCCGACGTGCAGACCGACCTTGTCGGCTTCTTCCGCCGCATCGCGCCCGAGGGCATGGACTGGATCGTGCACCGAACCGAAGGGCCCGACGACATGCCGGGACATATCAAGTCGGCACTGACGCAGACCTCGATCGGCATCCCCATCGTCGGCGGTGCGACCGCATTCGGCACCTGGCAGGGTATCTACCTGTTCGAGCACCGCACGCTGCCGCATCGACGGCAGGTGCAGCTGCATCTTATCGGCGAGACACAATGAACCTCGTTCTCAGTTACTGGCCACTGATTGTCGGCCTGTCCATCAGCGGCTGCATCTCCGGCGTCTTCGCGGGTCTCCTCGGCGTCGGTGGGGGCGTCATCATCGTGCCCATCCTGTCGACGGCGTTCGAGGCCATGGGGTTTTCCGGCGATATTGCGCAGCATGTGGCGGTGGCGTCGTCGCTGGCGATCATCATGCCCACCGGTGCCATGAGTGCACGCTCACACTACCGCCGCGGTGCGGTCGATACGCGCGCGCTGCGGCTGTGGGCGCCGTTCGTGCTGGTCGGCACACTGGTCGGCGGGCTGTTGGCGCGCTGGTTCACGGGCGAGGCGTTGCGCATCGTGTTCGGCGTCCTGGCGCTTCTGATCGCGCTGAACGTCGTGGTGCCGATCCAGCAGCGGCTAATGGGGCACCTCAAATCCTCGGCGACGACGCATCGCATCGCGGCCTCGATCGTCGGGTTCCTGTCGGCGCTCATGGGCATCGGCGGCGGCTCGCTCAGCGTGCCGACAATGGCGGCGTTCGGCGCGACCATGCACCAGGCGGTGGGCACAGGGGCGGCGATCGGGGTGTTCATCGCCATCGGTGGCACCATTGGCTATATCGTCTCGGGTTGGGGCGCGGCGGGATTGCCGCCGCTGAGCCTGGGCTATGTGAACGTCATCGCCTTCGTTCTGGTCGGCGGCTTTGCGGCGCTGACGGCGCCGCTCGGCGCCGCGCTGGCGCACAAGCTCAACCAGAAAACGCTGCGCTATGTGTTCGCAGCGTTCCTCGTGCTGGCCGGCCTCAACATGATCTGGAAGGCGATCAGCGGGTGAGGACGAGTAGCGAGTAGCGAGTAGCGAGTAGCGAGTAGCGAGCAGCGAGTAGCCTAAGGTCACCTCCCTGTTCGCCACTCACTATTCGCCATTCGCTTGATGGGGTTATTTGCCGCTGTTCAGCTCCCACGTCACGTTCACGTCGATCGAGAAGGTGAGCTGGCCAGCTTCGACCGGCACCGGCATGGCGCGGTCCTGCGCGGCCGCGGTGGCCTTGTAGAGGTACGGCTGCGGCGGCTGGATGACGCCGGAGCTCTCGGTGATGTTCTGGATCGAGGCGAGGCCGATGCCGGCGGCCTGCGCGTAGAGGCTGGCCTTGGCCTGGGCGTCGGCAAAGGCGGCCTTGCGGGCCTCGTCGTAGAGCGCCGAGGGGTCCTCGACGGCGAAGTTGATGCCGTTGATGGTGTTGGCCCCGACGCTGACTTCCTTGTCGAGCATGGTGCCGAGGATGGTAAGGTCGCGTACGTGCACCGTCACAGAATTGGTGACGGTGTAGCCGGCGATCTTGGGCGGCAATTGGTAGCCGTTCTGGTCGCGCTGGTCGGAATAAATGTAGTTGGGGTTGACGGAAAAGCCCGAGGTCTGGATGTCGGCTTCGGCTATGCCGGCCTGCTTGAGCACATCGATCAGGGCCGACATGTCGGTAGTGTTGGCGTCGAGCGCCTCCTTGGCCGTGGTCCCCTGCGAGGTGACGCCGGAGGTGACGTAGGCGGTGTCGGGCTTGGCCATGACTTCGCCGTGGCCGCTCATCTGCATGGTGCCGGCGGCGAAAGCGGGGCTCGCAAGCGCCAGAACGAGGCTGACGGGAAGCAGGGCAGTACTTAGGCGCATGGATGGTCTCCTTGAGTCGTCCGGCGACAATGCCGGCAGATGCAGTCGGGAGTAAGACGCCGCATGATCGCCAATCCTTGGGAGGACCTTCGACAAAAGGCTGACGCACGTACCTCCGGTCCGGCTGGACAGTGCGGGCAGGGGCGGGTTAGGTAGCGCGGCCCGAGGAAACTAACATGTCAGCGACCCAAATTCCTGCCGAAGGCCTGTTGCTTGGCCGCGCCCGTGTTCCGGGGTTCTCCTATCCCCGCATGGTGACGGTGCGCGGCAGCCGGGTGATCGACATCACTGCGCCGGGCATGGCGACCTCGCGCGACATCTGCGAGCTCCCCGGTGCCGCCGCCTATGTCGCGGGTGCAAGTGGCACCGACATCGGGGCGGTGGAGGCGCTGCTCGAGGCGAGCTGGCCGGACAAGTCATCCGACAGTGCTCCGTGTTTGCTGTCGCCGATCGACCTGCAGGCGGTGAAGGCCGCGGGCGTAACCTTCGTTGTGTCGCTGCTCGAGCGGGTCATCGAGGAGCAGGCGCGTGGCGACAAGGCTCGGGCGGAAGCGTTGCGCGGCGAGATCACCGGGCTCATCGGCACCGACCTCAGCAAGCTGGTGCCCGGCTCGGATACCGCCATGAAGGTGAAACAGACGCTGATCGCACGCGGCGTGTGGAGCCAGTATCTCGAGGTTGGCATCGGGCCCGATGCCGAGATCTTCACCAAGTGCCAGCCAATGTCGACCGTCGGTTTCGGCGCCGATGTCGGCATCCTGCCGATCAGCGAGTGGAACAATCCCGAGCCGGAGGTGGCGCTGGTGGTGGCGAGCAGCGGCACCATCGTCGGCGCGACGCTGGGCAACGACGTCAATCTGCGCGACGTCGAGGGGCGCTCGGCGCTGCTGCTCGGCAAGGCCAAGGACAACAACGCGTCGGCGTCGCTGGGGCCATTCATCCGGCTGTTCGACGACGGCTTTTCGCTCGACGATATCAAGAGCGCCGAAGTGGCGCTGGAGGTGCGGGGCGAGGATGGCTTCGTGCTCGACGGGCATTCGTCGATGCGGCAGATTTCGCGCACGCCGGAATCCCTGGTGGCCTCGGCCATCGGCCGGCATCACCAATATCCCGACGGGCTCGTGCTCTATCTGGGCACCATGTTCGCGCCGGTGAAGGATCGCGGCGGCGTCGGCAAGGGTTTTACCCACAGGGCCAACGACATCGTGACGATTTCGACGCCGACGCTGGGCTCGCTTTCCAACCGCGTGCGCCTATCTACGGAATGTCCGCCCTGGACCTATGGCGCCAGCCATTTGATGCGCGATTTGGCGAAGGCGGGGTTGCTGTGATCACCCGCCAGGTCATTCCCCGCGCAAGCGTGGACCCACCCATCGGGTGGTAAAGGTGCGCTCTGGGCCCCGCTTGCGCAGGGGATGACACTTTGAGTTTATGACCGGGCTCGTTGCCCGAAAGGATCTGCAAGATGGAAAAAGTGCACGGAAACCTGATCGACGGCGAATGGGTCGATGGCGAGGCGGTGCCCAACGTCAACCCGTCCAATACTGACGAGGTGGTGGGACTGTATGCCCGTGCGACGCTGGACGATACGCAGCGGGCCATCGCGGCGGCGAAGGCGGCGTTTCCGGCGTGGTCACGCTCGGGATTGCTGGAACGGCACTCCATCCTGAGCAAGACGGCGCACGAGATCATGGCGCGCAAGGAGGAGCTGGGGAAGCTGCTCAGCCGCGAGGAGGGCAAGACTCTGCCCGAGGGCATCGGCGAAGTGACGCGCGCCGGGCAGATATTCGAGTTCTTCGCCGGCGAGGCGCTGCGGCTCAGTGGCGAGACCATTCCGTCGGTGCGTCCGGGCGTTGGCGTCGAGATCACGCGCGAGCCGATCGGGGTAGTCGGCATTATCACGCCTTGGAACTTCCCGATCGCTATTCCGAGCTGGAAGATCGCGCCGGCGCTCTGCTTCGGCAACACCGTGGTATTCAAGCCGGCGGAACTGGTGCCGGGTTGCTCGTGGGCGATCGTCGACATCCTGCATCGAGCCGGGCTGCCCAAGGGCGTGCTCAACCTGGTGATGGGCAAGGGCTCGGTGGTCGGCCAGGCCATGCTCGACGCCAAGGAAATCAACGCCTTCACCTTCACCGGGTCGGTCTCCACCGGGCGCCGTGTGGCCGAGGCCTCGGTCAAGGTGATGCGCAAGTTCCAGCTCGAAATGGGCGGCAAGAACCCGACCGTGGTGCTCGATGACGCCGACCTCAAGGTCGCGGTGGAGTCGGTGGCGCAGTCGGCATTCTTTTCGACCGGCCAGCGCTGCACGGCGTCGTCGCGCGTGATCGTCACCGAAGGCATCCACGACAAGTTCGTCGCGGCTCTCAGCGAGCGGGTGCGCAATCTCAAGGTCGGCGACGCGCTGGAGAAGGGCGTCGAGATCGGCCCGGTGGTCGATCCGAGCCAGCTCAAGCAGGACACCGACTACATCGAAATCGGCAAGCAGGAGGGCGCCAAGCTCGCCGCCGGTGGCGAGCTTCTGAAGCTCAAGACGCCCGGTCATTACCTGCAGCCGACGTTGTTCACCGAAGCCACCAACCAGATGCGCATTTCCCGCGAGGAAATCTTCGGGCCGGTTGCGTCGGTGATCCGCGTCAAGGATTATGACGAGGCTCTGGCGACCGCCAACGACACCGAGTTCGGCCTCAGCGCTGGAATCGTCACCACCTCGCTCAAATACGCGACGCACTTCAAACGCAACGCCGAGGCCGGCATGGTGATGGTCAACGTGCCGACGGCCGGCGTCGACTTCCACGTGCCGTTCGGCGGCCGCAAGGGCTCGAGCTACGGCGCGCGCGAGCAGGGCAAGTATGCGGTCGAGTTCTTCACCCAGGTGAAGACGGCGTACACGGCGGCGGGCTGATCCCCTACGACCGGCGGGTGCGGGAGATCCGGAGGTCGGGTTCGCCCGGCCCCAGGCGCGCCACCGAGTTGCGCAGGATCAGCTCGCTGCGCAGCAGCACTTCGCGCCGCTCGAGCTCGCGGCCTTCGAGCATGGCGAGCAGCAGGGTCATGGCGGCCTCGCCGATCTTGGAGCGGGGCTGTTTCATGGTGGTGAGCGAGGGGTTGACGAAGCTTGCATAGGAAATGTCGTCGAAGCCCATCACCGAGAATTGCCGGGGCAGGTCGTAGCCACGGGCGTTAAGGGCGATCATGACGCCGAGGGCCGTGGCGTCGTTGACGCACAGGAACGCCGTCGGCAGCAGGTCGCGCACGAACATATGCTCCGCCGCCTGGCGGCCGCTTTCGGTGGTGCCGTCGCCCTCGAGGATCAGCATCGGATCGATGCCGATGCCGGCCGCACCGAGGGCGGCGCGGTAGCCGCGTTCGCGCACCTCGTTGACGAGGCGGCTGCTGGAGCGTCCGATGAAGGCGATCCGGCGGTGACCTTGTGAGATGAGGTGCTCGGCGGCGACGCGGGCTCCCTCGAAATTGTCGACGCCGACGAACGGCACCTGGTGATGGTCGCCAGGTATGGGCTCATTTACCGCCACCATGGGCGGCAGCCGGGCGGGGCCCTCGGTCTGGTAGCCGAAGGGAAGGTGGCCGGTGAGCAGGATCAGGCCGTCGGCCTGGTTGGAGCTGATGAAGCGCAGATAATCGGTCTCGCGGGTCGCGTCGTGCTGGGTGTTGCCGATCAGCACGCCGTAGCCGCGCTTGCTCGCCTCGGTCTCGAGGCCGACGAGGATGTTGGAGAAGTTCGGGTCGCCGACGTCCGGCGCCAGGATCAGGATCATGTTGGCGCGGCGCATGCGCAGCGAGCGCGCCATGGCATTGGTGGTGTAGCCGGTGCGGGCGATGGCGTCGTTGACGCGGCGGCGCGTGGCGTCAGCAACCTTTGCCGGCTCGTTGATGGCGCGGCTCACGGTGGCGATGGAGACGCCGGCAATGGCCGCGACATCTTCGATCGTGGCGAGTTTCTGCTGCAGCACGTGGTGCTCCGCCAGCGCGATCCGGCTCGGCGTCGGGCTTTCCTTCGCAGGTTGGCTCGGGCTCCGACGCTGGCGCAAACCTATACCTTTCGCCGGTTGTGTAAACCTTTACATGCCGTATGAAAACCTTTACATCTTTCCGCGGACCAAGATCGCAGGGGTAAAATGCGACGCGTCCATGGGAGGCAGATCCGTATGTCCGGACCCGATGGCACCGCTGTGCCGCCGATCCTTGCGGCGAACAGGATCTCGAAGTCGTTCGGCGAAATCCCGGTGCTGTTCAGCATCGACTTCGACGTTCGGCCAGGCGAGGTGCATGCCATCATCGGCGAGAACGGCGCCGGCAAGTCCACCCTGATGAAGATCCTGTCCGGGTTCGAACAGCCGACCTCCGGCACCATCACCTATGACGGCAAGCAGGTGACGCTGCCGCCCAATGGCGAGGCGGAAGCGCTCGGCATCGTGCTGATCCACCAGGAACTGAACCTGGCCGAGCATCTGCGCGTCGTCGATTCGATCTTCCTCGGCCGTGAGCTCAAGCGCTTCGGCCTGCTCGACGGGCGGCAAATGCGCGAAAAAGCACGCGAGCTGCTCGAGACCCTGCATGTCGGCATCGATCCCAACGCGCGTATCGAGAGCCTGACGGTTGCCGACCGGCAGATGGTTGAAATCGCCAAGGCGATCAGTCGCGACGCGCGGGTGCTGATCATGGACGAGCCGACGGCGGTGCTGTCGCTGGCCGAGACCGAGACGCTGTTCGAACAGATCAAGCGGCTGACAGCGCGCGGCGTCGCCATCATCTTCATCTCGCACAAGCTGGACGAGGTGATGCGAATTTCCGACCGTGTCACCGTGCTGCGCGACGGCCAGTTGATCGCCACGGTCGATGCCAAGGCGCTGACGCCGGATTCGGCGGCGCAGATGATGGTCGGGCGCGAATTGCACAATCTCTATCCGCCCAAACACGAGCCGGACGTCGATGCGCCGGTGGTGCTGTCGGTCGGTCATCTCGGCGCCCGCGGCGTGCACGATGTGTCGTTCGATCTCAGAAAGGGTGAGATCCTCGGCTTTGCCGGGCTTGTCGGCTCCGGCCGCACGGCGGTGGCCGAGGCGGTGGTGGGGCTCACCCACCGCAGTGGCGGCGAGATCAAGGTCAACGGCCGCGCCGTGCATTTTGCCAATGTGGCGCAGTCGCTGGCGTCGGGCATCGCCTACATGACCAAGGACCGCAAGGGCAAAGGGCTGCTGGTCAACATGGGGCTCACGCCCAACCTGACGCTGCTGACGCTGCAGCGGCACCTGCGCGGACCGTTCCTCGACACGGCAAGCGAGACGCGGGCGCTGGAGCGGGCGACGCGGCGCTTCGACATCCGGGCCCGCGATGCGTCGGTCAATGTCGGGCAGCTCTCGGGTGGCAACCAGCAGAAGCTGATGCTGGGCAAGACCATGGAGAGCGAGCCCGAAATCATCATCATGGACGAACCGACGCGCGGCATCGACGTCGGCACCAAGCAGCAGATCTATCACATCATCGCGGCCCTGGCAGCCGAAGGCAAATCCATCATCGTCATCTCCTCGGAGCTGCAGGAGGTGATCGGCCTCAGCCACCGGGTGGTGGTGATGCGGTTCGGTCGCATCGTCGGCGAGCTGGTCGGCGACCAGATCACCGAGGAGCAGATCGTGCGCCACCAGATGGGCATCGAAGGGAAGGCGGCATGACGACCACGACCACGTCAGAGGCAACGACGCAGCGGCGCCGGCCACGCCTGCGGCTCGGCGCGCTCGGGCCGCTATTGGCCCTGCTGCTGCTGATGATCCTGGGCGCCTCTCTCAACGGCAATTTCCTCACTATCGCCAACATGATGAACATCGTGGCGCGCGCCTCGTTCATCGGCATCATCGCCATCGGCGCGACCTTCGTCATCACCTCGGGCGGCATCGACCTCAGCGTGGGGTCGTTGGCGGCGTTCACCGCCGGCATGATCATCATCATCATCAACTCGCTGGTGGGGCCGCTGGGGCCGGGCTGGTCGTCGGTCGGCATCGGCATCCTCGCCGGGCTCGCCATCGGGCTCGTCGGTGGCGGCGCCAACGGCGCGCTGGTGACCATCGGGCGGATCGAGCCATTCATCGTGACCCTGGGCACACTCGGCATCTTCCGGGCGCTGATCACGTTCCTGGCCAATGGCGGCACGCTGAACCTCAACTTCCAGGCGTCCGACACCTACTCCCCGCTGTATTCGGGCAACGTCCTTGGCATTCCGCTGCCGATCGTGATCTTTGCGGTCGTTGCCATCATCGCCGAGCTGGCGCTCAGGCGGACAACGTTCGGCCGGCACATCGCGGCCATCGGCTCCAACGAGCAGGTGGCGCGGTATTCGGCGATCAAGGTCGACCGCGTGCGGCTGATGACCTATGTGCTGCAGGGCCTGCTGGTCGGCGTCGCGGCGGCGCTCTATGTGCCGAAATTCGGCTCGGCCAACAGCTCCACCGCGGTGCTGTGGGAATTGCAGGCCATTGCCGCGGTGATCATCGGCGGTACCACGCTACGCGGAGGCTTCGGCCGCATCTGGGGTACCGTGGTCGGGGTCATCATCCTCGAACTGATCGGCAATATCCTCAATCTGCAGAATTTGATCAGCCCGTACCTCAACCAGGCGTTCCAGGGCGCGATCATCATTGTTGCGGTGCTGCTGCAGCGGTCCCGCAAGACGACCAACTGAACCAGAGTTCTACCACGGCCCGGCAAGGGCCCCCAACGGGAGGAAAGACGAGCAAATGAACCTGATGAAAACCACAGCGCTGGCGGCCCTCGTCGTCGGCAGCCTGACCGTCGCGGGAACCGCGATCGGCCAGGACAAGACGTACACGATCGGGGTCTCGGTGCCGACGGCCGACCATGGCTGGACCGGCGGCGTGGATTTCTTCGCGCAGCAGGCGGTCGACCGGCTGCAGAAGGCCTACCCGAACCTGAAGTTCGTGCTGGCCACGGCGCCGGACTCGACCAAGCAGGCCGCTGACCTCGAACACATGGTCACGACCCGCAACATCGACGGCCTCGTCATCCTGCCGGGCGATCCGGACGCGATGACCGCCTCGATCAAGAAGGTCAAGGACGCCGGCAAGTGGGTGACGGTGGTCGACCGCGCGCTCAGCCAGCCGGGCATTCCCGACCTTTACGTCGCCGGCGACAATCCGGGTCTCGGCGCCACCACGGCGGAGTACTTCAAGTCGGCGCTGCCGAATGGCGGCAAGGTGGTGGTGCTGCGCGGCCTGCCGATCCCGATCGACAAGCAGCGTTTCGACGCCTTCATGGATGGCATCAAGGGCACCAAGATCGAGGTGCTCGACAACCAGTTCGCCAACTGGAACCGCGACGACGGCTACAAGGTCATGCAGGACTTCCTGACCAAGTATCCCGAGATCGACGCCGTGTGGGCGCAGGACGACGACACCCTGATCGGTGCGCTGAAGGCCGCCAAGGAAGCGGGACGTGACGACAAGATGTGGTTCGTTGGCGGCGCCGGCATGAACCAGATCGTCAAGATGGTGGCCGCTGGCTCCAAGCAGGTGCCGGTGGACGTCAGCTACAACCCGAACATGGTGGCAACCGCCATCGACCTCACGGCGCTGCACTTTGTCGCCAATTCGCAGGTCGACGGCACGATGATCATCAATTCGACGCTGATCACCAAGGACAATGCGGCGCAGTTCGACTATCCGAACACGCCGTTCTGATCGATTGCATCTGATGTGAGCTGGAAGGCCGCCCGGGCGATCGGGCGGCCTTCTGCTTTGCCGGAGCGGGGCTATTTGCCTGCCTTGCGGCCCTGTACTTCCGCCTCGAAGATGTCGCGCAGATCGCCCGAGGCCGGCGTCTCGCTGGTGGTGCCGTCGGCGGAGACGCTGAGCGTCGCAAGGCCATCGAGCGCCGCCGCTTCATCCTGGCCGAAGATGCTGCGGGTCAGGGCTCCGGCGTCGACCTTGGGCGTCGGCTGGGGACTCACCGGCCCCGGCAGGCTCATCGGCGCATCGCGGTTGAGTCCGCGATCGACGGGGCCGCGATTGCCGGCGACGGAATCGGCCGCCAGTACCGGGCCCGCGGCAAGAGCGGCTCCAACCATCAGGAGGACGGCGATCGATCGGATATGAGAGGACATCGTAGACTCCATGTCAGCGCGTTCGGGCGCGCGGTTTGTGATGCCCATGAGACGGCGCGGTGATCGAAGTCCTTGGGAGCGCCCGCAGATCGCCGGGCCCAGGTCGCACGGGTTTCAGCGGCTCGAAAGGTTCCATGACAAAAGCGTAATCCTGGTCTGGAAACCACACGGGCGGTTACCCGTTGGTCCCTCGAACCCAAGGACCCATCAGATCGAGGGATGAACATGAAAACGATCATTTCGGCCATCTGCGTTGCGACGCTGTCGCTCGGCGCCATGGCGGTCACGATGGCGCCGGTGCAGGCCGCATCGCACAGCCGCTCCTACGACCAGTCGCACAAATGGAAGTTCGAGAAGCGCGGCGACTATGCGTATCTCAACGGTCACCGCGGCGACCGCCACCGCCATCCGGGCTGGCGCTACTATGACGGGTACTACTTTCCGCCTGCAGCCTTTGTCGTCGGCGGCCTGATCTTCGGCGGCATCCTGGGCAGCATCATCGCCAGCCAGCACCACTAAGACCACAGACCAAGCCCAGACTCCAAGGCGGCCCTCCGAGGCCGCCTCTTTCTATTTGAGGAAGCGCACTGCCCCGATGTGGGGCAGGGTGCGGTTGCGCTGGGCATAGTCGATCCCGTAGCCGACCACGAACTTGTCCGGAATCTCGAAGCCGATCCAGCGCGCCTTGACGTCGACCTCGCGCCGCGAGGGCTTGTCGAGCAGGGCGCACACCTCGACCCGGTTGGGATGGCGGGTGGCGAGGATGTCGAGGACGTGCCGGAGGGTGCGACCGGTGTCGATGATGTCCTCGACCACCAGCAGGTCGCGGCCTTCGATCTCGCCGCGCAGATCCTTGAGGATGCGCACTTCACGGCTCGATTCGGTGGCGTTGCCGTAGGACGACACCTCGAGGAAGTCGACCTCCACCGGCAAATCGAGCTCCCGCACCAGGTCGGCGATGAAGATGAAGGAGCCGCGCAGCAGTCCGATCACCACCAGCTTGTCGGTGCCTCGGAAATACTCGGTGATCTCGGCGGCAAGCGCCTCGACGCGCGCGGCGATGGCCTTGGCCGAGATGAGCTGGTCGACGGCGTAGGGCTCTATGGTCATGGCGGGCGTCCAGGGCAGTTGCGGCGCACTGGTAGC